>NZ_CP081006.1:0-311290 GCF_022317005.1 Mycobacterium sp. IDR2000157661
GATGCTTCGGTGTTGCCGAAGGAGCGGTTGGCGGTGTTGTTCGAGGAGGTGGCGCAGTTGTGTGGGCAGCGCAACGCCATCGATGGGCGGCTGGTGCAGATCGTGGCCGAGATCGACCGCGACGGGTTGTGGGGTATGACCGGGGTGCGCTCGCTGGCGGGGTTGGTGGCCTGGAAGACCGGCTGCACCGAGGCCAACGCCAAGACCATGGCCGCGATCGCGGCCCGCTGTGAGGAGTTCCCCCGCTGCACCCAAGCCCTTGCCGAGGGCCGGTTGTCACTGGATCAGGTCGGGGTGATCGCCCAGAAAGCCGGTGCGGGCTCTGATGCCCACTACGTCGAGTTGGCCGGCGTGGCCACCGTCAGCCAGCTGCGCAAAGCCATCAGCCTGGAACCGCGCCCCGAGCCTGAACCCGCACCGCGGCGCGGACCCGAACGCTCCATCACCAAAACCTCCGATGCCCACGGGGCGTGTTACCGGATCCGGTTGTCGCACCCGGATGCGGCCACGTTCGACGCCGCCCTGCAATCGCACCACGAGGCGCTCATCGGTGAGTGGAAACGCGACCACAGCGACGATGAGCACAGTGCTGGCGAGCACAGTGCTGGCGGCGGTCAGGTGCCGCCGTTTCCCACCGTCGGGGACGGGTTCATGCGGCTGGTGGAGGCCGGCTGGGACGCCGAAGCCGCCCGACGCCCCCACCACGCGCACACCACGGTGATCGTGCATCTCGATGTCGACAAACGCGCCGCGGCGCTGCACCTGGGTCCGCTGCTCACCGACGCCGAACGCCGATACCTGACCTGTGATGCCACCTACCAAACCTGGTTCCAAAAAGACGGGCACACCCTGGGCTGTGGGCGCACCACCCGCCAGATCAGCCGCCGGCTGCGCCGCGCACTGGAGTTCCGCCATCGCACCTGCGCGGTGCCCGGCTGCGGAGCCACCCGCGGACTGCACGCCCACCACATCAAACACTGGGAAGACGGCGGAGCGACCGAACTCGACAACCTGGTGCTGGTCTGTCCCTACCACCACCGCATGCACCACCGCGGCCTGATCACCATCGTCGGACCCGCACCAGCGATCACCGTGCTCGACGACGACGGCGAGCCCCTGCACCCCGGATCCCTGGCACGCCCACCCACACAACCCCCACCGATGGTGCCCCCATACCCCGGACCCCTAGGCGAACGCGCCCAATGGTGGTGGTACGACCCCTACCAACCCCAACCACCACCAACGACCGACAACTAGGTTGATCAGCCATCTGTCGCAGTTCGTTCGCGTCGGGCAGCGCGCCTTGGGCATGTGGCCGCCAGGAATCGTCAAGCCGCTAGGCAGACCTCGTCAGCGTTGCCTCTGTGCACCGACACACCCAGCAGTGCCTGCGCGACGAGATCGCCGTCATCACAGCAGGACAGCGGCGGCAGTCACAGCACAGCCGCCGAGGAACACCGCGAAGAAGGTCCCGAGCAGGTTCCAGACAGACTGCGGCGGCTTCATGACATCGCGGCGACCGTCCACGTAGACGGCGGCGATGACTGCCAGAAGGAAAACTCCGGCGACGCCCATGCCGATCTGAGCCCACTGCTGAGTATTCATGCACGAAGGCTAGACGCCCAAGCGCCTGGACCGGTACCGGCTCCGCCGCAGAGGGCGGATACGCGGGGTGGATGCGCCGGTTTGCGGCAGCTCGCATTCTTGCGACTGAACTGGCGCGTACAACATTGCGCTGACCTGCGAATATTGGGTGGAGCTAAGGGGACTCGAACCCCTGACCCCCACACTGCCAGGGTGAAACTGGATGTGCTCGCACATACTCCAGCGTATATCCCGTGCATATATGTCCAGGTCGCTGGGTCCGGTTTGTGTTGATACGTCTAGTGCGTATTTGCCAGTGATCGAGAGAGTTAGGACACGGATAGGACACACCGAACGGGTGTTCGGCACGCTGTCGGCGGCGCGCCGTAGGTGTCACTGGCGCACGCGACAATCAGAAACATGGCCCCGACCAACGCCGCCGCCCAGACGCCTCTAGCCATCCCCTCGGACGGTCCGCACTCGAAGTTCGTCCGCTACGCGCGCGCCGTCGCCGAGGAGCATCCGCAGCTGTTCCCGATCACGCCCGCGACACGGCCTCTGGTCGTTGGACTCGACCTACGCACGCTCGGCCCGCAGCCAGCGGACTACGAGGACTTGGTGCATGTTCTTCGTCGCGATGTCGTTACCCCGATGTTGATGGTGTTCGAGGATGATGACGCCGCGCTGCCCACCGCCTGGAAGGAGGCGTGCGGGGTCGAGGAGCATTACGTCATCGACTACACCGACCAATCGAGCGCCAGCCGATTCATGGACGCGATGGAGTTCGGCGTGTCGAAGATGCGCGGCGACGAGCGGCGGGGTTGGCGCAATTGCCGCACCTTCGACGTCTACTCCGAGATCGACGCACACCACGCGCCGACGACTGACCTGACTGTGGAGGACCGGGTGCGCGCGGCGGTGCTCGCCGCCACGGGCTTCGGGCTGGGGACTGACGTCATCGTGTCGCTGGGTCCGACGGTGGGCCGTGCCGACGTGGGCGACAACGACATCGTCACCACGGTCACTCCCAAGGACACGCACCCGGTGTTCGGCCACTACTTGCGGATGACCGGCAACAGGACCGTAGCGGAGTACCGGTCAGCTGGCCCGACGATGAGCATGGTCGAGAAGATGGAACCACCGTCGTTGACCGAGGTGTACGACATCGGCTTGTGCAGCTTGCTCGGGTGGCTGGACATGTTCCGCACGGTCACCGGGACGCTCATCCGGGACGCTGAGGCGCTCGCCGAGATCGACACCATAAGGACACGCATCCGACGGGCGGCGCGGGCGCTCGATGAGGTGATCGCCGCACTGAGCCGGACCAACGGACGCGACGCCGCCCCCTCGGCGGACACCATCGAGTTCGTCAGCGAAGCATTCGACCGCGAGCTGCTGTATCTCACGGCGGTGTTCGACGGGTATGGGCGCGCGTTCGTGCGCTGGCTCGATCCGACCTCGCGCGGGGACTTGCGCAAGTCGTTGCACTCGTCCAAGACGCTCGATGACTACGTGGACACCAACTACCCCGGCGCGCCGCAGCTGACCCGGCTGCGTCAGTTGCAGCGGTTCGCCTTCATGTGCTCCCAGCTGCGTAACCGTATCCACGATGCCGTCATGCCCACAGGGTCGTTCACCAATCGGACCTACGGCAATAGCCAGGCCATTGCGATCGACCTCGGCCAGACAGACGTCGAGCTGACCCAGGAGCTCGTCGACCGTCTTGGGGTCTGGCAGGGCCATTCGCCGACCATCTTCGGTCAGCCGACGACCGTCGCGGAGATCGCCACCACCGCTGTCGAGCTGTTCACCGCGAGTCTGGAGTATGTCGACCTGTTCACGTACCTGATCATGTGCGCCAAACCGGTCAACGCTCCGAACGCCGCCGACGTGCTCGGCAGTGTGAACGACACCGGTTTCAGACCACCGCAACCGCATCCGACCGAGGCGCTTTACCGTCAGCTGTTTCGCTGGGACTGAAGGCCAGCGCCCGATACTCAGTCCGTGCAGGTTACGGGTCGATGAGCTGCGGTGGCTGGGTACCGACGCGCTTCCACGTCTGGTTACGCGCGTCAGTGAACCGCAGCACCATCCGTTCGACCTCGGCGGGGACTCCCCTGGCACCGGCGGCGTCGGCGGGCCGAAACCGCAACTGCGAGTGCGAGTGTCCGGCCAGCGTGTGCTCGACTACTCCTCGAATTGCGTCAGGTCGTTGTTGTAGACCTGAATCTTCGCGCCCGTGGCGCTGCTCACCGCCACCCGTGTAACCGGCTGGTCGCTGTCATTTAGAACGTGCCACCCTGACCGGCCTCCCTTGATCGGAGCCGGAACGATCACGACGCTGAACGCCTGCGCCGACTCCTCGATGGTCAGGCGAGATTCTTGCACCGTCGCGATGCGGTCGCTGGCCGACGCCGCCTTGATCGCCGCAGCAACTGCCTCGTCCCGCTTCTTCTCGGCGGTTCCTTGGCCTCGCGGGACCGTAGCGCCGACACAGCCGCCACGCTGGCCGACACTAGGGCCACGGCTGCGCTGATTTCGCTGATGATGGCGTTGGCGAGGTCCACGGTGGCGAGCATCGGTTACGCTGCCTGCTGTCCGGCGATGCGGCGGCGTATCCACGCGGGCGGCGGTCATTGCTCCGGTGGTGTTTACGCGGCCTGACGTCTCGGATGGTCCTGTCCGATTATCTAAGGCAGCACAAGCGAATGCGATGTGGCAGGTTGGAATTGAGCTAGCCAGCCACCATCGAGGGGGACGGACATGGCACCGATGGTGGTCAGGGAGTGATCGACGGGGGTCCAACAGCGCGCAAGGAGTGACGCCATGCCGAACCTGAGTGCAGTCAAGTCGCTTGGCCGGCCGCGGTTTCGCGACGTTATCGCCGGGCTGGTGACGGGGCTGTTCTCGATTCCCGAGGGCATGGCCTACGCCAGCATCGGGGGGTTTAACCCTGTGGCTGGCCTGTACTCCGGTGTGGTCTCGACGATTGTCGGTTCGATGTTCGCGCGAACTGTGCTGATGGTGACGACCCTGACTAGCGCGCTGGCATTGTCGTCGCGCAGTGTGCTGACTGACGCCGGACTGGATCCTGCCGACCCTGCCAACGTGGCTGCCCTGGCGCTCGTCGTTGGCGTCGTCATGCTGGTGTTCGGTCTGTTGAAGTTCGGGTCGATCATGAACTTCGTCTCCAACGCCGTGATGACCGGGTTCACCACGGGGATCGCACTGCAGATCATCGCGGGGGTGATCGGTGACGCGACCGGCTACAAGCCCGACGCGCACAACACTGTCGGCAAGTTCGTGGACGCTCTCGTCCACATCGGGTCGTGGCAGCTCGCGCCGTGTCTGGTAACGCTCGCCACGGTCGGTGTGTGGGCGGTGTTCCATTTCGTCAAGCCGCTGGAAGCGTTCGCGACCCTGATCGCCCTGGTGGTCGTGACCGTCGGCGTCCTCGCGCTGGGCACGGAGGTCGAGACGGTCGGCGACATTGCTTCCATCCCGAATGCGTTGCCGCCGTTCGTGGTTCCTTACTTTGCGGCGATGCCGGAGCTGCTGGTCGGCGGGCTTGCCGTCGCCCTGGTAGGGCTGGCGCAGGCCGCGGGCATCTCGGCGGCGGTGCCGAATCCCGACAAGAGTCGCCCGAGTACCTCTGGGGATTTCGTGGCGCAGGGAGCGGCAAACCTCGCCGGCGGTTTCTTCGGGGCGCTGCCCACCGGCGGCTCGCTGTCGCGCACGGGAGTCGCGGTGTCAGCGGGCGCGCAGACGCGATGGGCCGGAATCTTCGCGGGCGTCTGGCTCGCTCTGCTGGTCCTTTTGGCAGGTTCACTGGCAGAGGTCATTCCGATGCCGGTCATCGGCGGTCTCATTCTGGTCATCGGTGTGGAGCTGATCTCCGGCCGGGTGGCCGACATCATGCTGGTGCTGCGGACCGCGCCGCTGTCCGCGGTGGCAATGGTCGTGACACTGGTTGCGACAACTCAGCTTCCGCTGCACACGGCGATCCTTATCGGCGCCATCACGTCGTTGGTGCTGTATTGCGTCAAGGCCTCGCAGGCTGCCGAACTCATCAGCTTGAAGCCGACTGCCGACGGAAGCTTTCTGATCGCACCGGTGCCGGAGAAGGTGGACAACAATGCCGTCACGGTGCTGCAGTACTCCGGGGTCGGCCTGTTCGCGGAAGTGCCTCGCATCGACGAGGAATGGCCTCAGGTCGCCGATTCGGCAAAGGCGGTCGTGGTACTTGGCATGCGGACGCTGCCCGATGTTCCTTCCTCAAAGGTCATCAAGGCGTTGCGGCGATGGGCCGACGACCTGCGCAACCACGGTGGCCGGCTGATCATCGCCGGTGCCAGCCCCGCCACCGTCAAAGTGCTTCACGAAGGAGGTCTGACGGATGTCCTGGGCGACGACGGGATCGTGCCGGCAAACGACCGCGTATTCGGCGCCATCGAGGAGGCAGTGCGCCGCGGCGAGCAGTGGATCGCTAACGCGTGATACAGCGAAAACCGATGTGGCTCGTACCGGTATCGACCTGCTGCGGGCGTCGCGCCGCGGGACGGTACCGCATGCAGTAGCTGTCGGCGCACAGGAATGACCCGCCCTTGACGACCTTGCGCGGAATCTGGAATTGCGGCTGGTTTAGATCGTAACTATCTGCGGCACAACAGGGTTGATCGTCGCGCGTCGGGCCGTACCAGTCGCTCGTCCATTCCCACACATTGCCTGCCGTGTCGTAGAGTCCGTAGCCGTTCGCGGCAAAGCTGCCGACCGGCCTGGTTTGGCCGTAACCAGTGTGGGGCAGATAGGGGAACTCACCGTGCCAGTAGTTGGCCAGCGGTCGACCTGGTTGTTCCGGCTCGTCGCCCCAGACGTAAACGGTGTGGGCGAGGCCGCCGCGGGCGGCGACCTCCCACTCGGCCTCGGTCGGCAATTGGTATCCGGCCCACTGCGCGTACGCCGTCGCGTCGTCGAACGCGATGTGCACCACGGGATGGTCCTCACGGTTGCGCAGTGACGAGCGCGGCCCGCGCGGATGGTTCCAGCACGCGCCTGGAGTCCACCTCCACCACTGGCTGACGTTCCTGAGATCGACCGGGCCAGTAGTTCGCTGGAACACCAGCGAGCCGGGCTGGAGATTTTCCGGTGGCGCCCCGGGATAGGCGGCGGGGTCCAGCGGTCGCTCCGCGATCGTCAGATAGCCTGTGGCGTTGACGAACTCGGCGAACTGGTCGTTGGTCACCTGATACTTCTGCATCCAGAAGCCGTCGACGGTGACCTCGCGGGCCGGCCCCTCTTCGGGATAGTGCTCGTCGGAGCCCACCACGGTGGTTTGTGTGGGGATCCACACCATGCCGCGAGACTGCGGTGATATCGACTCTTGGCCCGTCAATCCCACCCCCAAGACTCTCGCGCGGGCGCATCAGTCAAAGATCTGTGACCAGTCGTTCTTCATGCTCACCACGCTCCAGCCGAACTCACCGGCATGTTCGAGCGCGCGTTCGGCTCCTGCGGCGTAGTCGAATTCGCGTTCGGCGTCGTCGTGCAGGATCAGCAGCCTCAACGCGGCCTGGCCGGGGCGTCCGGAGTACATCAGCATCTCATCGTCACCATTGGAGTTCCCAGCGGACAGAATCGGACGTCGGCCGATGCGATTCCAGATCCGCACCGGCTTCTCTGGGCCGTCGTCGAACACATCGAGTGCCGGCTGGATCACCAGATCCCCGTGGCCGTCCCGGCCGTCGAACTTCAAGCCCTGGGAGCTGCCGATCACACGCTCTGGCGGAATACCGTAGACGGACGAGGTGACCGGCCGCATGAAGTCGCGTCCGCCGCCGGAAGCGATGTAGCAGGCGAAATCGTGTGCTTCCAGATACCGCAGCAGTTCCACCATCGGCACATACACACAGGCCTGGTAGGGCCGGCTCAGCGTCGGGTGGATCGCGCTGGCGAAGAACGTGTCCACCAACTCCGCGTAGTCCTCGACGGCCATCGACTCGTGCAGCGACATCACCGCGCCGGCAAGGACTTTCAGATCGGAGTTATCACCCTGGTAGTGCTTGGTGACGGCACCGCCGAACCAGTTCAGGTCACTCGCAACCGCCGCGCGGTAGGGTTCCTGCTCCGCGAGTGTGTCGTCGGCTGCGGCCTTCTCGGCAAGTCGGCGGACGATGAAGTCGAGCTGGATGTACATCGGCTTCTCGCACCACAGAGTGCCATCGTTGTCGAAGACCGCCACACGTGCCTCGGGTTCGACGAAGTCGGGCCCTGCGGTGGTGACACGTGCCACGAAGTCGACGATCGCCGACTTCGTGGTCCCGTCGATCCAGCTGTCCAGCTCGGCCACGGAATAAACCTTCCCTGCATCAGGTGTCGCGCTTCGGCGTGACTCAGCGGGTCGTTGAGGTTGCACGCGATGCGTTGCATCGCTGGGTCAATTGCCGGTGGGCAGCCCGATGTTCAACCCATCTGCGGCAAGTTCCTCTCGAAGGAACTGGAATCTCTGGTACTGCGTGACAGTGATCGGACCCGAATAGCCTTCGCTCTGAAGTTTCCGCGGAGGGTACTTCAGATAAGTCTGCATCAGCTCCTTGACCGCCTGGTTGATGGTCACGAGGGTCCAGGTGTGCTCGGTGTAGTTGTTCATGAAGATGTCGTAGCGTTCCTGCGGATCCTGCCAAAGATCGAAGATCTGGGGGACGGTCGCAACGTACGCTTGCGCACCTTTCCAGCCGAGGTTGGTATCCACCGCGAGACCCCCGGTGCTCGCACCGTCATCACCGCGCAGATTGAAGACAGCCTTGTAGTGTCCGACGCGCACGGCCCCGGGCGTCAGTTCGTTCTCACTGAAGTAGAACCAGGACTTGCGCTCGGACTTGCCGGTACCCAACAACACCGGCGACATGTCGTAGCTGTCGAAGACGATGGGCTCACCCTCACGGTCGTTCTCCGGCAACTGCACGCCGGCCAGCGCCGCAAAGGTCGCCATGTAATCAAGGCCGCCGACGATATCGGAGTTACGTGATCCGGCTTTGATCCCCGGACCCCAGGCGATCGCAGGAACCCGATTGCCGCCCTCGCGAACAGTGCCCTTGGTACCTCGAAACGGCGTATAGCCCGCATCAGGATAAACATCCTGCCAGGCGCCGTTATCGGTCGTCCAGAACACATACGTATTCTCGGCGAGCCCCAGTGAGCGGATCTTGTCCATGATGCGGCTGATCCGGGTGTCGTTCTCCACAATCGAATCCGCGTACTTCGACTTTGACAGCGACTTGCCCTTGAAATCCGGGTGCGGCATGTTCGGCTGGTGCACCTTCATAAAGTTGACGTGCATGAAGAACGGGGTTTCAGACGTCGCGTTCTCGTCGAGGAACTCCAGTGCATCCTTCTCGACATACTCGTCGTAGAAGGGAATGCCCACGAGCCCCTCCTCCGGTGTATTGACGTACTGGCCGTTGACCTTGAAGTCCTCTGTCGGCTCCTTGCCCGCTTTGCCCGACAGCGCGCCCCGCGTCACCTGCTCGAACATCGCGCGCAGGTCTGCATCCATGTCGGGGAACCATTCCGGGTCGGCATAGGTGTACGCGTTGAGGTGATACAAACCGCAGTGCCGCATCTCATCGAAACCGTGCGCGTTGGGCAGCGCATAGTCGGACTCTCCGAGATGCCACTTACCGGTGAAAAACGTTTTGTAGCCGGCTGTCTTGACCACAGACGCCAGAGTCCACTCTGCGGCCGGCAACCCGCCACCCTGGCCCTGGAAGGCCACGGTCGTCATGCCGCTGCGATTCGGGATGCGTCCGGTGAGAATCGCCGCGCGCCCAGGTGTGCAACTCGGCTGCGCGTAGAACGACATGAACTGCATGCCTTCTTCAGCCATCCGGTCGAGACCCGGTGTAGGCATCCCCCGGTTTTCGCCACCCCCGTACACGCCGGCATCCCCGTAACCGAAGTCGTCGGACACAATGAGAACAATGTTCGGCTTGGACTTGCTTGACTCTTGCGCCATGTGTACCTCCCGGTGATGTGCAGTCAGTTCGCCGGCTGCAGGCTGTCCTCGTCAATCGACGAGGTGGACGGAAAGAAGCGCTCGCAGGCAGACCCACCGCCGCAGCTTCGCACTGCCAGTGGCAAGAAGACGCGCCTCGACTTCCTCACGACATCTACCCTGCCATTAATCCGTCCTCGGCATCTTGGGTTCGTGCGCCGTCACTATTTCGACATACCTGCTGCGGAAGACAATGGCTTGCTCCCGATTGAAAGGTGGTGCTTCGCCGAGTGCGATAGTCAGCGCGTTCATCTCAAGGCACTTGTAGTCGGTGTCCAACCCCGGACCGCGACCGGGCTTGTGCGGCGTCGATCAGTATGTAGCCATGGCAACCCCCACTGTGCGCGATCGCGGCCTTGGTGACCGCATTTCGCTGGCGCGGCAACTGTTCGCCATTGTCAATGAGGTTCCGGATTGTTCACCCGGTATCGACGCCAGACCGTGTCATTGCGCTTCACCGGGATGCTGAACTTGAGCTCTGGGCCATGCACGGGCGAACGAGATGCGTTGAACAGCCGTTGGTCGGAGTGATGGCGGGATCGGGCACCCCGAGCTTGGCAGACAGGTGAGTTCCTCGGCGAGTACCCGATGAGTCCGACCCACCTCAAAATCGCTCTCTTGGAGAAGCCGCCTGCTGGCGGCGAAACGGGCACGGTGCGTCTTATACCGACGCCCGCGCCCACGCCTCGGGGGTCTGACGCTGACACCGAGGCGGGGTCGTCAGTCTTCGCCGAGGAGCCACGGCCAAGTCGTGGACCGTGGCCGAGGTCGAGCGGGTCCCGAGTCGCCGCGCGATGATCGGCTGTACGCGTGCTGGCTGCTGTCCTGCTACGGGCTGCCCGCTCCGAGGTGTTCGGGTTACGCGGGTCAGCAGTCAATCTCGACAACGGCACGTTGTCCTGCGGTGTGGCCCTGCGGTGGTGTTCACACCGCTAGTGTGGTGACAACAGCCGTTTTGTATCTTTGCTTATGTCTGGGCAAAGCTAGTCAACCATGCGTTTCGCCTAATGCGCTGTTTGCCAGCCCTAAGCCGGAATCGGGCGAGTGTCCTAGATTCGTCCTATCGCCGACGAATTGCCTACCGCCGCCATCCTGCAAGGTGGCGCGTCCCGACTACGTCGTACTTCGGTTTGCCTGGTCGATCTCCGTGACTGAAGTATGCCAATATCGACCGCCGCTCGGCTCGTCCGCGACGATCGTTTTACCCGCCTATCCGGCGGCGCATCCATGCGGGCGGTGGGGGCAACTTGCCCTCGCGGGCGCGGCGCTCGATGTCGGCCATTGAGACGATGTGCATTTCCTGGCCGATGGAGTGGACCAGCACGTCATGCGCGACGACGAGGGCGGCGAGGCTGTCGGGCTGGTGCTGACCGGCCTGCCAGGTGACCGCCGCGCCCTCGAGGTCGGGGAGGTTCCCGGCGATGCGGGAAGCGCCGGTTTCCAGGCCCTGGAGCAAAGCCGCCGACCGGGCAATCGCGTCACCGCCACCGCGACCGCTGCCCTTCGGTGGCCAGCTGGTCACCCTGATCGGGCGGGTTGTCTTGGCACGACTCAGCGCATCTTTGACCACGCGCTGGTACGTCTCGCGGGCGGCGAAGCCCTCCACGACGATCTCCGACGCCCCAACGTCCACGGCGAGATCGACCGCCGCCCTAGCCCATTGGTCGCTGGTCATGGGTGCGGACACGTCGGCGATCACCGCCACGACCCCCTCGCGGGTCAGACTGGCCGCGACAATGCCGCAGCTGTCACCGGAGCCGGAGTCCGACGGGTCCACGCCGATAACGGTCTTGATCGGTCCAAGCGGCGCGGCCGGCAGTCGCCAGTTATCGAGCCACTCGCGCTTTACGAGCCCACCTTCGGGGGCCGATGGAACGCCCTCGTAGAGCGCGAACCAGGCCCGCTCGCCGGAGGTGCGTCGGGCGGCGGCGAAGTGGTCGGCGGTGTAGCCCAGCGCGGAGGTCATTACCGTTCCTGGCGTTCGGTCCAGTGCGTCGGGGATGCCGGTGTCGGCCACCGCTGGGACGTTGGTGTGGGTCCATATGTCCGGCTCGGCGTCGAGAAGCTCGCCCGCTAGGTCGTGTTCATGCCAGCGGGTCATTACGAGCAGTGTGCTGCCGCCGGGGTGGACTCGGGTGGCCAGGGTCGACCGGTATTCGGTGATTACCCGGCGTCGGTGAGCGGCGCTGTCGGCCTCGGCGGCGTCCTTCACTGGGTCATCAATCACCATCAGGTCGGCACCAAAGCCGGTTACGCCGGAGTTGATGCCGGTGGCCAGCAGCCCACCCGCGTGCCCGTCGACCCGCCACCGGCCCACCGCTGTCTTGTCCTGCGACAGCCGGAGGCCGAGATACTCGGCGTGCTCGTTTATTAGCTGGCGCGCCTCGCGGCTGTGGGCTTGGGCCAGCTCGTCGCTGTAGCTCACGAGGACGACTTGAAGGTCGGGGTTCTCCATCAGCGCCCACACCACCGTCCAGACGGCTAGCAGCCGGGACTTACCCGTCCTCGGCGGCGTGGTCACGATGTCGCGCTGATCGGGCTGCGTCACCGACCGCACCGCCACATCCGAGAGCAGTCGGATGGTGGGCGTGACGACGAATGTTGGGTCCAGCCTGCGGGCGAGTTCGACTGGCGTGGAGGGCCGCTGTCGCTCTCTAGCCGCACCGAGGGCACGGGCAGCGGTCAGCGCAGCGAGGGTTGGACCGGTCACGGTCGCGCTGGCCTCCGATTCTTGTGACCGAATCCGGCTTCCTCGGCGGTCCACAGGTCGGTCCGCCGCCATTCACGCCCGCAAGCATGGCAGGAATAGTCACAATCCACGTGCCTACCGCCGGACCAGGTGACCGAGGTCGGGTCGGTCAACGAAGCCAGGCGAACCCGGCTGTTGGCATGATGTCCGAGTGGATTACAGCGCGGGCAGTAGTCCGGCAGGAACTCGATCCTGCGCTGAACCGCTAGGCGCATTGCGCCGGGATCCACGACCGAAGGGTCGGGCAATCTCGCGATCCGCATAGTCCTAGGCAAGCACACGGGGGTGTTGACGACGGTCCAAATGTAGGCCAGAAGCGACGGTCGAAAAGTAGGCCACGTGGTTGTGGTTATTGTGCCGTGTTGTCTGCGCGTGCGGAGGGCAAGGTGTCGATTCCGGTGTCCTTGAGCCGATAGCTGGATCCCTTCAGGGTCAGGACGTCGGCATGGTGCACGATGCGGTCGATCATCGCCGCGGCCACCACTTGATCACCGAACACGTCGCCCCAGCGGGCGAAGGGCAGGTTCGAGGTCAAGATCAGCGAGGCGTGTTCATAGCGGCTGGAGACCAGTTGGAAGAACAGGTTCGCCGCGTCCTGTTCGAAGGGGATGTAGCCGACCTCGTCGACAACGAGTAACCCGATGCGACGCAGCTTGGCCAGCTCAGCCGGGAGCCGCCCGGCGTTGTGGGCGGCCTTGAGGCGAGCGACCCAGTCCACCGCGGTGGCGAACGCGATGCGATGCCCGCTCTGCGCGGCCTTGACCGCCAATCCGATGGCGAGGTGGGTCTTGCCAGTTCCGGGTGGCCCGAGCAGGACCACGTTGGAGGCCTTGGCCAGGAACGCGCCGGTGCCGAGGTGGGCGATCATGTCCCGGTTGAGTGCGGGTTGGTGATCGAAGTTGAAGTCCTCCAAAGACTTCCGGGTCGGGAACCCGGCGGAGCGGATACGGGTCGCCGCACCGGAGGCCTCACGAGCCGCAACCTCCCGCGATAAAACGGCCGCCAGATACTCTTCGTGAGTCCAGCCGGCGTCGCGGGCTTGCTCGGCCAGGCGGGCCGCGGCGTCGCGGATGCGTGGCGCCTTGAGGGCTTGGGCGTAGTGCAGGACGGCCTTCATCGGATCCTCGGCCATGCTCATGCCACCTCACCATCAGAAGTGACTTCGGCAGTGGTGAAGTCGACGCCGAATGCCCGGTCGTAGTCTGCCAGATCACGCACCAGCTGGTCACCGGTCGCCGGTGGCGGCCCGGCTTGGAACTGTCGACGCAACACCGCAGCGGTCTCGACGTGTTTAGGGTCGGTCAGGGTCTGTCGCGCTGCCCAGCAGCGATCGTGAGCAGCCAGCAGGCGCCCCGTCCGCATCACGGTCACCTGGGCCAGGGTGGTCCTCACCTCGACGAGCTGGCCGATCGCACTCGGATCCACCGAGTAGTCGTTGCCGGCCACCCGCAGGTAGTAGTCACGCCCCAACCGCACCGACGTCTTCGTCTCCACTGTCGGCGCCACCGGTGGCAGGGTCAGCATCTGGGCTTGGTCGGCAGCCAAGAAGTCCACCGGGCGACCATCCAACACCCGCACCCGACGACGGTTTGCGGTCGGAAGCCACAGTCCCAGTTGATCATTGAAGTCCTGCGGTGAGGTGAAGCTGCGCCCGGGCAGAAACGAAGTCTCCAGATACCGGTTGGCTCGCTCCACGATGCCCTTGGACTCGGGGTCATAGGGTTTGAGTTGCACCAGCCGCGAACCCAGCGTCCCGATCAACGCGGTGACCGGATCGGTTAACCGGCCGCGGCGTCCGATCCCGGCCTCGTTGTCCCACCACAACTCGTGCGGCACCGCGGTGAAGTTCTGTGAGAGCAGCTGCCACATCCCGGCCACCAGATCCATGGTTTGGCGCGAGGGCAGCATCACCGCGGCGATGAAGCGGGAGAACGCGGCCACCATCACCAGCACCGGCAGCATCGCCTCCTGACCGAACCCGACCGCGATCTTGGGTGCCGGGAACCACAGATCGCACTGGACCACCCGACCCGGCGGATGCTCGAGGCGGTCGACCGGATCAGCGGGCAGGTACTCCGGGCGGATCATCCGGACCCGCTCCCCAAACCAGGAGATCGAGCCCGTCCACCCCACCCGCTCGGCGAGCACCGTCGCCGACATCCGGGGATAGGCCGACAACAACGCCCGAATCCGCGGTTCCACCTCGTTGATCGCCGAGGCCGGCGATTCCCTCTCGTACTTTGGTGGATCGTCGCTGGCCAGCGCACTAGCCACCGTGTCACGCGCGATGCCGAGTTGACGTGCAATGGCCCGCTGCGACAAACCCTCGCTGCGGTGAAGATGCCGAATGAAGGCCCAGTCTTCCAAGGAGATCACCCATCCAATCTGTATGGGTGGCCTACTTTTCGACCGTCGCAACTGGCCTAGTTTTCAACCGTCGTCAACAGGGGGTGCAGCGACGATCGAGATGACGTGCTCGATCCTTCTGTAGTGCTGATCGATAGTGGTTCGCGACAAGAGTCAGGCAACTCCTACGCCTCAGCCATGAGACTCGAGGGGGTCCGTAGATAGCGCGCAATTGCCGCGCGAGGCACGGCTGGGCCCGTTTGCGCTCCGGGTGTGAGTTGTCTGCCTGGGCCACAGCCGAAGAGCTTGGTCTCTCACGCCAGGTGCTCGACGAGATCCATTGTGGTTACCCCCGGCGGCGTAGAGCCGTAGTCGGCACGATCGGATTTCGAACATTCGTCAAGAGCGGATTTGGACGGTTGATTTCCGCCGTCGCCGTTACTGACGGATTTACAGTCCGCCGCTCTTGGCGTTGGTCTAAACAAGCTTCGTCGGTTGAAGAGGAAAGACCGACGTCAAAAGGTTGGGCGCGTTGGTTCCGTCGAGGTTGCACTAGGTGTACTGCGGACGGCCTGCGGACGATCGGCGGACGGGAAATGCCGCAAGACCTTCGTAGTCATCACGTAGCGCTGAAGGGGAGGTCGCACCAAGACCGTGTTCGAATACAGGCAGCGACACACCACCACCCATGAAACGAAACTATCGGTATCACTGTGCTACTAGCTGTAGCATAGGGTTGCCCGGTGGGGTAGTTCCCAAAACCGTGAGTCCAGGAGTATGCAGTTCGGTATGGCAGCGATTGATCCGCCGCGACCGTCGGCGCCGTTTGTCGATGACGCGGGTGAGGATGTCGATGACGTCGATCCGCGCCGGATTCGGTCACGGGCCCGACTGCTGGATGCGGCGACCGCGTTGTTGACCTCGGGTGGGGTGGAGGCGGTCACGGTGGACGCGGTGACCCGCATGTCCAAGGTTGCCCGGACGACGCTGTACCGGCACTTCGGTAGTACCACCCACTTGCTGGCCGCGGCGTTCGAGCGGCTGCTGCCTCAGGTCGCCACACCACTGGCCAGCGGTTCACTGCGCGAGCGGCTCATCGAACTGGTGAACCGGCAAGCCACGCTTATCGACGAGGCCCCACTGCAACTCACCACCCTGGCGTGGCTGGCCATGGGCCCCGACCAACCTGAGGACGAGCGGCGCAACGTGCGGGCTGCGCTGGGCCACCGAGTCATCGACCAGTACCGCCAACCCTTCGATGACCTGCTGCAAAGCGCCGAGGCCCGCGCCGAACTCGGTCACCTCGACACCACCATGGCCATCATCCAGCTGGTCGGGCCCATCGTTTTCGCCAAGCTCACCGGTATGAAAACGATCAGCGCCGATGACCGCATCCGAATGGTCGATGACTTTCTACTGGCCAAGCGGGTCGCCGCGCAACCCATGGGCGATCCATCCGCCGGCACGTCCTGACCACTAGCCGACCCTGACCGGCACTCGGCTGAAGCGCTTCATCACCATGGGCTAGCAGTGTGTCAGTTGGCAACCGACGCCGACTCACGTGTCATGGGCGGCGGGTAGCCCGTTGTGGCCACCAGCTGGCTTCGCGCAGGAGTGTGGCGATGGCGGGGACGGTGAGGGTGCGGACCAGGAAGGTGTCCAGCAGAAGTCCGCAGCCGACGATGAAGCCAACTTGGATCATGATGGCAATTGAGCCGACCACGAGGCCGAACATGCTGGCGGCGAAGATGAGCCCGGCTGAGGTGATGACGGAGCCGGTGTTGGCCACGGTGCGTAGCACGCCGACGCGGATGTTGGTGCCGGATTCCTCACGTAGCCGCGAGACGAGCAGCATGTTGTAGTCGGCGCCGACGGCGACGAGGATGATGAACGCCAGAAGCGGTACGGGCCAGGCGATTTCGTAGCCGAGTCCCCATTGGAATACCAGGACGCCGATGCCCAGTGAGGCCAGGTAGTTCAGCACGACCGTGCCTAGCAGGTACAGCGGTGCCAGCAGGGCGCGCAGCAGCAGTACCAGGATCAAGCCGACGATGACCAGAGTGGCGATGACCAGTTGGGCGAAGTCGGTCCACAGCAGGCGTTGGAGGTCGGAGTTGACGGCGGGAAATCCCGCAACAGACACGGTGGCTTGGGCCAGTGAGGTGTTGGGGCGGGCGGCGTTGGCGACGTCGGTGATCGTGTGGGTGAGCTTCGTGGCCTCGGCGCTGTAGGGGTCGTGGTGAGATTCGATGGCGAAACGGGCAGTCTTGCCGTCGGGGGACAGGAATTGCTTAGCGACATCGGCGAATTGGCGGTTTTCGAAGGTGTTGGCGGGCAGGTAGAAGCCGCTGGAGGAGTCCGAGCCCGCACTCGCGCGGGCCGAGTTTTGCAGTTGCGTGGCGATCTGGCTCATGCCCGACAGCATCTCGATGTTGCTGTCGGCGAGCGTGTGAACCCCGGTGGCCAGCGCTTGGGCGCCGGAGGCGAGTTGGCTGATGCCGTCCTGGAGGCGGCCGATGTTGCCGGCCAGATCGGCGGGGTCACCGAGGGCTCCGAATGCCTTGTTCATGGCGGCGACGGCGGTTTGGACGTTGGCGAGGGTGCCGGCGACGGTGGCGTTGGTGGCGGGGTTGTAGCGGTCGCCGAGGTCGGCGACCTGGGTGAAAAAGCCGCCGTTGCGTAGGGTCACCAGGATCTGGACCTGGTCGCGGATCTGGGCGCATTGGGGTGTGGTCGCGCACCACGGGGAGGTGTTGAGGGCGCCGACGAGCGGATCCAGCATGGCGATGGCGTTGGCGGCTCGGTCGGCCAGGGGCCGCAACCCCGGCCCGGATTGGATGGCCTGGTCGACCGCTGGTGCGGTGGCCGAAAGTTGTTGCAGCAGGGGCCGGAACCGCTGTATTTGCGTCCCGGCGGTTTGGGCTTGGCTCAAGATGCCGCTCAGCGGGGTCAGCGCGGTGCGCAGGGTGGTGTCGAGTTGGGCCAGCCCGGCGGCGAGTTGGTCGGCGCCGTTGGTGAGTTTGGCCAGATCGGCTTTGCGGGCGTTGCCGTCGGCGACGGCGCCGGCCATCTTGTCGCCGATCTGTTGGTTCTGCCAAGCCAATTCGGCTTGGTCGAGCCGTTCGCCGGTGGGGCGGGTGACACCGGACACCTTGGTGACACCCGGAATCTGGGAGACACGGGAGGCCATCTCGTCCAGATCGGCCAGCCCTTTGCCGGTGCGCATGTCGGTGGGGTTTTCGACCAGGAGGAATTCGGTGATGACAATGTCTTTACGGAAGTGGCGGTCGAGCAGCTGGTAGCCCTGGTTGCTTTCGGTGCTGGCGGGCTGGCCCCTGCGGTCGTCGTAGCTGATCTTGATCGTCGCGGCGACCGCCGACAGCGCGATGAGGATGACCAGGCTGATGGCCAGTAGCGGAACCGGCCGACGGACCACGGCCACAGCGACGCTGTTCCAGTAGCGGCGGGTGCGGTCGGGTTTGGGCTCACCGATGCCGCGTTTGGCGGCCAGCGCCAGCACCGGCGGCAGCAGCGTGACGGTGGCCAGGAACCCGAAAAGAACCGCGACAGCGCATGCCGGGCCGAGCGCGGCGAACACGCTGAGCCGGGCGAACACCATCGCCAGGAACGCGAATGCGACTGTGGCCGCCGAGGCCAGGATCACCCGGCCGATGCTGGCGGTGGCGTGGATGACGGCCTGCTCGGCCGGCACCTGCGCGCGGCGCTGCTCGTGGTAACGGCTGATCAGAAACACCGTGTAGTCGGTGCCCGCACCCAGCAGGATCGCGGTCATAAACGCCACGGTGAACTGCGAGACGGGCATGCCCAGCTCGCCGAGAGCCGACAGCACACCGCGCCCGACTGCCAAGCTCACCCCGATCACCAGCAGCGGCAGCAGCGCGGTGACCACCGACCGGTACACGATCAGCAGAATCAGCGCGATAAGACCCGCGGTGGCGATCGAGATGAACACCAGATCGTGCTCGGCGGAGGCGATCTGGTCGCGGAATGTCGCCGGCGGACCGGTCACGCGCACCGTCGTGCTGGAGTCGCGAAACGCCTCAGCGGCGATGTCACGCACGGCTTCGACAGACTCTGCGGCGGTGGGATCACCCAGCGTTCCCGCGATCCCCACCGGTAGGTACCAGGCCTTTCGGTCCTGGCTGACAGCTTGGGCTTCGGTGACCGGGTCGGCAAGCAGGTCCTGTACCAGCAAGACGTGGTCGGTGTCGGCGCGCAGCCGCGTCACCAGCTGCTCGTAGCGATCCCGTGCCGAAGGGGTCAAGCCGGCGGGGTCTTCCATCGCGACGAACACCGCCGTCTTGGCACCCTGCTCGCCGAAGGCCGCGCTCATCCGGTCCACGGTTTGAAACGAGCCCACATCACGCGGGATCAGGTCCACCGACTGCTGCCGCACCACAGTCTCCAACTGGGGAAACAGCAGCGCCAGCACGACCGCGACACCGAGCCACGCCCCGATCACCAGCATCTTGTGTCGCACCGTGAACCCAGCCAGCGCCGCCAGCCGTGCGCTGTACTCACTGGAGCGGGCCGGATCCGTCGAACGGCCGTTTCGCGGCCGAAGTGTCGTTGCGGTGCCCGAAACATCTGGATCGCTGTCGGTCACCACACCTCCATCCGAAGCGAGACTATCGGTATCGCTACGCTACTAGCAGTGCCATAGTGGTCCGCAACCCCTGCCTGGGCGGGCAAGCGATTCGGGCGCGTCTCCGACCGCTAATGACGTGCGGCGACATCGGCGTCGGCGTCGTCGGGGATGTCGTGGCGGACCACCCGGACCCGGCCACGCGGCAGGCACGCCATGTAGCCGTGGTGTTTGCCGTAGAGCTCCCAGGCGGTGGCGTGTGCGTCGGCGTCGACATCGATGCGGTGCCCGCGGGAAAAGCCCAGGTGTAGCGCGCCGTCGTCGCCGTAGCGTGCGTGCGTGCACACCGCGCCCGCCAAGTCCAGCAGCGGGCGTTCATGCTCGGCGACCCGGTAGGGATCGATGAGCACTTCCTCGGCAGGAAAGTCACCGGTGGCGGGCAACGTGAGCCGCAGTGGGCAGGAGATAACCAGCTCGTTGTAGTCATCGAGGTCCAACACCAGCCCGTCGTGCAAAGACATCCGCTGCACAACGCAGTCTTCGATCCATTGGCTATACATCGCGCCTCCTTCGACACGTCATCGGGTCGTTCCTCAAATGGTACGGCAGGTAGCGCTGCGATACCACCAGTAGCGTTAGCTGCCGGCGCTGATGGAGCTCAGGCTGTCGAGAACCCGCCTGGTAGCCCGCTCGATACGGTCGCGTGTCTCAGTCGCCGAGGCCCGTTGGCCGATGAATGCAGTCAGGTTCGCCAGCCAGATGTCGGCGATGACTTCGGCGACCCGTTGGTCTAATGGGTCGGGCTTGCCGCCGCCCAGCGTGCGGGCGAGCAGGCGTTCGATCACGGCGGCAGCCTTGTTGACCGCCGCGGCGTCGCTGGTATTGGCGACAACGAAGGCCCGGGTCATGGCCTCGGTGAGAAGTGGGTCGCTCTGCCAGCGTTCGTGCAGATAGGCGGTGAGCCGGTCCAGTCGCTGCTGGGGTGCGGCGGCGCTGGCGGTCCAGTCATAGCTGGCGTCGAGGCGCTGGAATTCTCGGGTCAGTGCCGATACCAGTAGGTGGGTCTTGGACGGGAAGTAGCGATATAGCGTGCCCACGGCGATGCCGGCGCGCTGGGCCACCGTGCGCATCTGAACGGCCTCATAGCCGCCCGCCGCGGCCACGATCAGCGCCGCATCCAAAATCGCCTCCCGGCGACGGGTCGACACGTGCGAGCGTGGCGCTGGTATCGCGTGCGGCGGGATCGACTGCGAATCCGCCTGGGCCCGTTGCGCTTTCAGGTGCGCGCGGGTGTCGGGTGTGGTCACGATGTCGAGTCGTGTGGGTCTGTGCGGGGTCCGCTGCTGCGCGCGAATTGCTCGAGCTGGCCATCGAACGCGGCCAGATCACCATGGGCGGCGAAGTGGTCGGTGGTCACCACGACGAACACCGCGCTCGCGGTGAACCGGGTGACCCCATCAGTGCTCGTGCCCGTCCCGCTGACATGCAGGGCGCGGCCCTCCCGCGCGGTGATGTGCGCGGCGATGCGATGCGGTTGATGCAGTGGTACCGGCAGCAGGTACTCGACGGTCAGGCTGCGCGTCACCGCCGGCGTTCCGGCGATCCACAACGTGAAGCCCAGGACGTCATCGCACGCGGCGGCGACTGCGCCGCCGTGCGCCAGACCGGGCGCCCCGATGTGGCGTTCGTCGAAGGTCACATCGGCATACACCTCGTCGCCGCAGCGGTACGCCACCAGATGCAGGCCGTGGGGATTGTCCGGGCCGCAGCCCATGCATGTCGGAGTATGGGAAGGCAGCAGCTCCGCAGGTGGTGCAAGCGAACGGTCAGGTACAACATCGCGATATGGCAAGTGGTCGGACACCCCAAACCTCCGGTACGAACAGTTTCGCTGCGATACCGTTGGTACCACATCTGCGGGCTGGTGGGGAACTGTTGGCCAGAAACTTGGAAGCGGCGCGGTGAGTAAGCAGCGGCCAGCCGGACGATGGCGCGCCAAAGGACACCGAACCCGTAACCACGTAGGTCCAGTCCCGTAATCATTCGGTCCGCGACGGCGGTACTCCGCTCGCCGTCGGTTGAGGCTCGTGCGCCGGGATTAGTTCGTCGACGAGGTGATCGGCAGCGAGAGATAGCCGCGGATGGGCCCCGAGCGCAGCCGTATTGCCGAATCGAGATCGACCTGCCAATCGGGCACCCGCGACAGGAAGGCGTGCAAGGCAATTCGAGCCTCCATCCGCGCCAGCGCAGCACCAAGGCAGAAATGGACGCCCCGGCCAAAACCCACCTGGTGTTCGGGTTTGCGATCGATATCGAAGACGTCCGGGTGCGCAAACACCCGTTCATCGCGGTTGGCCGAGCCAAACAACAGAAGCACCGAGTCCCCCTCGGACATAGTGATGCCGTGCAGCGTCACGTCGGTGGTCAGCACCCTCGAAAGTCCCTGCACCGGTGAGTCATAGCGCAACAATTCCTCGACCGCCTGACCGAGCAGTGCGGGGTCGGCGGCCAGCCGATGACGACTCTGCGGATGCTCGGCAAGCACCACCGTGGCGTTGGCCAACAGGTTCGTGGTGGTCTCGTGGCCCGCGATCAGCAGGAGCAAGCAGAACCCGAGAAGTTCATCGTCGCTGAGCTTCTCACCGTCCACCTCGGCGCTGACCAGAGCCGACATCAAATCCTCACGCGGCGTCCGACGACGGTCAGCCAGGAAGTCGGCGAAGTATGCATATACCGCGGCTGCGGCAGCAAGGCCTTCCCCCACCTCGCCACGGGCCGGGTTTGACTGAATCAATGTGCTCGACCATTGCCGGAACTGGGTGCGGTCCTCGCGCGGAACACCTAACAGGTCAGCAATGACCATGGCCGGAAGAATGCCCGCGAAATCAGCGACGAAATCCACCGTCCCGCAGGCCAAATCGAGTTTCTCGACCAGCTGCTCGGCCAACTGCTCGATACCCTCGCCGAGGGCAGCAACGCGCCGAGGGGTGAACGCCCTGCTGACCAAGGCTCTTAGCTGATCGTGGCGCGGTGGATCCATCATGATCATCATCGGCAGGAATGATTCCAGGAACGGCGCGTCCGGCGGCGTCGGAAAAACACCATTGACTGACGAATAGGTGTGATGATCCAACAATGCCGCGCTGACGTCGTCGTGGCGACTGAGGACCCACGTGTTGGAGGCCTCCGCCCGATACACCGGGACCTCATTACGCATCAACCGGTATGCGGGGTAGGGATCGTCCTGAATGTCCGCATCGAAAGGGTCATAGCGAATTTGCACCGTCGACATATGGAACTCCCGCCACATTGCAGAACGTCGGTTTAAACTCAGAGTCTAATTGACAGGAGAGTCAATGCGCGAGGTTCCCGCTCAAATTGCCCAACGGCTGCCCGCGGCAGCCGCACTGTTCGCCGAGCGCGGTCTCAACGACACCAAGATCGAAGACGTCGCCGCAGCCACGGGAATTGCCAAAGCCACCCTGTACTACTACTTCGCAGGCAAAGAGGACATCCTCGCGTTCTTGCTCGAAGACGCCCTGCAGCAGGTGGCCAACGAGGTGACCACGATCGCGACCGGTGACGGTACGGGCGCCGACCGCCTTCACCGCGCCATCAGCGCGCAGCTACGGGTGATGGCCCAACGCCCCGCCGCCTGCCGCGCCCTGATCGGCGAACTGGGCCGCGCCGCCCGCATACCCGTCATCGCTGACATGATCAGCATCGCCTACCTCGAACCCGTCGAGACCCTGCTTCGGGAGGGAGCCGCCGACGGTTCCCTGGTTGCTGTCGACAACGCCCGGGCTGCAGCCATCGCGCTGTTCGGCGCCGTTACGACCAGCGCCCTGACCTACCTCATTACCGACGACGCGCTAGACGAGGGCCTCGTCGCGCGCGCCATCGACGATGTGGCGTTTACCGGCCTGCGACCACGGAAACCGCGACAAGAGCCGACATGAGCGGCGGCCCGCCGCTCACAACACACGCGTCGGCCCAGCATGTTCGTCCTGGCCACACCCAGAGTCCCCTGACGTTGAGCGATGCCGATAATCGGGACCGAAATGCACGGCAAGATGTTGCCTCGAGGCAGTCCTAGAGGCGGCGCGTCGCCGGTAAGACGTCAGGCGGCGGTGCCGTCGGCGAGGTATCGGTACACAGTGGCGCGAGAGACGCCGAGCATCTTCGCGATGTCGGTGGCGGCAATGCCCTTGCCGCGCAAGTTCCGCGCCTTCGCGGCATCGGCGTCGTCGACCTTGCGGGGGCGTCCGCCCTTACGTCCGTTGGCGGCTGCCGCAGCAAGCCCAGCGCGGGTGCGCTCAATCATGGTGTCGCGCTCAAGTTGGGCGAATGCCGCCATGATCGTGAGCATCGCCTTGCCCATCGCGCCCTCGGTGTGAAGGCCCTCGGTGATGCTGCGGAACCCGATACCCCGCGACATCAGGTCGTCGACGACGGCGAGGACGTGCTGAGTGTTGCGCCCAAGCCGGTCAAGCTTCCATACAGCGAGCACGTCGCCTTCGCGGAGATGATCGAGGCACGCATCGAGACCCGGTCGAGCTGAAGTCGAACCGGAGACACCCTGGTCACGAAAGACGCGATCAACTCCGGCCTGGCGCAGCGCATCGAGTTGCAGCGCCATGTTCTGGTCGGCGGTCGATACCCTCGCGTATCCGATGATGGCCATTGCGTCCCCTGTCTCACAAACCCGTTGTTGACCGGGTTATGAGAATATCAGTTATGAGACGGGTTTTCTAGACAGTCAGCCCGGCCAATCGATGCAGGTCGAAAAATACCGCGTGGCCGCTGCGGTTGGGTCGCAACAACCCATCGTTTTCGAGACAAGTCCTGACACTTCGAACGAGTTCAGCTACCCGAGGATGCGACCGGGCGACCATCCCGCCAGCGGGTCATACCCGCCGGCCCGACGCGGCAGGGGGACGGTCTCAAGCTCGGCGATCGGCTCTGCCACAGACTTGGACTGGCCCTCCTCGGCAGTCGGCTCCTCACTCGTGAACGACTCCGGCTCGGACAGGGTCTCGTCAGCGTCGGACTCGCTGATCGGCTCACCCGCCCGCCTACGCATCACCGCCGCCCACTCGCTCAGTTCTTCGGCAGTCAAAGCGCCCAGCGCGATGACCTGGCGGGCAACATCGGCCTGTAGGCCCCAGGCAGGGTCATCCGGCCCGACGACGGTGCCGAACACGTCGCGAAGCTCGCCCACCGCCTGCTGTGCCAGCGCCGCCGGGTCGAGTCTGCCCTGCGCAACGTCCTCCGCGACGCCCATCGCGGCGGTGATGGCATCGTGCTTTGTCATCGCGGTCATCGTTGTATCTCCTTCGTCGCCGGCATGTCGATCACCTCGGCATCGACCACCGACAGAAGCCGCTGCCGGGCGTCGGCGATGATCGCGGAAGGGTCTTGGACGACGTTGACGTTGACGCGCTCGGGTTCGTACAGCCCGCCAATCTTCGCCAGTTCGGCCTCGTTGCGTACGATCTCGCGGTTGAGCGCGATTAGTGTGTCGTCGTCGCCAGCCGTGAACGCCGACGTGAAGCGTGCGGTCATCGCGCGGGTGCGGGTCTCGATGGCGAATTTGTGCGACTCGACTGAGGTGGCGGTCGGCTCACGACGCAGCCGCTCGACGTGACGGTTGACGGCGGACTGCGCCGCCCCGATGGAGCGGTAGCCCAGGCGGTCGCACACCTCGCGCCAGGAGTACCGCGACGCCCGAAGCTGGAACGCCTCGGCGGCGCGCTCCTGGCTGGCGTGCCTCGACATCGTTGGAGCCATACCGCATTCCTACCGCAATAGGGTGCAACGATTTTCGGCTCGCGAAGGATGGAGCGGGCGGGGGAACGGGAGCCGCCGCCCCCCGATGATGCGGTCGGGCGGAGCTGGTCGAGCCGCCGCCTCCGCACACCGACATGTCGAACGGCAACGTGTGAGGGTGCCGCCGCCTCTGACTGCACCGAGGACTCAGAGCGAGCGACGCGGTCGGATAAGTCGGGTTGTCCCTAACCCCATGTCCCCCTACAAGTAGGGGGGACAGACACATGGGGGTGGTGGGCTGTGGGTGGGCCCCGCGTGGGTACGGGTGGTTTTTCGCAGGTCAATCCACGTGACCTTGCAAGTAGGTAGGGATGGGTGCCACGTCGCCCGGTGGACCCCCAGACCCACCCCGTTCCCACCTCGGCCCACGGACGCGAGAACGTCCTGACCTGCGTGTTTCCTCCCGAAGGGGTCGAGGCGTGCCCACCTTGGCGAGGCGGCGAAGTGGGTGCGGGTGGATATTCGCAGCTCAAGGCTCTTGTTTCGGCCTGGGTGCGGTGTCTGGGCGGCGGCTGAGTACCCACCGCCCGCCCGACCTGTTATGCAGCCGGAGCCGTGCCTGTGTCGCCGCTGCCGTCGCCCGTCAGCGCGCTGATGGCGGCGGGGTCGGGCGGCGGGTAGTCCACCGGCTCGTAGAACACGTGCCCGAGGGGGTCGCGCTTGGACTCGACCAGCTTCTGGTGCTCGACCAGAAGCTTGACCGCTGCAGTGGCGGGGTGCTTGCTGCACACCCGGCGCACCTTGCGCGTGGTGCCCTGCGGGGTCCGCTCCTCGCCCACGACGTCGTTGGCGATCTCGGCCAGCCGCGTCTGGGTAAGGCCCTCGCCGGGGATGCAGTTCTCCTGCGCGAGCGCGTATATCTGCTTGACGTACGCCGCGCCCTTGCCGGTCCATTTGTCCATCGGCAGGTCAGGGTCCGCCGCGTACGGATCAGCACCCGGCCCGAGCACCAGAGAGTCGTCACCGACGGGCAGGGCGACCTTGGCCGCGCGCAGCCGATACGGCCCCTCGACCGCATCGTCTTTCATCTTGCCGACCTCGACAGTGACCTCCATCGCGGTCGGGCTTTCACGCAACGCGATCAGCTGGACGTCCACCGCGTTCAGCCACGCCACCGAGCCGCGCGCGTTGCGCGGGTCCGCCTTGGTGGTGTGGTGCAGCACCAGCACCGCCGCGCCCGTGCGCCGCATGAGCGTGTCGAGCTGCGCCACGGCCCGCCCCTGATCGGTGGCGGAGTTCTCCTCCAGCCCTACCGTGCAGCGCGCTTGGGTGTCGAACACCACGAGCTGCGCGCCGGTCTCGATGACCTTGGACAACACGTCGTCCATGTCGCGCTGCGAGCCGAGCTGTGCCGCGCCCTCCAGCACCGTGAAGTTGGCGAGCACCCGGCGGCGGTCAATGCCGCGCTGTTGGCACCAGGCCCGCACCCGCTTGCTGATACCGCGCGCACCCTCACCGACGACGTAGAGCACTGGCACCGGCTCGGCGACACCGAACCGCGCGGACCCGGCGAACGGGGTTCCAGTCGCCAGCGACAGTGCCATGTCCAAAGCCATGAAGCTCTTGAGGGACTGCGACATGCCGATCAGGTGCACGAGCGCGGCGGCAGGCAGCAACTTCTCCACCAGCCACGCGCTGCAGGGAAGGTTGTCGAGATCGTCGAGGGTGCGCCACCGCCGGTTCACCGGGTTCTGGGCGGCGGTTCCGCCGGACTTGTGCAGCGCCCGTGCGTCGGCGAGGTCGGCCCAGGCGGCGCTGCGCTCCTCGGCGTTCGCTGGCCGAAGCGCCTTGACGCTTTCCACCGGGACGGCGAGCTTCGGGCCGACCAGCTCGGCGGCGGTCACAAGGTAGGTGTGCTCCTCGCGGCGGTGCTTCCGCGCGGCGGCTCCCATGTTCCAGGTGTCTCGATTGAGCTGCTCGATCATCCTGCGGGCGGCGTCGGCAGCAGCGATCCCGCACACCCGCTCGATCTCGGCGAGGCTGTAGGCGGTGTACGGCGGGACGCTGACTTTCTTGAGCACCTGTTGCTGCTGGGAGCGTTCTCGCTTGCGCGCCTCGGCTTGGTCGGTCAGCGCCTTGAGCACGGCCTCGGGGTCGGAGATGTCGTCATAGAGCGTGGCCGTGGCGATGAACTTGGTGACCTGCTCGCGGGTGATGCCGTCAAGGTCGGGCGAGATCACAGCCGCGAGGATCGCCGGTATCGCCTCCAGTTCCTCGAATCGGGTGCCGTCGCGCTCCATGATGGCGTTCGGTGCCGCGATGCCGATGGAGTGCTGGCGTCCCCAGGTGCGCAGCGCTTCCCACTGCGCCTCATCGAGGTAGGGAGCGATCTCGTCGCCGGGCTCCGCGCCCAGGGCGTCGGCCACCATGTGCACCGGGACCGCCCGAGCCAGTGTGTCCAGCTTGGCCTCGTCGGGGCTGTACCGCTGGACAGCGGCGGGACTAACCGCGTCGACGGTGTACGGGTCACTCCCGTTGCGGTTGCGCCCGTTGGTGTCCGCCGATCCGGCTCCGTTGCCGCGTGGGGCGGTATTCTCGGTCATGTGGTCCCTCTCGGGGTCATTTGCTTCGGTTCTTGGCGGGGCCGGGCTGTCGTTGGAGTGGTGCCAGGCTTGTCAAGCGCGCCGAGCCTGGCATCGCTGTTTCTAGGTCAAAACCTCAGCGGCGCATACGGTTCGGGGTTGACGGTGTGCTCTGCCAGCCACGCCTCAAGGTCGGACGCCCGGTAGTACACGCGCCGACCGAGCTTCACGTAGCGCGGGCCGGTTCCGGCGAAGCGCTCCTGAGCCAGGGCGTTCTCGGACATGTGCCGGTGCTCGGCGACGTGCCGAGGTAGGAACAGGGCGTCGGGGTTGGCGAAGCTGACATTGACGGCGGTCATCGGTCGCATCTCCATCCTTCTTAGGGTCGATGTGGTTGGCTTTGTCGACGTTACGGAGGCACCATGCAGAGTTCTGGCGGCTTGCGGCTGAGTTATCGACGTTGTTATGTGTTCTACCCGTGGATATTTCGCGGTTCCGCGATTACCTGCTGAACCCGCACGTCCATCTTCTGCAACTGCGCAACGGCGTTGGTGATCTCGCGCCGGATATTTGTGACCCGACTATCCTTCTCAGCGAACCAAGCGCAGAACAGTTCGTCGTCGGCGAGTTGATTGAACCGCTGTACCTTGTCGGGCAGTTCCCGCAACGCCTTGCGCACCGGCGTGAGTACGGAGGCGAAATTACCGAGGGGCGACGGTCTGGGGGCGGGCTTGTACCTGGGGTACGACCTGCCGTCCGTGCCTGTCACTTTGCCATCGGGTGCCGCCTCGACCACCTCGACGTCACTCGGATCATCAGACTCAGCCGGTGAGGTGTAGTGATTCACTACACCGGAATTCTTGAGGTCTCGCTGCACGGTCTGATCGGAGATTCCGATGGCTGACGCGACCCCCCGAATGGACAGCCCGGCTTCACGCAGCGAGCACACGACGTCCTGACGTTCCTCCAGTGGCAGACGCAACCGAACCGATCGGAACTCGGCGGCGCAATAAGCGTCCCACGATTCGTAGCCCAGGATGTGCCAGGCCCTTTCGGTGTAGGCGCGGACGACTTTGTCCCACAGGGTGGCTTCGTCCACCTTGATCTCATCGGTGAGTTCACGGGCCTGCTCAACAGTCATTCCGCAGGCTGTCTGGACGGCCAGATTGCCAGCCTCGTGGACGAACACGGCGGCACCGTCGGTGGTGCCAATGTCATCAACCGCCTGCGTTGGCGCTGCGGCGATTCTCGACAAGATCTCGGCGACCCGATCTGTCTGGCCAGGACTGGTTTCGGTCAGCGCACCCAGCGGCGCGCTCACTCCGCCCCGCCCAACATCTTGAGCAGCGCCAGCGCGGGGACTCGCACCCGCCGGGTGCCCAACTGAATCGTGGGCAGCCGTCCCTCGCGCGCCATCGTGTAGCCGTACGCCCTGCTCACGCCGAGGCACCGTGCGGCCTGTTCGATGCTGATTGTCGGCGGGCCACTACGCAATTCATCCAGTGTGGGGGCGCTCTTGGTCGTTTCGGTCGTGTTCATTTCTTCAGGGAACCCTCTTGTGTGCTTACTGTCCAGACTGTAGATTCACCTTCGTGAAAAGCGTGGGAGGTGACTCACCGGAACCGCAGCGTGGCGACGTCGTGTCGATCGAGAGTGGGGAACCGGACCACGGCGACCATTCCAGCGGCCCGCTCGGTATCGGGCCACCGCCGGAACCCGATAGCCGCGTACGAATCCGCTTGCACGACTTCCCGTTTACGTTCGTCGTGCGGGTGTCGACCGACAAACGCACTGGCCCGCAGGTGGCCGAGCTGACGATCGCCGCCGACGACGGCCAGGCCGTTGACTATGCCGCGATCCGTGCGGTGCCGGTGCGCCGACTGGCTCACAGCGCCGCGCAGTGGATCGCGCGATGGGGTGGCCAGGTTGGTTTCGTCGGCGACGTCGCTGAGACCTTCAGCCAGCCCGACAATCCCGCTCCGAAGGTCTACGAGGCGGCGAAGCTCGCGAATAATGCGCTCGCTCTGGGCTTGCCGGTACGACCGTATGTCGCCCAACAGTTGATCGTCAGCAAGACCACCGTCGACCGCCTACTCAAGCGGGCACGGGCCGAGGGCTGGCTTGACGACGAGCCATTACCGAAGCGACCTCAACCTCAGCAGCGAGACGACAAAACCAACCAGGAGAACGGCCCATGACCACCGAGGACACCCAGCCCCGGCAGCGCGGCGATCGCACCGACAGCTCGATCAAGCGGCTGCCGAACGGGAAGGGTTGGCGCGCCCGGCCCACCCTCGGCACCGACCCGGTGACCGGCAAGCAGGTCCGGCCCACCAAGGTGTTCGCCACGAAGAAGGCGGCGCAGGACTGGGTGACCGAGCAGCGCCAGCAATGGGCCTCGGCGACCTGGGCACCGAAGTCGACCCAGACGTTCGATGAGGTCGCCGACCACTGGTTCAAGCTGCGCGACGCCGACTCCTCGATCGGGCCGAACACCGTGCGCGCCGACCGCGAGTCACTGGCCTACGCCCGTCGGGCCTTCGGCGCGGTGCCGGTCCAGAGGCTCACCCCCGCCGCGCTGGCGGACTGGTCGGCCTCGCTGACCGGCAAGGGCGGCAAGGCGCTGGCACCGGCCACCAAGCGCCGCGCGATCGTCCGGCTCAAGTCGGTGATGGCGCACGCGAAGCGGATGCGCTGGCTGACCTATGACCCCTCGGCGGACCTCGACTCACCGGAGCAGAAGGCGGTCACAGCGACGGATGCGGACGACATCTGGACGCCGAAGCAGATGGGCGAGTTCCTCGATCACGTCGCCGACCACCGGCTCGCCGGGTGCTTCGCCCTCACGCTGCTGGGGCTCCGCCGCGAGGAGGTCGGCGGGCTGCGATGGTCGGACATCGACCTGGAGACCGGCGCACTGCGCATCCGACATGCTCGGGTCGACGTCAACGGGCGCGACATGATCGTGCCGACCAAGACCGACCGCAGCGCCCGCGATCTGCCGGTGCCGCCGCGCGAGTTGGCGATGATCAAGGCCATGCGCTCGGTGCACCTGCGTGAGCGCCTAGCGGTGGGGCGACCGCTGGCCGACGCCGATCTGTTGCTGTCGCGCGCCGACGGCACCCCGTTGCCGGTGCGCGAGTACAGCCGCGAGTTCGCCGCCCAGCGCAAGGCTGCAGGGCTCAAGGCGATCACGCTCGGAAAGCTGCGCCACTCCAACATTTCTCGGATGCGCGCGGCGGGCATTGCCGCCGATGTGGTCGCCGCTTGGCACGGCCACACCGAGCGGATGACGCAGGCGGTCTACGGGCGGGTGACCGACGACCGGCTCACCGCCGCGTCAGCGGTGTTTTCGTCGGCGATAGGACAGAGTTAGGACATCCAGCCTGTCGCAGACCCACCCTCGCAAACGACGAAACCCGCCCCGACCAATGGCCGGAGCGGGGTTCCTTATTGTGGAGCTAAGGGGATTCGAACCCCTGACCCCCACACTGCCAGTGTGGTGCGCTACCAGCTGCGCCATAGCCCCTTGAGTCGTGCCCATCGAAGTTACACCAACTGTCGGAAGCCCTCAAAATCGCTGCTCACGGCACTTCGCCGCCGGCTTCGGGGCCGAGTGGACGCATCGGTGTATGCCCGGCGGGCGGTGCACCGCGGGTCTCCGGCGCTACCACCCACCACAGCGCGGCGAGCAGCAGGATGATCCCGCTGACCACGAACGCCGATCCGTATGACGCGCGCTCGGCGATCTGGCCCACCGCGAGCGAGCCGATGATCGAACCGAAGTCGGCCATCATCTGAAATACCGCGACAGCGGTTCCGCCGCGCGCTTTGTTCCCGACGATGTCGGCCACTGCGGCCTGCTGTGGTGACACGAACACGCCCGTCGCCGCACCCGTGATGTAGGCCGCCGCCAGGAAGAGCGGCAGCGACGTCGTGAATCCGACGAGGATCGTGAACAGGGCCGACAGCGCGAGCCCGGTGATGAGCAACTTGCGGCGCCCGATCCGGTCGGACAGGTAACCGCTGGGGATGACCGCCGAGACGTTGCCGATCGCGAACGTCGCCAGCGCCAGGCCCGCGACGCCGGCGCTGTAGCCGAGACCCTCCACCACGAACAGCGGAACCAGCGCGATGCGCAATCCGAACGCCGCCCATCCTGTCGCGAAGTTGGAGAACAGCGCGGCCCGGTACGCGCGGTGACGCAACACCTGCCGCACCGACACCGTTTCCTCGGCGGTTTCGGCCGGCGCGGCGATGGCACTGCCGCGAAGGCTGAAGAACACGACCGCCGCGGCCACCAGCAGCGCGGCGCCGTAGATCGCGAACGGTGCCGCCAGCCCCAGCCCGGCGGTCAGGCTGCCGAGCACCGGCCCACACACCGAGCCCACGAGAAAGCCCGTCGAGAACAATCCCGCCACACGCCCCCGCGCGTTCTCCGGCGAGATGCGGATCATCAGCCCTAGCGAGGACACCGTGAACATCGCCGAACCGAGTCCACCGAGCGAGCGGAACAACAACAACTGCCAATAGGTCTGTGCGAACGCGCACGCCGCCGTCGACAGCGCGACGATGATCAGCCCGCTGATGTAGACGCGGCGCTCCCCCAGCCGCTGCACCAGCAACCCGGCGGGCGGTGCCGCCACCAACCGCATGATCGCGAACGCGGTGATGACGAACGTCGCCGCGCTGATGCTGACCCCGAAGTGCCGGGCGTATTGCGGCAGCACGGGCGCGACCACGCCGTAACCCAGCGCCACCACCACGTTGGCCGAGACCAGCAGCCAGACCTCGCGCGGGAGCCTCGGCTTACCGGTGTCGGTCGGGCCGGCGCCCAATTGCTCATCGCGTGCGCGGTCCGCCTCAGAGCTCACGCAATGACTGTATTGACCACTTCGCGGGCCGCCTCCTGCACCTCGGCCAGATGCTCGGGACCCTTGAACGACTCGGCATAGATCTTGTACACGTCCTCGGTGCCCGACGGGCGGGCCGCGAACCACGCGTTTTCTGTCGTCACCTTCAACCCGCCCAACGGGGCGTCGTTGCCGGGTGCCGCCGTCAGCTTCGCGGTGATCGGCTCCCCCGCCAGTTCGGTGGCCGTCACCTGCTCGGCTGACAGCTTGGCCAGCCGCGCCTTCTGCTCACGGTCGGCGGGTGCGTCGATGCGGGCATAGGTGGGTGCACCGTACTTCTCGGCGAGCGTCTGATACCGCTGCGACGGCGTCTGTCCGGTGACCGCCAGGATCTCCGAGGCCAGCAGCGCCAGGATGATGCCGTCCTTGTCGGTGGTCCACACCGCGCCGTCACGTCGCAGCATCGACGCGCCGGCGCTCTCCTCACCACCGAATCCGATTGTGCCCCTGAGTAACCCGTCGACGAACCACTTGAAGCCGACCGGTACTTCGACCAGCGTGCGGCCCAGACCCGCGACCACGCGGTCGATGATCGACGAGCTGACGGCTGTCTTGCCCACGGCGGTGGAGCCGGGCCAGTCGGGGCGGTGGGTGTACAGGTAGTCGATGGCCACGGCGAGGAAGTGGTTGGGGTTGAGCAGACCTGCGTCCGGCGTGACGATGCCGTGCCGGTCGGAGTCCGGGTCGTTGCCGGTGGCGATCTGGAATCGTTCGGGGTCAGCGCTCATCGTCCGGAGCAATCCAGCCATCGCATTCGGCGAACTGCAGTCCATCCGGATCTTGCCGTCGGTGTCGAGTGTCATGAATCGCCAGGTGGCGTCGACGAGCGGATTGACGACGGTCAGTTCGAGATCGTGTCGTTCAGCGATGGCGGCCCAGTAGTCGACGCTGGCGCCGCCGAGCGGGTCGGCGCCGATGCGGATCTTCTCGGCGCTGATCGCGTGCAGATCAACGACGTTCGGCAGATCGGCGACATACGCGTCGAGGTAGTCGTGGCGCCGGGCGGTCCGCAGGGCACGCGCCAGCGGCACCCGCCTGACCCCTGCGAGCCCGTCGCGCAGGAACTCGTTCGCTCGCTTGGCGATCGCGCCGGTGGCGTCGGTGTCGGCCGGCCCGCCGTGGGGCGGGTTGTACTTGAAACCGCCGTCCCGCGGCGGGTTGTGGGATGGTGTGACGACGATGCCGTCGGCCAGTCCCTCCCGGCGGCCCCGGTTGAACGCAAGAATGGCGTGGCTGACGGCTGGCGTGGGCGTGTACCGGTCAGCCGAATCGATCATGGCGACAACGTCATTGGCGGCGAGCACCTCCAGCGCCGAGGCCCAGGCCGGTTCCGACAGTGCGTGGGTGTCTCGGCCTATGAACAACGGGCCGGTCGTGCCCTGGGCCTTGCGGTACTCGACGATCGCCTGCGTGGTGGCCAGGATGTGCGCCTGGTTGAACGCGCCGTCCAGGCTCGACCCGCGGTGTCCCGACGTGCCGAACACCACCTGTTGGCCGACGTCGTCGGTGTCCGGTTCGACGGTGTAGTACGCGGTCACCACCTGCGCCACGTCGATGAGGTCTTCGGGCTGCGCCGGCTTACCGGCGCGGGGATTGGCCGCCATGCGTCCGATTCTGCTCCATCGACCGGATGTCAGCCGCCACGGTCTGCCCGATCCGCGGATTCTGCGCCGCTTGGTGCCGCTCGATGCCGCTCGACACCCCGATTGGCCATACTTTGCGTTGTGTTCGGACAAGACGGCCGCGAACTGCTCGCGGTATTCATCGGGGGTGCGATCGGCACCGTCACGCGTGCGGGCATTGAGACGATCGTCGCGCCGCAGCCGGGCCACTGGCCGTGGCCGACTTTCGCGGTCAACATCGTGGGCGCTTTCCTGTTGGGTTACTTCACGACTCGGCTGTTGGAACGCCTGCCCGTTTCCAGCTATCGGCGGCCGCTACTTGGCACCGGCATCTGCGGCGGCCTGACGACGTTCTCCACCATGCAGGTCGAGACCCTCTCCATGATCGAGCACGGCCACTACGGTTTGGCGGTCGGCTATCTGGCCGCAAGCGTCACGGCCGGCCTGGTGGCCGTGTATCTCGCGACCGCACTGGTGCGCAGGGTCCGGGTGCGTCGATGACGACTGTCCTATGGACCGGGGTCGTGCTGATGGGTGGTGTCGGCGCCGTGCTGCGGTTCGTCGTCGACCGCGCCGTCGCAGCCCGGCTCGCCCGCGTGTTCCCCTACGGCACGCTGGTCGTCAACCTCAGCGGCGCACTCGTGCTCGGATTCCTGGCCGGCCTCGCGCTGCACCCCCACCTCGCCCTGCTGATCGGCACCGCACTCGTCGGCTCGTACACCACGTTCTCCACGTGGATGCTCGAGACTCAGCGAATCGGCGAAGAACGCCAGGTCTGGCCCGCGGTCGCCAACATCGCCGTGAGCGTTGCGCTGGGGCTGGGTGCGGCTGCACTGGGGCTGTGGATCGGGGACCGGCTGTGACCGACGGACACCTCAAGCTGACCGCCTACTTCGGCGAGCGGCTGCGCGACGGCGACCGCTTCCTCGCCGATGCGCTGCTCGGGGTCTACGCCGACGCCGGTTTGGTCACCAGTGTCGTGCTGCGCGGCATCGCCAGCTTCGGGCCGCGCCATGTGCTGCGCAGCGACCAGTCGCTGAGCCTGTCGGAGGATTCACCCATCGTCGTCGCGGCCGTCGACACGGCCGACAAGATCGGGCCGCTGGCCGACGTGGTGGCGGAGATGACCCCGCGCGGCCTGGTCACCGTGGAGCGGGCCCGGCTCGTCGGCCGTTCGGATGCGACGGTCCCGGACACGGTTCAACTCAACACCGTCAAACTCACGATCTATCTCGGGCGCCAGGACCGGGTGGCCGGCCGGCCGGCGCACCGGGCGATCTGCGCTGCGCTGTATCGACACGGCTTTGCAGGCGCCGCGGTCTTCCTGGGTGTCGACGGCACCCGATACGGACGGCGCAGACGCGCCCGCTTCTTCAGCCGCAACACCGACGTGCCCCAGATGATCGTCGCGGTCGGCGACGCCGCTCAACTAGCTCTTGTGCAGCCTGAGCTCGAGACGATGCTCGACGATCCGCTGTGCACCGTGGAGCGGGTCCAGATCTGTAAGCGCGACGGGGCGCTCGTCGCGCCGCCCACCCCGCTGCCCGACACCGATGACAACGGCAGGCGGCTCTGGCAGAAGCTGGCCGTGCACACGTCGGAGGCCACCCTGCACGACGGAGCGCCGATACACCGCGCGCTGGTGGCCCGGCTCCGTGGCTCCGACGTGGTCTCCGGCGCAACGGTGCTGCGAGGTGCCTGGGGGTTCCACGGAGACCATGAACCGCACGGCGACAAGCTTTTTCAGCTCACCCGCAAGGTGCCGGTGACCACAATCATCGTCGACAGCCCCGAGCGCATCGCCGAAGCCTTCCCGATCGTCGACGAACTGACCGCAGAGCACGGCCTGGTCACCAGCGAGCTGGTGCCGGCCCTGGTGTCGATCGACGGCGGACAGCGCGTCGGCGACACCCGGCTCGCCTCCTTCGAGTACTGAGCGAGCGGCGGCCGTCCTAAGACGCGGGCGCGTCCTGCGTTGTCCGGGGCAGCGCGTAGAGCGCCATCCGTCGATTGGCCATGTCGTGCTCGCCGAGGAAGATGCAGCCGGCGTGTTCGCAGACGGCGCGAGCGCCGGTGTTGCGGTGATCGGGGTCGAACATGATGCGGCGGCAGTCCGGGTCAAGCTCGAAAATGCTGGCGACCACGCGCGGCAACATCATCGGGCCGATGCCGCGGTTGACGAAACGCAGGTCGGCGATCGCGGCATGCAGGCCGATGTCATGCGGATGGGCGTCGTAGCGCGGGCCGATGGAATCCTTGGCGGCACGGTACAACTCGACGTAGGCGAAGGGCTGTCCGCGGAAGTCTGCAACCAGCGGCCGCGAATACTCGCCCGCCAACTGCGCGCTGAGGTAGCGATGCCATCGCTCCGGCGGCCAGTCGTACTCCCAGGCCTCGACCAGATGCGGGCGGTTCATCCATTCGGAGATCATCTCGGCGTCGGCGCCGGCATCGGCGAGCCGCATCTCATAGGGCTCGGCCACCACCGGTGTGGGTGGCGCGGGCACCTCGCGGACCGCATCGGTGGTGTCGGTCAGCTCCCGCGCCAGCGCGGGCGGCGACGCAGCGTCGATGTCGGTCATCGCGGTGGAGTTTACCCGACCGGGGTAAGGGTAGGGTTACCTCTTAGCGTTCAGGCCATGTTTCGCCCGTGGGCCTATCGGAAAGCCTCGGGGCGTGAGCAAACGGCCGGGTCCTGTACTGCATTTCGCAGTCGACGACGGCTTTCGCCTGCCCGACGTCGAATCACTGGCCGGCGGACCGCCCGAGCGAACCACCGTGCAAGTGTGCGACACCTACGTCGACACCGCAGACGCCGACCTGCTCTCCCACAACCTGCAATTGCGCCGGCGCGAGGGTGACGGTGACACGGGCTGGCAGTTGGCGATCCCCGGCGAGGAGGGCCCGCTCGACGTTCGCACCGACGCGTCGGAGCCGCCGTCGGAGCTTGCCGATCTACTGTTCGGTGTGACGCTCGGCAAGCCGCTCACCACCGTCGCGACGATGCGTACGCGGCACGACCGCTACCGGTTCGCTTCCTCGGGCCGAGGTCGGCTCCGGGCCCTACTCCTCGATGAGCGCACACACGCCTCCATCGGTGACCGCATGCTTGCGTGGCGCCAGATCGAGATCGGCTGTGGGCCCGCCGCGCGGTCGCTCCCCGACGATCTCGCCGACCGATTGTCGATGGCCGGCGCCGTCCCGACTCCCGCACAGTCGAAGGTGGCCCGGGTGCTGCGAGTGGATCCGCCCTGCACGGTCGAGCGGAGCGACGCCGAACAGGCGCTGGCCGACTATCTCAGCGAACAGATCGACATCGTCTTCGCGGGCGATCTCGGGCTGCGTCGCGGCCACGATCCGATCCACGACACCCGAGTCGCCATCCGCAGGCTGCGCAGCACGCTACGGGTGTTCGGCAAGCTGCTCGACGGGCCGTCGGCCGACCACGTCGAGACCGAGCTGAAGTGGTTCGCCGGCCTACTCGGAGAGGTCCGCGACTGCCAGGTGCAGATGCGCCGATTCGGCTCTGCGCTTGCCGAACTGCCAGACGACCTGGTCCTCGGGCCGGTCGAAGGCAGGATCAACTCCGAGTTGCGCTCCCAGCAACACCGGTCGCGTGCCGAGGTGACCGACGCGATGAGCGGGGCGCGCTACCTCGACCTGCTCACCACGCTGCAGCGCTGGCGTACCGATCCGCCGTTGGCGGGCCCGCCGACCGCGAAGGCGTTGACCAAGCGGGCCGGGCGGGCGCAACGCAAGGCCGACCGCAGGCTGGCCCAAGCCGTCCGGGCCGGTGACGACGCGCTGTTGCACCGGGCGCGCAAGGCGGCCAAGCGCGCCCGCTATGCCGCCGAGCTCCTGACCCCGCTGAACAAGCGCACCAAGGCAACGGTCAAGCGCTACAAGCGGATTCAGCGGGTTCTCGGCGATCATCAGGACGGCGTCGTCGCAACCGGGACGCTGCGCAGGCTGGCGTTGGTAGCGGGTACCGCACCCGGCGAGAACGGCTTCACCTTCGGGTTGCTCTACCAACGCGAACAGGAGAATGCCGCCGACGCGTTTCGCCGCGCTCGCGAACTCCTCGTCTAGTCCTCAGTCGAAGAGATCGTCGAGCGCTCGTTGCTCCAGTTCGACCCACCGGCAGACGCTGCGCCGGACCTCGGCGACCGCCTCCTCGTCGAAGTGCTGGGCGCCATCGGGCGTGATGCGACAGATGTCCATCGGTCCACCGACGCTCGGTGACGACTGGTCGAGGGCGTCGAGCACCCGCAGTGCAGCGACGACACCGTGGTTGACACCGCGCTGGGACATCCCGAAATGAGCCAGCAGCGCGTGGGCCTGTTGCGCCATCGGCGCCCCGCTGCCCACCGCCTGGAACCCGGTGACCTCATGGTGACCGATCAACCCGTGCGGATCGACGTCGACGATGAACGGTTGTCCGCCGGCGTACCCGGCCGCCAACACGTATGTCGACGGTGTGGCGCCGGCACCGCCGCCGGGCACGTCGCTGATGAATGTCGAGTAGTGGTGCTCGAGCACGGGCAGAACTCGTGCCTGCAGCGCGCGCCCGACATCCGGCGCTTCGACGATCGCGTCCGCCTCGGCACTGAACACGCGCTCGAGGTCGTGCAGAACGGCGCGTGATCCGCTGCCGCCCCATGCCGCGTGGTGCCCCAGCGGATGCAGCTTCTGAGCGGGGTAGCTCAGCCCTCGGACAGGATCGGTGATCTGCGAGTCCGACGCCATCACCAATCCGTCGGCACACCGGAGGGCCAGTACGACGGTCACGCGTGCACCCGCATCGGCTGATCTTCTCACGGCGCCGCCGGACCGGGTGCCCACCGGCCGACATCGGCTGAGACAGTGGGACCATGCCGATCGACCGGATCGCCGAACTGCAGCGCTGGCAGGACTGCGGCGCCGTGTGGTCAGTGCTTGCGCGACGGGCTGACAGCGTCACCGTGGCACTGCTGCGTTGTGACGGCGGAGAGGAGGTCGAACGTTTCTCCTCCGACGACCCGCGGCTGCTGGCGTTCATCGGCGACCGCACCAGCAGCCTCGACTGAACGCGCGCGGTTACTCGGTCAGCGCGAAGCTGCGCCCCTGCGAACGAGTTCCGCGAAGACGGCCGCGGCCGCGTCGACGCCGCCGACGTCATCGGTCGCCACGAGGTCGAGCAGCAGGCCCCGTGCGACGGCCAGTCCCAACCGCATCATCGCCGGGTCCACCGTCCCCTCGGTGTCTGCGCCGAGCCAGCCCTCCACGGCGCCGGGCAGCATGCGCGCGAACGGTTGCTCGCCTTGCGCACCGCGGGCGTAGCACTCGAAGAAGAGCCGTTCGAACGGGCGCAACTCGGGCCGCCGCAGGTCGGCCCACATCTCCGTGATCGCGTCGGCGGGGTCGGCGGGCAGGTCGTCGAGCACGGCCATCTGCCGCTGCTCAACCTGCTCGACGATGGCTACTAGTAACCCGTCGCGAGAACCGAAGTGGTGCAACAGCATACGATGGCTGGTTCCCACGGCGGCGGCGATGTCGCGCAGCGACCGGTCACCTATCCCGCCGGTGGCGAATTCCGCCACCACGGCGTCGAGCAGGTCGCGGCGGCGTTGCCGGTCAGGTGGTCGAGCCATCGAGACGATGCAGTTGCTCGCTGCATGCCTTGAGTCCCGCGGCTTCAAGGTCCAGGTAGCGCCGTGTCGTCGGGCGCATCAGCAGCGCGATCAGCGATCCGACGGGCCCTCGCTGTTCGAGCCGCTGATCCACGCGCGTGCGGGCGCTCGACTGGGCGATGACGTCGTGGCGGGCGATCGTGAGCCCTCCCGGCGACCGCTGCACCCAGGTCCACGATGTTTCCGGCGAGAACTCGGTGACCTCCCAGACCAGCTTGGGCAATTTCGGTTGCTTGATCGCGAACCGCTTCCCGACCGCCAGACCTGGGCCGTCCAGCGCGACGACACTGGTGACCGACGCGGTCCAATCCGGCCATCGCTCGACATCGGTGAAGATCCTCCAGACGACGCCCGCGGGCGCGTCGACGGTTACGCCGGAGTCGGTGATCATGTACCAGACGGTACATCATTTCCGCGGCGGTCAGAAGAGGTCGCGGGCTGCCGGCGGCTGCGGTTGGAGGATCTTGGCGACCGTCTCGCCGACGGACCGGGCGAATGTGCGGTCATCGACATCCTCCAGGCCCGTCGATGCGCGCAGGAATCCACCGAACAGGCACCAGCCCATCTGCAGGGCGATGGCGTGCGCGGCCGCCAGTCGCGCCCCCTGCTCGGTGGGGTGCTGTGCCCTGACGGCATCGAGCAGGATCTCCATCGTCGGGAACCGTTGCTGCAGGGCTCCGATCTGGTAGCCGTCGAGCGACGCCCTCGCGATGACCCGAAGGTGGCGGTCGACCGCTGCGCTGACGCGTTCACCCTCCGCTCCCTCGGCGATGAGTTCGGCGAGCCGGCCGGCCAGGTAGTCCAGCACCGCGCCGACGAGTTGGTCCTTGTTGCCGAAATGCCGGTGGATCAATCCGTGGTTCACCCGCGACCGGGCAGCGATGTCGCGAATCGACGTTGCCGACGGCCCCCGCTCTGCGAACAGGTCGGCAGCCGACCTCAGCACGGCCGCGACGACTTCCTCCCTGCCCAGCGGTATTTCACCGGGTTCTGAAGAGAGCCTTGCACGAGCCGTAGTCATGTGACTACGGTACGGCAGGAGTTTGCGGCCATTCGATGACTCCGTGTGGTTCCTTCGAGAGGACTCCGCTGTGGCAATGACGCCGGGCACATACGCACGTTTCATCGGCAGGATCGGCGCGCTGGCGGTCGCCCTCGGCATCGGTACGGCCATCGCGAACAGTCCCGGCTTGGCCGCCGCGGAGGACGGCGTCCCGTCGGACAACACGTCGAGCTCGGCGGGCGCAACCGACACCCCCGGAACCGGCACCACCGGCACCGGCACCACCGGCACCGGGGTTTCGACGGGCAACACGGTCACGGGCGGCGACGACATCGACGGCCCTGACGTCAATGAGGGAATCACCCAGGGCCCGGACGACGATGAGGAAATCACCGAGGAACCCGACGGCGACATCGATGAATCCGACGACGATGAGACGGTCGCGGGTGAGGCGGGCGACGAACTCACCGGCACCGACACCGGCACCGACACCGGCACCGGGGATGCGGAACCGCAGTGGGCGCCATCAACGGGCGGCCGCTCAGGCGACCCGGACGGTGGCGTGGCCACGAAGCCGTACGAGGCCGGCACGACGAACACCGTGGCGTCGATCGACGAAGCGACCGACCCGGCCGACTCCGCTGAGGCGGCCCAACCGCTTCTCGCCACCCAGCCGATAGAGGGGCCGATGCCGTCCGCGTCGCTCACAGCGACCGCTCCGACGAATACGCCCACGGTGATGCGCACCGTGTCGGCGCCTGCGCTGACGCCGGCCACCGTCACCACACCCATCAACGGCTTCGTCTCCTCGGTGCTGAACGCGTTGGGTTTCGGGCCGCGAGCCGCGACCGGGCCCACCGCGCCGCCGCAACCACCGCTGCTGTGGGCAATGCTGGGATGGGCGCGTCGCGAAGTCGGCAACCTTGCCTCCCCGCCGGCGTCGGTAGCCACCGCGCCGGTCGCAGCGTTGACAGCCGAGAACCCGTCGGCCCCGACCGTGAGCCCACTGGCGACGTCCGAGCAGTTGGCCGCCGAGCGGATTGCTGCGAGGACGGCCAACTCCCTGCCGGTCGTGCTGATGAAACTCGTTCTACGGCACCAGTTCATGGCCGCAGCTCGCTTCTTGTACGGTGCAGACGGCATCAACGGGCAGAACATGGCGGCGCTGGATCGGGCGGTCGACGAGTACGCGATGGCGGCGGCGTTCCAGCAGCAATTGCTCGACTCGATGAATCCGACGGTCGTCACCCAGGTGGCCCCGCCGCACCGGTGGTTCGGACAGAACGTGCCGGGCTCGCGCATCCTCTACGACAACCCGGACACCATCTACCGCTTCATGGGTGTCAACGGCGCCTCGGAGTATGTGATCACCGGCCGTTTCCACGACACCAGCGAAGCCGGTGTGCCGTCCGACGTGACCTTCAGCGTGCTCGAAGGCCTCGCCGGCACGACGTCGTCGCTGCTGAGCTATGACGACCTCGAGATCAACGACGACGGCACGTTCACCATCACCGTGAGCAGGGAACCCGCGAACGGACGCGCGAACCACCTACAGCTGACCAACGGCTCCACCATCATCGCGGCACGAGACACGTTGGGCAACTGGAACTCTGAGGTGCCGATGAGCCTGTCGATCGCCCGCGTCGGCGGCCCCCCGGACAGCCTGTTCGCCCAGCTCGGCGGGTTCGCCTTCCTCGGCCAGTTCATCAGCGGCAACCCCCTGCTCACGTCGTTGGTGTCGCTGGTACCGCCGCTGCCCTATATGCCGCCGGTACTGCGCGGGGTGTTCACCGCCGCGATCCTGGTGGTGCGCGGCGCCAACGAGCAGGCCAAGTACATGGCGTTGGCCACCCACGATCCCGAGACCGGCGCACGGCGCCCGGTCAACAGGGTGAGCCAGCCCTCGAGCAACGCCGAGTTTCTCGCCAACCAACGGCAGAGCAACGGCCACTTCCAACTCGCCGACGACCAGGCGCTCGTACTGAGGATCGACCCCGGCCAGGCCGAGCATTTCGTCGTCCCGACGTACAACATCTGGACGATCACCGACGACTACTGGAACGAGCCGGCGAGCCTGAACACCGAGCAGGCGGTGCCCAACGCCGACGGCACGTACACCGTGGTGATATCACCGACCGACCCCGGCGCGGCCAACTGGGTCTCGACGAGCGGGCTGAACCAGGGCACGCTCTCGATCCGGTTCCAGGGGCTGCCGGGCGAGGTCACCGACGGCCCGAGCATCGTCGACCAGCAGGTGATGTCGCACCAGGAGCTGGCCGGCTACCTTCCAGCCATCCCGTTCGTCACCCCCGCGGAGCGCGCGGCCCAGCTCGCCGCGCGGAAGGAAGGTTTCGACAACCGGTGGGCGCCCTACCCGCAGCTATAGCCCGACAGACGGGGGTTGCACGGCCCACGACCCGCGCCGCATGACTCCGACCACCGCGTGAGCGGAGTCCAGCACCGCCAGATCGGCGGTTCCGCCGACAGCGAGGCAGGGCTCGGGAAAGCCCAGTGCGCGAGCCGGATTGACGGACGACTGGCGCACCGCCGTCAGCAGCGCATCGTCACCCACCGGTCCGCCGTGGGCCATGGCGAACCGGAACTGCTGAGCCATGGTGGCGGTGCTGCCCGCGATCGTCTGGGTGCCTGCGACCCGGGCGACTCCCCCGACCACCTCCACCGCCAGCGGGCCGAGTCGGTAGATCCCGTCTGCCCGGCCTGCCGCGGAGATCGCATCGGTCACCAGCGACACCCGGTCGGGTCCCACGCTGCGTGAGACATGGCGGTAGACCGCCGCACTCACGTGGACGCCGTCGGTGATCAGTTCCACGGTCACCGCGGGATCCTCGATCAGAGCGATGACCGGACCGGGCTCGCGGTGGTCGATCGGGCGCATCGCGTTGAACAGGTGTGTGCCCACCGTGGCGCCGGCGGCGATGGCCGCCTGGGTCTGCGCGTGGGTAGCCTCCGTATGGCCCACCGCGACCACGATCCCGTGCTCGACCAATTGCCCGATCGCCGCGAGTGCTCCGCGGCGTTCCGGTGCGATGGTCACCATCCGGATGGCGCCACCGGCGGCGTCGACGAGCCGATCGATCTCGGCCGGGTCCGGATCCCGCATCAGCGACGGCGCATGCGCACCGCAACGAGTTCTCGCCAGCCAGGGCCCCTCGAGGTGGATTCCGTCGATGAGTCCGGCGGCCACGTCGTCCGCCAGCGCGGACACCTGACGCAACAGGTCGTCGGGGGTCGCAGTGACCAGCGAGGCGACCAGCGTGGTGGTTCCGTGCCTGCGGTGAAACGTCACCGCGGCGGCCGTGTCCGCGCCCGTAGCACTGGAGAAGTTCGCTCCCCCACCGCCGTGCACATGGGTGTCGACGAACCCCGGCATGACCGTCACACCGCCGAGGTCGCGATCCGCGCGCCGGGGCGGCGACCCGGCACCCAACGCACCGACGACGGCATCGCGGACCTCGATCCAGCCGGGCCGCAACAACTTTCGGCCCGTCACCAGTGTGTCGGCGGTCAGCAGCACTCAGATGCCCTGCCATGCGGGCTTACCGTGGTAGGTCTCGCGGTAGTAGGCGACGAGCTGCAGTCGGCCCGCCGCAGGCTCGTCGAGCAGCACCGTCACGTGGGGATGATGCTGTAGGACCGTCGCAGGCCACATCGCGCTGACGGCGCCCTCGACGAGGTAGTGCACCGCCTCGGCCTTCTGCCGGCCGGTCGCCACGAGAACGAGGTGACGGGCCTCCATGATCGTCGCCAGGCCCTGGGTCAGGCAGTGCGTGGGCACCGCACCGACGTCGCCACCGAAGAATCGCGAATTGTCCAGCCTGGTCTGTCTGGTCAACGTCTTGATCCGGGTGCGCGACCCGAGCGACGATCCCGGCTCGTTGAAGGCGATGTGGCCGTCGGTGCCGATCCCGAGGAGCTGCAGGTCCACCCCGCCGGCCCGGCGGATCGCCGCCTCGAACGCCACGCAGGCGGCCGGGATGTCGGCAGCCGAACCGTCGGGACCCTGAACCGCGTCGTCGGCGAAGTCGACCCGGGAGACGAACACCTCGTCGATGACGTGGCGGTAGCGCTGGGGGTGCCCGGCGGGCAGGCCGACGTACTCGTCCAGCGTGAACCCGCGCGCCCGGCAGAAAGAGATCCGCCCGGCGTCGTGACGCGCCACGAGCTCGTCATAGACCGGCATCGGTGACGATCCGGTGGCCAGCCCGAGCACGGCGGCCGGATTGCGGTCGAGCAACACGGTGACGGCATCGGCCGCCACCGCGCCGATCTGCGCGCGGTCGGGCAGGATGATGACTTCCATCTACTTGTTCGCCGTGAAAAGCACAGTGCCGCATAGCACATCGGCGCCCTCGAGAACCGCCTCCGAGGCGACGACATTGCCGGGCTCACGTTCTTCCATCACGACGACGGGAACGACAGGACTCAATCCGCGAGCCACGACGGCCGGCACGTCGAAGCTGACGATCACCTGCCCGGCGACGACGTCCTCGCCCTGGCTGACATGAGTCGTGAACCCGTCGCCGTTCAAGGTCACCGTGTCCAGACCCAGGTGCACCAGCACGCCGACGTTGTCGGCGGTCATGACGACATAGGCGTGCGGCATGAGTCGCAGCAGCCTCCCGGTCACCGGAGCGACGGCGTCGACCGCCCCGCGGACGGGATCGACGGCGGCGCCGTGACCCACCATGCCTTGCGAGAACACCGGGTCGGGGACGTCCTGCAGGGGCATCGCACGCCCGCCGACAGGAGCCAGGACCGACGTCGTGGTCATGGGTCAACAATACGAGCGCGCCGAAAGACGGTCTCGCGTTCGGCGGTTTAATCTAAGCTTCCGCTGAACTTCGGACGGCGGGCCGAGTGTGTCACGAAGGGGGTCACCGTCGATGAGCAAAGCGACCGAAACGGTTAGCAGACAGCGAGATTCGAGGCGTCACTACCCAGGCTTCGCGCAGTTGCAACGGCTGGGCAAGAGCCTCATGCTGCCGATCGCGGTGCTGCCCGCCGCAGGCATCCTGTTGCGACTCGGTCAGCCGGACCTGCTGGGCCGCATCGAGTCGCCGGTCATCGGCCCCTTCTTCAGGGCGATGAGCGCCGCGGGCGACGCGCTGTTCGCCAACCTGCCGCTGCTGTTCGCCGTCGGTGTCGCGATCGGCTTCGCCAGGAAGGCCGACGGCTCGACCGCGTTGTCGGCCGTCGTCGGCTACCTGGTGATGGAGGCCGTCTTCACGACGATGTCGCCCATCGTGTTGGCAGGCGAGGTCGACAAGGCCGGCGACCAGGCCCAGATCAACTACAGCGTGTTCGCGGGCATCGTGATCGGGTTGCTCACGGCGTGGCTGTTCGACCGCTACCACACCATCCAGTTGCCGTCGTATCTCGGCTTTTTCGGCGGCCGGCGCTTCGTGCCCATCGTGGTGTCGCTGGCCGGCCTGCTCCTGGCGTTCGCGATGAGCTACTTCTATCCGCTGTTCGACGCGGGCTTGACCGCTTTAGGGCAGTTCATCGGCGGGGCCGGCGCGGTCGGCGCCTTCGTGTACGGGTTCGCCAACCGCATGCTGATCCCGTTCGGCCTGCACCACATCCCGAACTCGTATGTGTGGTTCCTCTACGGCGACTATCAGCCGCCCGGTGGCGAGGCGGTCACCGGCGAACTCACCCGCTTCGCCGCGGGCGACCCGACGGCGGGCATCCTGACCTCGGGCTTCTACCCGATTCTGATGTTCGGCCTGCCCGCGGCGGCGCTGGCGATGATCCACGTCGCCAACAAGAAGCAGCGCAAGCTCGCGGTGGGGATCCTGGCGGCCGCCGCGCTGACCGCCTTCCTGACCGGCGTGACCGAACCGCTGGAGTTCGCGTTCATGTTCGTGGCCTTCCCCCTCTACGTCATCCATGCGGTGCTCACCGGGCTGTCGCTGGCGATCGCCTATCTCCTCGACATCCACCTGGGCTTCTCGTTCTCGGCCGGGCTGATCGACCTGCTGTTGTACGGCACCGCGCCTGCGGCCAGGAACATCGGTCTGTTGATCGCCATGGGCGCGGCGTTCTTCGTCGTGTACTACCTGCTGTTCCGGTTCGCGATCACCAGGTGGGACCTGCGCACCCCGGGACGGGAGCCCGAGGGTGAGTTCGAAGCACGGGAGCGCGCCAACACCGGCGAGGGCACCGATTCGGCGACTGCGGTGGCGGGCGGTGGCGGGGCCGTCGCGGCGACCGCGCCGGTGCGCACCGAGAGCAGGGCCGAACAGGTCATCGCGGCGTTCGGCGGGCGGTCGAACCTGGTCAGCGTCGATGCCTGCATCACCCGCCTGCGCATGGAGGTGGCCGACACCGGCAAGGTGGACCAGGCGCGGCTCAAGAGCCTCGGGGCCGCGGGCGTGGTGGAGGTCGGCAACAGCGTGCAGGCGGTGTTCGGTACCGACGCCGAAGCGCTGAAGAACGACATCATCGAACACATGTGATCCGGGTGCGTTCGGCCGGCGGTGAGCGCACCCGGACGCCCAGAACTCGCTGAGGGACGATGGACGGCGTGACCGCGCCCGAAGCCGCCGTTCGATGGCCCCACATCGTGCGGCTCGGCGTCGTCGTGGCGACCTTGCTGACGATGTTCTATCTGGTGGCGGTCGCCCGTGTCATCGACGTCGAGGCGGTGCGCGACACGGTGGCCGCCGCCGGTCCGGCCGCGCCGCTGGCCTACGTGTTCGTCTCCGCCGGACTCGGTGCCCTGTTCGTGCCGGGGCCGATCCTGGCGGCGGGCAGCGGTGTGCTGTTCGGTCCCGTGCTCGGTCTCGCCGTCACCCTCGGCGCCACGGTCGGCACCGCCGTCATCGCCAGCCTGATCGGACGGCGGGCCGGCCGCTCCAGCGCACGGGCACTGCTCGGCGCACAGCGAGCGGACCGTATCGACCGGCTGATCGAGCGGCGCGGGCTGTGGGCCGTCGTCGGCCAGCGGTTCATCCCCGGGGTGTCCGACGCGCTCGCGTCCTACGCCTTCGGTGCGTTCGGAGTCCCGTTGTGGCAGATGGCTGTTGGCGCCTTCATCGGGTCGGTGCCGCGCGCGTTCGTCTACACGGCGCTCGGCGCGTCGGTCACCGACCTGTCCTCGCCGCTGGCATACGTCGCGGTGGGCGTGTGGTGTGTCACCGCGATCGTCGGCGCCTTCGCGACCCATCACGGCTACCGGAGGTGGCGGAGGCGGGCGACGGGGCCGTCGGCGCCTTGACTGTGAGCGAGCTCACACTAGAGTCGGGCCATGACACGAGCACGTTCCCATGCACTGGCGGCCGGCGGCCTCAATTGGCAGAGCCTGCCGCTGAAACTCTTCGCAGGCGGCAACGCCAAATTCTGGGATCCCGCCGACATCGACTTCTCCGGCGACCGGGCCGACTGGGAGTCGCTGTCGGAGCTCGAGCGCGAATGGGCCGCGCGGCTATGTGCCCAGTTCATCGCCGGCGAGGAAGCGGTCACCCAGGACATCCAGCCGTTCATGGCGGCGATGCGAGCCGAAGGCCGACTCGGCGACGAGATGTACCTGACGCAGTTCGCGTTCGAGGAAGCCAAACACACCCAGGCGTTCCGGCTCTGGCTCGACGCCGTCGGCCTGACCGAGGATCTGCAGCACTACCTCGACGACCTTCCATCGTATCGGCAGATCTTCTACAAGGAGCTTCCCGAGTCGCTCGACGCACTGACCCGCGATCCGTCCCCGGCCGCGCAGGTTCGCGCCTCGGCGACCTACAACCACGTCATCGAAGGGATGATGGCACTGACGGGATACTATGCGTGGCATCGCATCTGCGCGGGCCGCGGCATCCTGCCCGGTATGCAGGAACTGATCAGGCGCATCGGTGATGACGAGCGCAGACACATGGCGTGGGGCACCTTCACCTGTCGGCGTCACGTGGCCGCCGACGACAGCAACTGGTCGGTGTTCGAAACCCGCATGGGCGAGCTGATCCCGCTGGCCTTGCGCAACAACGACGACGCCTTCGCCCTCTACGACGAGATCCCGTTCAACCTCACCCAGGAGGAGTTCCAGGTCTACGCCAGCGACAAGGGCACGCGCCGGCTGGGCACGATCAGCGGTGCACGGGGCCGTCCACTGGCCGACATCGACGTCGACTACTCACCGCTTCAGCTCGAGGACACCTTCGCCGACGAAGACCGCGAGGCACTGGCGGCCGGCTAGGAGGCTCCGGGAAGGGCCGGACTGCCCGGGGGCACAGCGAGCTGCCACGTCTCCATCGCCGTGGCCAGCAGCGCGTAGGTGCCGAACACGAAGATGACCTCGATGGCCTGATGAGTTCCGACATGCTCGACCAGCCGGTGCCACGTCTGCGGCTGGATCCGCGCGGCCGCGAGCATTTCGTCGGTCGCCTCGAGCACGACCGCATCGACACCGTCGAACTCGTCGTTCCCGCGGGCCAACCGATCGATGTCGGCGGCATCCATGCCACCAGACGTCGCCACCCGATGATGCTCGGCCCAGAAGAACGCCGACCGGCGAGCATGCGCGAGCCGGAGGATGACGAGCTCGCGCAGCCGCAGCGAAAGCTCGCCGCGCTGTAACAGAAAGCCGTTGTAGGCGAGGAACTCCCGAGCCAACTGCGGATGGCGGACCAGAACCCCGAGGATGTCGAACTTCAGCGGGTCCCTCGGGTCTCCCGACCCGGCCCGCGGCACGTCTTCGGCCGGGGCGCCGAACAGCGCGCCCACGGCGGCGTACTCGTCGGGTCCCCAATCGCCGGCGGCAGGCGGTGTCAGCAGCGGCGGTTGTTCGGTCACGGCGGCCCTCCCGGCGGATGCAGTTCGGCGAGCGCGTGGATCTGCTCGAGATAGTGCACGAGCGAGTGATGAACGAAGCGGCCGGACACCACCGTGGTGCCCGCCGCCGCCATCGCCGCCAACGTCTCGGCGGTCGCATCGGGGTCGTCCACCGGATTCAGCGGTCTGTCGGCGGGCAGCACCACCTCGAAGTCCTCGGGCACGTCGCGCGCCCGCAACCACTCGCCGGCGGTGGCCACCGAGATTCCGAACGGGCACCACCCGTCGGCCAGCGTGAGTGCCCGCCGCAGCGACCGCTGCGTGCGGCCGCCGACCCAGATGGGGAGATGGGGTTGCAGCGCACAGGGATCCACGGTGAGTCCGCCGAACGAGTAGAACTCGCCGTCATAGCTTGGTTCGTTGTCGAACAGGGCGGCCCGCAATGCCCGCAGGGCATCGTCGCCGCGCGGACCGCGGTCCTCGAACGGCGCTCCGATGAGGTCGAACTCCTCCCGCAACGATCCGACTCCCACACCGAGGATGACCCGACCGCCGCTGACGTGATCCAGTGTGCCGTAACGCTTCACGATCTCCAGCGGATGGTGATAGCCCAGCACCAACGTCATGGTCGCCAGCCGGATCCGATCGGTGCGCGCCGAGATATAGCCCAGTGTGGCCAGCGGATCCCAGTACCGTGACCCGCGCCTGCCCGCCTCTGTGGACGGGATGCCGATGTGCTCGCTGCAGGTCAGATGGTGGTATCCGAGGCGGTCGGCCACCTCGGCGACCCGGCCGATGTCCGCGATGCCGGCGTTCTTCTCCCAGGTGAGGGCGGCGCCTGCGACGTTGGTGACCACAGGGGTCGCGATGCCCAGCTTCAATTGAGTGGCTCTTCGCCCGCCAGAACGGTGCGATGCATCAGGCGGCCGCTGTCCTCGGCGTACGGCAGCACGCGGTGCATGGTGCCGGTGTTGTCCCAGATGAGTAGGTCACCCGGTTGCCATTCGTGGCGGTAGACGTACTGCGGCTGGGTGGCCCAGTCCCGAAGCCAGGCAAGCAGCGCCCGGCTCCCCTCCACCGACATGCCGATCACGTAGTCGGCGGTCGCCCCCAGCAGCAACGACTTGCGTCCCGACCGGTGCGTCCACACCACCGGGCAGGACTTCGTCGGCGCTTTCTGCCATTGCGTGAGCTCCTCGTAGCTCATCTCCGGTCGGACGTAGTACTGCGATCGTTCGGCGCTGTGCACGACCCGCAGGTCGGCGATGAGTTCCTTGTCGGACTCGGGCAGATCGTCATAGGCCGCGTAGGTGTTGCAGAACTCTGTCTGCCCTCCGGTATCCGAAAGTGTCACCGCGCGAAGGAGAGTCGCAAGGTTGGGATAGGGCTGAAGCGAGCCGTCGAAATGCCAGAACATCGAGCCCTTGAGGTAGTCGGCCTTCTGGTTGACGTTCTTGTCGAGTGAGATCTTGTAGATCCCGCTGTCACCCTCGTTTGCCACGATGGTGCCGAGCGTCCTGGCGATGGTGACCTGCTGCTCGTCGCTGACGTCGAGGCCGCGGACGAACACCACTCCGCGCTGTTCCAGAATCCCGCGGATGGTCGCGGCTTCCCGACCGGTCAACAAGGTGTCCAGGTCCGTTCTGATCTCGCTGGCGATTCGTGGCGCGACGTCGATGACCTCCAGTTGGGCCGATGTCAAACTCATGGCGGTCAACTCACTCTCGTCAAGATCGTGTTCGCCGAATGCTTCACCCGAGGCTGGTTCCACAGCTCCACCGCCAGCGAAACTGTGATCAGCGAGTAGAGCAGATCACGCAGGTTCGCCACCTCCTCGGGCAGCGGTTCGGAGTAGTCGAACTCGTCGACATAGGCGACGGCTTCCTCGGCACACGGGAAGACTTCGTCGTAGAAGGCGCGGATCTGTTCCATCGATGAGTTGACCCGCTTGACGTAGCGCTGGTGGCCGTCCTCGATCGCCCACTCGTCGACAAGGTGTTCCAGATGCGAGAACTGCGGCGGCAGAGCGGAGCTCATGACGTCACCTGCTCGCCGGCCACTCCCCTGCTCACGTAGTCACCGACCACCTTGTGCAGATGCCGCAGCAGGATCTCCTCATCGTTCATCGGGAAGTGGGTGAGCACGCCGCTGTTGAGCATCGCCTGCAGACCTTCGGAAGGACTGGCGTCTTCGAGGATGATGTCGTTGAGGAACGTCATGGTCAGCTCCTGGCCCAACCGTTCTCGGTGGGTGGTCGGTGGCTGGTAATACGCCTCGGTCTCGAAGATGTGCGAATGCGGCCCGGTCGGCCAGTGGGTGTGCACCGTGAAGCCCGAGGCGCCGAAGATCAGCACGAAGTTCGGGAAGAACTGGTACGAGTCGAATCCGTACTTCTCCGCGCGCGTCGGGTTGATCCCCGGTGGCATGGGTCCGCGATCGGGCTTCTTGTGCCACGGGCCGGCTGCGCTGGCCTCCATCACGCATTCGATCGGCTTGGAGTACGGCGTCTTTCGCGACGGCTCACCGGCGAAGGAGAACATCCGGTGCGGCCCCTCGAGCCGGTAAGCCAGCGCATCGGTGAACGGGTTGGGCTGGTCGAACGCGTCCCTGGCCTCGGCGGTGACAGCGCCGAATGAGGATGCGTGCAGATACGGGCCGTGGTAGCTCTCAGCGAATCCGTCGAGGAAGATCTTCCAGTTGCACTGCAGTTCGGCCTTGAACCGGTAGACCTGATGGGGGCCGCCGAAGGGATAGCCCTCCAGGGATTGGGCCAGTTCGCCGAGGTATGAGCGCACGGACTCGGTGTTGTGCGTGTTGAGGTTGATGAAGATGAACCCTTCCCACACGTCGCACTGGATGGCGGGGACGCGGCAGCTGTCGGCGTCGAAGTCGAGCAGCAGATCCCTGCGCGTCGGCGAGTGCAGGGAACCGTCCAGTTTGTAACGCCAGCCGTGGAAGCGGCAGTACAGCAGCGGTGCGCGGCCGGAAACCTCCTGAAACGGGTCGTCCTCCCACAGCATCTTGTTGCCGCGGTGCGGGCAAATGTTGTGCATCGCGCGAATGACGGGCCCACTTTCCGAATCCTTATCGCGCATGATGATGACCGACGTGTTGAGGAACTTCAGTTCGCGGGTGAAGTAACTGCCCGACTTGGGCACCTGTTCGACCCGTCCGACGTAGAGCCACGTCTTCTTGAAGACGTGCTCGCGTTCCTTCTCGTAGAACTCGGGCGAGACACAGTCCTCCAGCGACACCGGCCCTCGTCCCAATCCGGGATAGGCGTCGGTCCAGTGTCCGCTCGCGGGTTTGGTCACCAGGCTGTCGTGACTCATGAGACCCTCCTCCGCGCCGAAACTAACAGCCCGCCGATCCGCCGAAACAGGCCAATAGCCGCAACACCCTGTTGCATATTTGGAACACAACATCGGCGAGGAGCACAGGCCACACGCATGAAGCAGAATCTCCCCTTCGACGTCGACGCATTGCTGGTCTTCGGCAAGGTCGTCGAGAATCGCAGCCTGTCGAAGGCGGCGGCGTTGCTCGGCATGCCGAAGTCGACCGTCAGCCGCAAGCTGACCAGGCTGGAGTCCGATCTGGGCATCAAGCTGCTGCGCAAGAACACCCACCAGTTGACCGTGACCGATCTCGGCGAGAAGGTGTACCGCCACGCAGTGAACATCCTGACCGAGGCCAACGGTGTGCGCGCCCTCGTCGAGGGCAGCAGGCAGGAGCCGCAGGGCGAGCTGCGGGTCGCGATCCCCGTCTTCCTCGGCATCGATTACGCGTCTCGGGTGGGATCGGCGTTTCTTTCGCACTACCCCAATTCACGCCTCGATATCCGGCTGGTGGACCGCATGGTGGACCCGGTCAGGGACGGTTTCGACGTGGTGTTCGGGACGGGGCCGCTGCAGGACTCGACCCTGATCGCGCGCAAGGTGTTCAGCCTCGAGCTGTTCTTGTGCGCCTCAGCTGAATTCGTTCGCCACCTCGCTGAGCCGGTGACCGAGCCCGCGCAGCTCAGTGACATCGCGTTCATCGACTTCGGGTTCAGTGGGCCCCGCAGGCTGACGCTGACGCGCGACAAGTGCCAACACGATCTCGCACCACCGGTCCGGGCTCGCGCGAACAACTTTCAAGTCTGCAAGCAGTACATCCTGCAGGGACTCGGCATCGGCGTGATGCCCACCCAGATCATCTGCACCGCAGAATTGCGCGACGGCACGATCGTTCCGGTGCTTCCGCAGTGGCGTATCGAACCGCTCGACGTCCACATGCTCTACCCGTTCGAATTGTCGTACTCCACGCTGATCAGCGCGTTCTACGAGACGGCCCGCGAGATCATCGTGGAGAACATCGCCAGGGCGTGACGGGAGAACCGACATCCCGGACGCTGCGGGCAACGTCACATCGCAGTTTCAAGCATCCGACGCATAACTGCGCAACGAGCGGGCATACGTTGGGCCGATCTGCCCGCGTGCCGACCCTGGAGACCGAATGTCGAAGTACCTGTACGCGATCGGCGCCTACAGCTTCCGCCGCCGGTGGCTGGTGCTGGGCGTCTGGCTGGCCGTGCTCGTCGCCGTCGCAGCGGCCGGCCTCAGTCTGCGCGGCACACCCAGCGACAACTTCACCATCCCCGGCACCGAATCACAGCGGGCGGTGGAACAGCTGCAGCAACGCCTGCCTGCGTTCAGCGGCGCCCAGACACAGGTTGCCTTCGCCACCCCCGGCGATGCGAGGCTGTCCGATCCCCCGGTGCTCACGGCGATCGACCGCTCGATGGAAGCGGTCCGGTCGATCTCCGGGGTCACGGCGGCCTCAGGGCCGGCGCAGACCCGGCTGGTGTCGGCCGACCAGAACTTCGGGCTGGGCTCGGTGCAGTGGCGGGCGCCGATCGGTGAAGTCGACGAGCAATCCCTCACCGCGCTCGAGGACGCGATGCGCCCGGCGCAGCAGGCCGGCGTGCGGGTCGAGTACTCCGGCAGCGTGTATCCGGGTTACAAGGTCAGCGTGCCGCACCTGCCGGAGATCATCGGCATCATCGTCGCGTTCGTCATCCTGATGATCACGTTCGGGGCGGTCGTCGCGGCCGGTCTGCCGATCCTCACCGCCTCCATCGGCGTGGGGATCGGCGCGATGGGAATCCTCGCTGTCGCTGCACTTGTGGAGATGCCCACTGCCGCTTTGTCACTGGCGTTGATGCTGGGGCTGTCCTGCGGCATCGACTACTCGTTGTTCATCCTGAACCGGTACCGCAACAACCTGTTGCTGCTCAAGCCCATGCGGGAGGCGGCAGCGTTGGCCGCGGGCACGGCAGGCGGGGCGGTGGTGTTCGCCGCACTGACGGTCATCATCGCGCTGTGCGGTCTGTCGCTGGTGGGCATTCCGTTCCTGACGTACATGGGACTGGCCGCTGCCGCATCGGTGCTCATCGCCATGCTGATCTCGATCACCCTGCTACCTGCGCTGCTCAGCCTGGCGGGCAGGCGGGTCGCCAACTTCGTCAAGACTCCGCTGCAGCCGAACCGGGCCAAGGAAGTCGCCCAGGTGGCCGCGTTCACACCGCACCGCACCATGGGCGCACAGTGGGGCCGCTTTGTAGTCGCCCACCGCAAGCCGCTGCTGGTGATCGGCACCGCCGCCCTGATACTCATCGGGCTGCCGACCTTCGGCATGCACCTCGGATTGCCCAGCGGCGGTTCGCAACCCGAGTCGAGCACGGCGCGCCAGGCCTACGACCTCACGTCCGAGCAGCTCGGGCCGGGGTTCAACGGACCGCTGCTGATCGTCGCGGGCCTCACCGCCGCCAATGGACCCGAGGCCGCCGCCACCATCGCCGCAAACGTCAATCGTGAGGAGGGCGTCGTCATGGCCGCCCCGTCGATGAGCGACAAGGGGATCGCGATCATCCAGGTCATTCCCGCGACGGGTCCCAACGACCCGGCGACCGCCGACCTGGTCAAGCGAATCCGTGCGGACCGCGACACGATCGAAGGTGAGACCGGCGCAACGATTCTCGTCGGCGGGAACACCGCTTCCAACATCGACACGTCCGACAAGCTGGCCGGGGCGCTCCCCATCTTCCTGGTGGTGGTGGTTGGACTGGCCTTCATCCTGCTCACCGTCGCCTTCCGGACAGCCTGGGTGCCGATCAGCTCGATCCTGGGCTTCCTGATGTCGGTTTTCGCCGCCCTGGGCGTGCAAGTCGCCGTCTTCCAATGGGGTTGGGGTGCCGGCCTGCTGGGGATCACTCCCGGTGAGACGATCAGCTTCCTGCCGGTCATCGTGTTGGCCATCATCTTCGGGCTCTCCAGCGACTATCAGGTCTTCGTGGTGTCGCGGATGAAGGAGGAGCTCAGCCGCACCGACGACCCGCTCGACGCGGTCCGCAACGGGGTCGGCTTGTCCGCCCGGGTGGTCTGCGCCGCCGCGTTGATCATGTTCGGCGTCTTCATCGCCTTCCTTGCCGGCGGCGACCCCATCATCAAGTCCGTCGGCCTGACCCTGGCCGTCGGTGTCTTCCTCGACGCCTTCGTGGTGCGGTTGACCTTGATCCCCGCTGGCATGAGCATGCTGGGCAACCGGATGTGGGCCCATTCGCGGTGGTTCGAGAAGCTCGTGCCCGACGTCGACATCGAGGGCACCGCACTGGATGCGCGTGACGACATCCCGCTGGCCGCGAGCGGCTCGCGCGCCGGTTGACTTGGCGAACACCGACCGGGGACGAAATTGACGTTGCAGATGGTCGGTCAGTGGGTACTAGAAAAGCCATGAACGCCGACACGATAATCGCGATGGCGGGCCTGGTGGCACTGGGCGCCGCCGCGTTCACGGGGGCGATCTGGGACAGCCCGCTGGTGTCCTCGGCCGCACTCTTCGGACGTCGTCAGCACCCGTACGGCCGGCATGCGATGCCTGCCGACACGCCCGTACGGACCCGCGCGCACGCCCACAGCGGAGCCTGAACCACCAGTTCGGCGCGGGTGGCCGACTCCGCGGCCCCGGTGGAAATGTTTCAGCAGGTTGTCCGGAGGGGTACGGTAGTTGCCATAGCCACAGGTTCAGATCCGAGCCGTGTGATCGATACGGCAGGGTCGAAAGTAAGGGGCCTGTGTGGTGTCTGAAGCCAACTCCGAGTATGCCGAAGTGGCGGAGATGTTCCGTCGCCTCAAGTCTCTCGATGAGAATTCAGCAGCCTTCCGACGACAGCGCGATTCCATCGTCGAGCGAGCGCTGCCGCTCGCCGACCACATAGCTCGCCGGTACAAGAACCGCGGGGAGCCGATCGACGACCTCGTGCAGGCCGCGCGGGTGGGTCTGGTCAATGCGGTCAACCGCTTCGATCCCGACAACGGCGCCGACTTCCTGTCGTTCGCGGTGCCGACGATGATGGGCGAGGTGCGTCGCCACTTCCGCGACTACGGCTGGGCGGTCAAGGTGCCGCGTCGCCTCAAGGACCTGCAGAGCCAGCTCGTGAAGGCGCGCGCGGAGCTCTCGCAGCAGATCGGCCGCGCCCCCACCGCCAGCGAGGTGGCCAACCACCTCGGCATCGAACGGGAGGCGGTCATGGAGGCGACCATCGCCAGCAGCAATTACGCCACCCTTTCGACCGACATCCCTGCGACCGCCGACGACGAGCACCGTTCGGTCGGGGACACGCTGGGTGGCCTCGATCCCAACATCGACAAGGTGGTCGAGCTGGAGGCGGTGCGACCGCTGATCGCGGCGCTGCCCGACCGAGAGCGAATGGTTCTCACACTGCGCTTCTTCGAGAGCATGACGCAGACCCAGATCGCCGAGCGCATGGGCTATTCCCAGATGCACGTTTCCCGGTTGCTCGCCCAGGCGCTGCGCCGCCTGCGGGATCAGCTGCGCGATCAGGAGCTCGGGGAGGAGGAGCCCACGCAGGCGGCGGCGTCGCAGCGCCGCCGCCCGGCCAAGCTCCCGATCGCCCGCTCACCGGCCACGCCGGGGCTCAGGCGCGGCGCGTAGCCCCCTTGACGTCGACGTCAGTCGCGTCGCGGGGCGAACACCGGCACGTATGCGGGTTCCCCTCCGGCGGAATGGCATTCGAACCGCACTTCGACGGGCATACCGATGCGAACCGAGTCGGGTTCGCAGTCGACGATGTTGGTCGCCAGCCGCAGCCCGGGCTGCTCGTCCAGTTCGACGATCGCGATGACGTAGGGCACCGGTACGGCCGGGTTGAACGGTTGATGGTTGACCGTGTAGGTGAACACCGTGCCGGAGCCCGAAACGGCGTGCGCTTCCAATGCGGCGTCGCAGGCTGGGCAGTCCGCGGCGGGCGGCGACACCCACAATGCGCAGCGGGGACACCGATCGATCAGCAGTTGCCCGCCGCTTCCCCCGGTCCAGAAGGCCCGGTTGATGTCGTCGAGTGGCGGCAGCATCCGAGTCGGGGCGTCGTCGGCCATGGGGAAAAAGTACAGTCCGGGGAGTTGTCTTCACAATGATGGCCTCAGGCAGGTGGTTACCGGGTGAGCATTTTCGAGAAGGACGCGATCGTCAGCGGGCTCGGCATCTCACGGGTGGGTAGGCGCACCGGCATCCCGGGGCTGGAGTTGACAGTGGAAGCCGCGCGAGCCGCCATCGAAGACGCCGGGTTGACCACCGAGGATATCGACGGCATCGTGACCTTCGGGGACACTCCCTCACCGGAAGTCGTTGCGGCACTGGTAAACCGATCTTCCGACGTCGGATTCGGCTTTCCGACCGCAGGAGTGCTCACCCCTGTCGTGTCGGCGATACTCGCGGTGTCGCAACGACGGGCGCGACACGTGCTGGTCTATCGGACTGTCCAGATGCTCGGTGGTTCCCTCACCCAGGCGCCCGCATCCGCGGAGCCCAACCCCCTTGCCGACCCGCCGGTCGAACCACGCGCACCCGGTACGCCACGCAAACTCAGGCCGTTCGAAGACATCGGCGAATTGCTTGCCGCCCACTCTTATTCGGCCGCGAACTGGCTCGCCATGCACTGCAGGCGCCACATGGAGCTGTACGGAACCACCAAGGAGCAATTGGGCTGGCTGGCGATCAACAGCAGGCGCAACGCCGCACTGAACCCGCTGGCGGCCTATCGCCGGCCGATGACCATGGAGGACTACCTAAGCTCGCGGCCGGTGTCCACTCCGTTCAGCCTGTTCGACTGCGACGTGCCGGTCGACGGGTCGATCGCCCTCGTCATCTCCCACGCCGACTATGCGAAGGACTGCCAGAACCGCGCGGTGTCGGTGGAAGCAGTCGGCGGAGCTTATGGTTCGGGCGGCTGGTTCCATCGGCAGGACTTTCCCAAGATGGCGTCGAGCGAAGCCGCACAACAGATGTGGTCGCGCACCGACCTGACACCGTCCGACGTGGACGTGGCCGAGCTCTACGACGGCTTCACCTTCCTCACGTTCGCGTGGCTGGAAGCGCTGGGCTTCTGTGGTGACGGTGAAGCGGGGCCGTTCGTCGAGGGTGCGACGAGGATCACGCTCGACGGTGCGCTGCCGCTGAACACCTACGGCGGGCAGCTGTCGGCCGGCCGCATGCACGGCTACTGGCTGTTGCACGAAGCGTGCTTACAGCTGCGCGGGCAGGCCGGTGAGCGGCAGGTGGCGCACAGACCCGAGGTGGCCGTGGCCGCGGCGGGCGGTGGTCCGATCGCCGGCTGCCTGCTGCTGACCTGCTGATCAGTCGGCGGTGCGCCGGCGGGGTCGCAGGGCACCCCAGAGTCCGACGGCGATCCCGATGACCGCCCCGCCGAGGCCGATGACTTGTTGTGAGCGCTTCAAGTCGCGGTGCACGCCCATCCCGCCGAGAAGATCGGCCGCGTCGGCGCCGCCCGATGCCAGGAACCACCCGCGGGTGTCGCGTCCCCGCACCGCTGCCGTCATGAGCAGCCCACCGATCAGCGCGTCGCGGTAGCCCATGGACCGCAGCAGGAGTAGAGCCGTGGGGCTCGGCGCCTCGTCGTCACCCCAGAGGCGGTTGGCCCGCACGGGGTCGATCAGGAACGAGACGCCCGAGGCGAGTCGGATGGTGCCCGTGGCGAGCGCGGGGCGGTCGAGTGGCATGTCGGGAGCCTAGAGTGCCATCGCCGGTACTCGGCGCGAACCGGCGCGCCGGTCATCTGCCGTGCGCGGCGAAGAACTGCCCGGTGGCGCCTGAGGCGTCGAACGGGGCGAAGGGACCACCCGGCCAGACGTGGCCGCCGCCGTCGATCTGAACGAACTCGACGGTGGTGCCGCCCGCGCATCCGGCCGAAGTGAACCGGTGCACCGGGCCGGCCACCTGGTCGACGGGCGGCGGACAGCCGTTGACGTCTCGCCACCGCTGCGCCATCGCCGGGGCAGCGACGATCTCGCTGGGTCCGCCGCGACCGACCATCGGACCTCCGCCGAACGGCACCACCGAATCGGTGGTGCCGTTGACCTTGAGGACCGACAGCGGTTGCGAGGGGGCGCAAGGCATCGCGGCGCCCAGCGATCCGGCGACGGGGGCGACGGCGGCGAACACGTCGGCGCGTTCGCACCCCAACCGTGAGGCCATGAAGCCGCCTGCGGACATCCCGGTGGCATAGACCCGGCTCGGCGCCACGCCGTAGTCCTGGCGCAACCGCTCGACAAGGGCGACGAGGAACCCGACGTCGTCGACTCCCTGCCGGTCAGGAACCGATGCGCCCCGACCGTCTGCCCAGCTCATGTCGATGCCGTCGGGATAGGCCACCACGAACCCGTGTCGGTCGGCGATCGCGTTGTAGTTGGTCGACGCGGCCCACGCACCGCCCGTCATCCCCGAGCCGTGCAGGTTGAGGACGATGCCGGTGTACTGGTCCCGCCCGGCCGGAGCGTGCACGACGTAGGTGCGGTTGAGCCCACCGACCGTCAATGCCCCCGCCGCGTCGCCGCCGGGGAATGCCCAAGCTCGTAGACCACCGCCGGCGATGAGAAGCAGCAGGGCGACCGAGAGTGCCGTCGTCCGGGCGAACATCATCACCACCGGCACTCTAGAGCCATCGCGTCGACCGGTCGCCGTCGACGTCCCTTCCCGGTGCCGATGGAGGCTAGGCCCCCTGGCGCAGCACTCGGGCGAGGCCGTCACAATCGGCCACGGTGACCGTCAGGCTGGGATGGCGCAACCGGCCGGTCGGCTCGATGCCGCCGACGGGTGTCCGGAACTCGATGCAGACACCCCGCTCGCCGTTGGTCGCGAAGGTCAGTCCTCGATCGCTCACCGACAAATGCGCCGGGCCTGCGGTCTTGAGGTAGGCATACGGCCCGGTGATCGAGACGTCGGCGACGTTGTCGAGCGTCGTCCGCAGCCGCCACAAGCCGAACCTGACCGACAGCCGGCCGTCCGCGCACAGCACCTCACATGTCGAGGGCGCGATGCCGAAGGGCAGCGCCGCGATCCGGTAGGCCGTCGCGAACCGGAAGTCGAACAGTTTGCCGGTCATCGGCGGTGGCTACCCGGCGGCGCCCCGGCGAAAACTCCATGCGGCGAGTCACCGAATCAGCCACCTGATGCCTCCCCCCGTTTCCGGCGCAGCGGTTGCGACACGGTCACGAGTCGATACCCGTTGGTGCACGAAGATCACTTCGGTCACATGTGCCACTAACGTCACAGCAGCCACCGTGACGTCGCCGCGACGTCCGCCTCTTGCGAAGGGTGTGACATGTCGCCGCGTCCCCGGATCGCCCCGGCGTCCATGGCGTCGGCCGCCGTCATCGGGATCATCGTCGCGATGGGCGTGGCGCCGGGCGCGCTCGCCGAACCCTGCACCGGCGCCGCCGCCGCCGCTCAACCGCCTGCGGCGCCGAACACCGAAGCCACGCCACCGTTGCCGGGCGGTCCGCCGGTCGGACACCGGCCCCGGGGCACCGACGATTCCGCCACGGCGCCGCAGCTCGGACTGCTGCAACAGCAGGCGCAGGTGCGCCCGCCGACACCGCCTGCGGCCGAACAGCAGCAGGCGCCCGTCGCGGCGCCGCAGCCGCCGCCTGCGCCTGCGCCGCCGGGAACCTCGATTGTCGGCTGGGTGACGGGTCCACAGAGCCCGAACGACACGATCGGGCGCTTCGCGGTCACCGGCACGGATCTCGGAATCATGTGGGACAACGGCGATCCCGCCAATCGTCAGGTGCTGATGGCGTTCGGCGACACCTACGGGTACTGCGGCGTGCGGGGACAACAATGGCGCTACAACACCCTGTTCCGCACCCAGGACGGCGCTTTGTCCAGGACGGTCGCGGTGCCCGACGGCATGCTGGCCAACCGCTATTCGGGCTCGCCGCTGTGGGCGCCGGGGCTGTCGAAGCAGATCATCAACAGCACCAAGTGGGCGCCGAACGAGAAGGGCATCATCCCCACCGCGGGCATCGCGGTCGGCACAACGCAGTACGTCAACTTCATGTCGATCCGTAGCTGGGACAGCGACGGACGGTGGACGACGAACTTCTCCGCGATCGCCGTATCGCCCGACAACGGCGAGAACTGGGGCGTCTACCCGGGCAGCGTGCGCTCGACGGCCGCCGGCGACGTCGCGGGGGCGCCCGTCGTGCCGGGAAACCAGAACTTCCAGCAGGGTGCGTTCCTGCGTCCGGGTCCGGGCGACCCCTACCTGTACTCGTTCGGAACCCCGTCGGGCCGCGGCGGTTCCGCCTACATCGCCCGGGTCGCCCCCGACGCCGTGCCCGACCCGCGAAGATACGAATACTGGAACGCCGACCGAAATGATTGGGTGACAAGCGATCCCGCAGCTGCGACACCCGTCATCCCGGGGCCCGTCGGCGAGATGTCCGCCCAGTTCAACACCCACCTCGGGCAGTATCTGGTGTTGTACTGCAACGGCGCCAACGACGTCGTCGCCAGGACTTCACCGGCCCCACAGGGGCCGTGGGGCCCCGAACGCGTGCTGGCGCGCTCGGCGGAGATTCCCGGCGGGATCTACGCGCCGTTCCTGCATCCGTGGTCGACCGGCAAGGAGCTGTACTTCAACCTGTCACAGTGGTCGACGTACAACGTGATGTTGATGCGCAGCGTGTTGCCGTGACCGGACGGCTCACCCGTCGGCGAGGCCGGTGCGCAAGGTCAGCGGCGTGGGCATCACGCAATCCTCGCTTGCATGCTGATCGTCGTCCCCGAGGCACTCGACTCGATCGAGACATCCTGCATCAGCGCTCTCATCAGGGCAATACCCCTGCCGCGATGAGCCGCGGGGTCGGGGCGAGGTGGCTTCCACTCGCCGTTGTCGATCACGGTCAGGTGCAACCGGTCGGCGAGCGCGAGCGCCCGCAGTGACACGGATCCCCCCGAGCTTCGCCGGTGCCCGTGTTCGATCGCGTTGGCCAGCGCCTCCCCTGCGGCGATCAACACGTCGAGTATCTGTGCGGAGTCGACGCCTGCCTGAGTGAGCCAGTCGCGCAGGCTGTTCCGCGTGGGCGCGAGTTCGTTCGCATCGGCCGCGATCTCGATCTCCAGCGGTGCGGGTTGGCGGTACAGCATGAGCGCCACGTCGTCCTGGTATCCGTATTCGGGTGCCAGGCGCGTCATGATCTCGTCGGCCAGGTCGTCGAGTGCGGCGCCCGGACTGCCCTGCAAGATTTCGGCCGCCCGCCCGATACCCCGGTCCAACGACTCTCGGCGGCGTTCTACCAGGCCGTCGGTGTAGAGCAACAGCGTCGAGCGCGGCGGCATCTGCACACGCGCCTCGGGCCGCGCATGATCGAAGGGCACGCCCAGCGGGGTGGCCGAGGCTTCGTCGAGCAGACGCATGTCGCGCTGGGCGGAAACGAGAATGGGTGGCGGATGGCCGGCGCTCGAGTACACCAGGTCACCCGATGTCGGGCTGAGCACCGCGCAGAATGCCGTGGTGCACCGGGCGCCGGGCAGCCTGGCCGCGAACCGGTCCAGTGCCGACAGCGCTGCGGCTGGGCTGGCATGTTCCAGAAGCATTGCCCGGCAAGCGCTTCGGAGCTGGCCCATCACCGTTGCCGAAGCGAGGCCGTGACCGACGCAGTCACCGACGATCAGTGCGACACGCTCGTCGTCGAGGTCCAGCACGTCGTACCAGTCACCGCCCACCTGCAACGGGTGCGTCGCCGGTTGATAGCGCACCGAAAAGCCGCTGGAGACTGTCGGACCGAGGATCGCATGCTGCAGCGCCAGCGCCGTTTCGCGCTGCTGGTCGAGTTGGTGCACCCGCTGCAGCCCCTGTGCCAACCGGCTCGCCAGCACCGTGAGCAGGGTGTGATCCTCGGCGGTGAACGGGCGGCGCTCCTGCAATGCGATGTGCAGCAGCAACACTCCCCGCGGATGCTGTAGAGCGATGCACGCCGTTCCGTGCTCGGAGACCTCGGGTACCAACAGGTCACTTCCGCGCAGGCCGGCAAGCGTCTCCCGCAGGCTCGGCACCACCCCGTCCCACGGCACCCGCTCACCGACACAGACGAATTCGGACGGCTCGGTGTCACCGTCGGACCGGTCAGTTGGGAAGGTGACCGCCAAGACGCGCTGGGCCCGCCACAGCCCGAGCAGTTCTTCGGCCGCCGCCTGCACCGCATCATGCAAGGTGTCCGCCTGTGCCAGTTGCTGGTTGAGCGCAGCCAGCGCGGTCTCGCGTTGAACGGTGTAGTGCTCGGCGGTGACGTCGCGCAGCGTGCCGACGATGACGCGCTTGCCCGTCTCGATGTCTTCGATCCGGTTGAATGTCAGGGTGACCCAGAGCCGATGCCCGTCGCGATGGGTCACCGGTACCGTGTACCGGCCGCGTGGTTCGCCGAGCACCTCGGCGAACAGGTCGGTCACCTGGCGGTGCGCGGCGGAGTCCGATTCGTGCGACGGCCACCAGGGCTGTGGAGGCTGGTACGGCAGCCCCTCCGGTCCGTACCCGAGAATGTCGCTGAACGCCGAGTTCATCTCGATCACCGCACCGTTCTCGTCGCCGACGAAGAACGCCTCCTGCAGCGAGTCGACCAACGCGGCGCGCCACCGGGCGTGGTGATTGCGCAACCGGGCCAGCTTGACGTTCGCCCGCACCCGGGCCAGCAGTTCGGCCGCGGCGAAGGGCTTGACCAGGTAGTCGTCGGCACCGGCCTGCAGACCGTCGATCGCGGACTCCTGTCCTGCGCGCGCGGACAGCAACAGCACCGGAACGGCGGCCGTGCGGGAATCGGAGCGCAGCGCCGCCACCAGTTCCAGACCATCGAGCCGCGGCATCATCACATCGCTGACCACCATGTCGGGGACATCGGCGCGGACGGCCTCGAGCGCCAGCTGACCGTCGTTGACGGCCGTCACCTCGTAGCCGTCCGCGCGTAGCAGTCGCGCGACGTAGTCACGCATGTCGGCGTTGTCGTCGGCGATCAGCACCCGGGCCGTCTCACCGGTCTGCGCCGCCGTCTGGGCTGCCCCGGTTCCGTCGCCTGCTGCCGGGCCCGACGTCCGGTCGGACGGCAGCCACCGCATCGCCTCCTGCAGGAAGGGCTCGGCGCCTCCTGCCGCAACGGGGCCTTCCGGTGCCGATTCGACGGCGTCCGCGGGCAGATGCGCGGCGCCCAGCGGCAGCCGGATCGTGAAGGTGGTGCCGTGGCCCTCGGCACTTTCGGCGACGATGCTGCCGCCGTGCAGTTCCACGAGTTCGCGCACCAGGGCCAGGCCGATGCCGCTGCCCTCGTTGGACCGTGCGCGCACGTTCTCGATGCGATGGAACCGTTCGAACAAGCGTGGAATCTCCGGTGCGGCGATGCCGATGCCGGTGTCGGTGACGGTGACCACGGCGTTACCGTCGACGTGCCGAACGGCCACCGAGATCGCCCCGTCGAAGGTGAACTTGAGCGCGTTCGACAGCAGGTTGAAGATGACCTTCTCCCACATGTCGCGGTCGACGTAGACGGCTTCCGGCAGCGGCGGGCAGTCGACGGTGAACGTCAGCCCGGCCCGCTCGACGGCCGACCGGAACACGCTCGCCAGTTCCGCGGTCACCGCACCCAGGTCGACCGGCAGGTAGCGGGCCTGCATGCGACCGGCCTCGATCCGGGAGAAGTCGAGCAGCGTGTTGACCAGCTTGGCCAGCCGTAATCCATTGCGCCAGACGATGTCCAGTTCGTCGCGGGCCCGCTCGTCCAAATCCGTGTCGCGGCTGCGGAGTTCGGCGACGGGGTCGAGGATCAATGTCAGCGGCGTGCGGAACTCGTGGCTGATGTTGGAGAAGAACGTGGTCTTGGCGCGGTCGAGTTCGGCCAATTCCTCGGCGCGCCGCTGCTGTGCCTGGTAGCTGCGGGCGCTGCCGATGCCCGCCGCGATGTGCCCGGCGACCAGCGTGACGAAGTCCCGGTAGGCATCGTCGAGTGGGCGGTACCGGTTGAGTGCCGCGACCAGCAGGCCGCTGGGCGATCCGCCCTGCTGAAGCAGCGGCACCACGAGGGCATGCGTCGGGCCGGCCCGCCAGTCGCCCGTCGGCAGATCCGGGTATCCGGCTGGGTCGAGCGCCACGAGGGCGGTCTCCCCGAGAGCGGGGCCGCTCAGCGGCCACACGTCGTCGTCGGTGAGCACCGCGGGTGCGCACGGGTGCTGCGCCGGCATCCCACTCGACCCGGCCAGATGGGCGGCCCCGCTGTCGTCGAACAGGTAGGTCAACGTGAACGGCAGGTCACGGGGGTTGTGCGCGAGCTGGCGCCCCGCGAACGCGATGATCTCCTCCTCGGTCCGCACGACGCTGGGATCCGAACCGAGATCGCGCAGTGTGGCCATCCGTCGTTCGCTGATGACCCGTTGGGTGTCCTCGGTGACCACGCAGAGCATGCCCACGATGCGGCGATGCTCGTCGCGCAGCGGGCTGTAGGAGAAGGTGTGGTAGCTCTCCTCCGGATACCCGGAGCGTTCCAGGAAGAGCAGCAACGCGGAATCCCAGGTGGCCTGCCCCGTCGACAACACCCGATCGATCCGCGGGCCGATGTCGTCCCAGATCTCCGCCCAGACCTCGCGCGCCGGGCGGCCGAGCGCCCACGGGTACTTGCGGCCCAGGGTGTCCCGTCGGTACGCGGCGTTGCAGAAGAAGGTCAGGTCCGGCCCCCACGCCATCCACATCGAGAACCGCGACGCCAGCAGGATGCTGACCGCGGTCTGCAGGCTCTGGGGCCAGCCCGCGGGTGCGCCCAGCGGCGTCGCCTCCCAGCGCACCCGGGCCAGATCGCCGCCGATCTCCTCGTCGGAGCTGAATACCGCGGGCAACGGATCGGCGCTCATCGCAGCGGTCCCGGTCGGGCCCGTGGCCCATGCGGCACCGACGTCTCCGCGCGTGCACCTTGAGCGGTCATGCCGGGGGGAGTACCCCGCCGTAGCTGTTTTCAGTTGTGACGTGCATTCGACGCCGTGCCCTGGGGGACTTCCCGGCGTACCGCTAACGCGCCCCGCGGACCAACCGGCCCGGTCGCGCTCCGGTGTCGACCCCGCCGCGTCGTGTCACCACCCCGCTGACGATCGTGGCGTCATACCCGGAGGCGCCCTGCACCAGGCGGTTACCGCCGGCAGGCAGGTCGTATGCCATCCGCGGCGCGTGCAGCGTCAACGCCGCCATGTCGATCACGTTCATATCGGCCTTCTTGCCCACCTCGATCACCCCGCGGTCGGTGAGCCCGAACAGTTGCGCGGTGTCGTGAGACTGCTTGCGCACCACGTATTCCAGCGGCAGCTTCTGGCCACGGTGCCGATCGCGCGCCCAATGTGTCAGCAGGAAGGTCGGATAGGACGCGTCGCAGATCATGCTGCAGTGCGCACCCCCGTCGGACAGCCCCAACACTGCAGCCGGGTGAGTCATCATCTCCCGGATCGCGTCATGGTTGCCTTCGGCGTAGTTGAACATCGGCAACATCAGCATCGCTCCCGCGTCGCCCTCGAGCATCAGGTCGTACATAGTGGCCAAGACATCTTCCCCGCGGTCTTCGGCGATGGCCGCGACGGTACGCTCGCGGGTCGGCTCGTAATCGGGCGGTTCACCGATCGCATAGAGCCGGTCGGCGGAATACTGCGCGAACGCGAACATGCCGTCGAACAGAATGTTCGGGTCCACGGGCAGATCCTCTTCGGAGAGGATCGCCTGCCGGACAACGGGTTCGGCCAGTCGCACGGCGAGCTCCTCGCGACTGCACTCGGCCTTGAGCCGACGATAGGTGGGCCGGTGCGTGAAGGCGTGGTGGCCGGGAAATCCGAGCAGCATGCCGAACGGGCGGGCCGCCACCTGGGGGTGCAGCCGGCTGCCCGCATCGTGAGCGGCCGCCGAGATGTCGAGCTGCTCGCGCCACAGGTTCGGGTCGGCGTCGACCTGGATCAGCGCGAAGCTCACCGCGCAGTCGATCTCGGCGCCGAGGCGGCGCATCCATTCGAGTTCCTTCTTCGGCGCGACGATGTCCTCACCGGCCGCACCCTGCGGCGCCAGTTCGAACACGGCGCCCCCACCCGCTGCCATCGCCCGGCCCAGGGCGAACAATTCGTCTTCGGCGGCGAACGTCCCCGGCACCGGTTCACCGTCCATGGCGCGATGGGCCAGCGTGCGCGACGACGAGAAGCCGAGTGCACCGGCCTCGGCCGCCTCCTGCACCAGCCGGCTCATCACGGCGATATCCTCAGGTGTCGCCGCTTCGTTGCGAGCTCCGCGCTCCCCCATCGCGTAGGCCCGCACCGTGCCGTGGGCGATCTGACTTCCGATGTCGACGGCGAGTGCGCGCTGACCGATCACGTCGAGGTACTCGGCGTAACTCTCCCACCCCCACGTGATGCCCTCCGAGAGCGCGGTTCCGGGGATGTCCTCGACACCCTCCATCAATTCGATCAGCCACTGTTCGGTGCCGGGACGCACCGGGGCGAAGCCGACGCCGCAGTTGCCCGCCACGACGGTGGTGACGCCGTGGCTGCTCGACGGCTCCAGAACGCTGTCCCAGCCCACCTGCCCGTCGTAGTGGGTGTGAATGTCGACGAACCCCGGGGCGACGACCTTGCCGGATGCGTCGATCGTCTCGGCCGCCTCCCCCTGCAGCGGGGCGTCCCCGGGTTCGCGGCGACGGACCTCGACGATCCTGCCGTCCTTGACGGCGATGTCGGCGGCGAAGCGGTCCGCGCCCGTGCCGTCCACGACGGTCCCACCGGTGATCTTGAGGTCGAACACCATTGCACCTCCGAATGCGCATGCGAGCCGATAGGGTCGCACTGTAACACCGTTACAGACGGTCGGCGCCGAGTTCGAAAGGACGGATCGTGACGCACACCGCGCAGCATGTCCGGCGCGACGATGCCATCGGCACGCCGCCTGCACGCCCCACCCTGGTACCTGCCGAGCGGTACCGCTCGGCGGCGTTCGCCCGGCTCGAAGCGGAACGGATGTGGCCGCGGGTATGGCAGGTCGCGTGCACCGTCGACCACGTCGCCGAGCCCGGCGACTTCTTCGAATACCGTTGCGGCCCAACGTCGGTGCTCGTCGTTCGCGGTGGCGACGGCATGCTGCGGGCCTTCCAGAACGCGTGCAGGCACCGCGGCAACGCGCTGTGCGTCGGCTCGGGATCCGACCTGCGGGAGTTGCGGTGCGGATACCACGGGTGGACGTGGGATCTGTGCGGAACGCTCAGAAGGGTGCCAAACCGCAAGGGGTTCGGCGCTCTGCGCATGGCCGACTACCCACTCGTCCCCGTCGGCGTCGACACCTGGGAGCGGCTGGTCTTCGTCAATCTCCACACCGACGCGATACCCCTGCTGGACTACCTCGAGGCGGTGCCCGCCGACATCGCTTGGTGCGGGCTGGGCGACTTCCGCTGCTATGCCACCATGACCATCGACGTCGAGGCGAACTGGAAGGCGATCGCCGACGGTTACAGCGAGACCTACCACATTCAGACACTGCACCCCGAACTCCACCGGTGCATGGACGACGTCTATGCGCCCCAGCAGATCTGGGGCCACACCGGAAAGTCCGAGCAGCTCTACGGCGTGCCCAGTCCCCAGTTGAAGCAGCAGCTGACCGACGGCGAGGTGTGGGACGCCTACGTCACCACCCAGGGGGCGCTGATGGGTGTCGAGGAGGGAACGCCGATGCCAGCGGATCGCGAGCCCGGTGCCTCGGTCGCCGATCTGATCGCCGCCCGCACACGGGCGTTCGCCGCCTCCCGTGGAGTCGATCTGGAGTGGGCGGACACCGAACGCGTGATGATGCTGCATCAGTACAACGTTTTCCCGAACATGACACTGCTGACCAACGCCGACCACCTGACGGTGATGACGTCACACCCGGGAACCGATCCCGGCCGCGGCGAGCTGGTGATGATGCTGTGGATGCGCATGCCACCGGGGGCGCCCCGCTCGAAGCCGGTCGACGTGCGGGTGAGCGCCGCGGAGGCACATCCGGGTCTGGTGCTGACGCAGGATATTTCGATACTGGCCGGATTGCAGCGCGGACTCAGTCAGCCCGGTTTCACTCATCTCACGCTGTCCAACGAGGAACGCCGCATCGTCAACATGCACCGCAACCTCGAGCGTTACCTCGAGCTCCCGCCGAGCGAGCGGATGACGGGAGGCGAGCCGCCATGACCGGCAGGGAACCGATCAGCGCGGACGTCGTGCTGGACGCGGCGGCCCGAATTCTGGAAACCGAAGGCGTGCAGCGGTTCTCCATGCGTGCACTGGCCGACGCACTCGGGGTGGCGGTGACATCGATCTACTGGCATGTCGGCGGCCGGGACAAGTTGTTCGACAGCTTGGTCGACCGGCTACTCGACGAGATGGCGCATCTACCGACCGCAGGCGCCACGGCGGTCGACCGCATCGCGTCTCTGGCCCATGCTCAACGCCGCCTGCTGATCGACCGGCAGCACCTGCTGGCGATCGCCCACGAACGCGACAAGACCCCGCGGTTGTTCCTGCCGATTCAGCAGGCGCTGGCCGCACAGCTGGCCGCACTCGATGTCACCGGCGCCGACGCGGCGCTGGTGTTGCGCGCCATCGAGGTGCATGTCATCTCCTCTGCCGTGATGCAATTCTCGGCTGTGCGCGGCGAGAAGCACGACGAGGAGGACCCGTCGCTGTGGGCCGACGCCTGGCCCGACCGGGCGCTCGTGGCGGCACTGCAGGCGCCGACCGACTACGACGCGGTCTTCGACCACGTGCTGGAAGCGCTGCTGGCGCCGCTGCGCCTGAGGCGATGAGAGATGTCGTCTACTTCCGCGGGAGACCGAGAATCATCTGGGCGATGATGTTCAGCTGAATCTCTTTGGTACCGCCGCCGATCAGTTCGGCGGGAACCCGCAGATACGGCTGCACGACGGATGGATCGGCCGTCATCGCCACCCGGCCGACGGCGCCCAGTGTCGCGGCGAAGGTGCGGCGCAGTAGGACGTTCATCGCGACCTTGGCGACGCTCGGCGCGGCGCCCGACGACTGACCGTCGAGCAGGCGGATCGTCTCGCGCACGCCCAATGCCTTGATGGCATTGGCGTAGGCGTCGAGTTCGCCGAGTTCGCGCAGCGCATCGGCGCTGTCGTCGTCATCACCCGCCGCAATGCGACGCAGGATCACAGCCCGGTCGAATTGGACGTATCCGCTTATGGCGGTGCGTTCTTCGGCCATCGTCGCGATCGCCAGTCCCCAGCCGCCGTTCGGCTCGCCGAGCAGCATCGCGTCGGGTACGAAGACGTCGGTGAGGAAGACCTCGTTGAACTCCGATTCGCCGCTGGCTTGCTTGATCGGTTGGACGTCGATGCCGTCGGAGCGCATGTCGATGATGAAGTAGCCGATGCCGCGGTGCTTGGGCGCCGACGGGTCCGTCCTGGCGAGCAGCGCGCCGTAGTCCGCGCGCTGCGCCGATGACGTCCAGATCTTGTGGCCGTTGATCCGCCACCCGCCGTCGACCTTGGTGGCTCGTGTGGTCAGCGCGGCCAGGTCCGAGCCCGCGCCCGGCTCGCTGAACAGCTGACACCATGCGAGCTCACCGCGCTGGGTCGGTGGAATCAGTTGCGCCTGAAGCTCTTCCGATCCAGCCCGGATGACCGACGGCAGGATCCACTCGGCGATGCCGAGTGACGGTCGCACCAGCTGGGGGCGCTTACCGAATTCCTCGTCGATGATGAGCTGCTGCAGGGGGGTGGCCTCCACGCCCCACGGGCGGGGCCAGTGCGGGGCGATCAGGCCCGCGTCGGCGATGACCCTCCGCTGCGGACCGGTGGCGAAGTGCTCGTAGTCGCCCTGCCGGCCCCGCCCGTCGTTGCGCAGCGCGGCGGCGGTGTCCAGCGTCTCGGCGACCCGGGCCCGGAAGTCGCCCTCGGCATCGACGTCGATCGCGCCGAGATCGACCGCGAAATCGCGTTCCCCGGTGACGGTCACCTCCCCCAGGCGACGGGCCCATCGACCCCTGGCACCGGTCGAAGCGGCCAGGCTGGTGGCGCGGAAGAACCGGGCCACCCCGTCGATGCTGCGCGTCCAACGGGTACCGATGACGAGTTTCTTCGGCGTCATGGCTCCTCGACTCGACCTCCGAACGAGACGCAACGTCTCGTCTTGCCAAGGCTAGGCGTTGCTGGCACCATCTGTAAAGCCGACAGATGCGGAGTAGACAGTGACGACGCACGTGAACGCTCCCCGCCGTCGCAGCGAGAAGTCGCGGGTGGCGATCGTGACCGCCACCAAGGAACTGTTGCTCGAACGCGGCTTCGACGGGCTGAATATCGAAGCCGTCGCGGCTCGCGCCGGAGTCGGCAAGCAGACGATCTACCGCTGGTGGCCGAGCAGGCCCGCGCTCGTCGCCGACGTATTGCTCGAGGACGCCGACACGATCTTGCGGCCGGTCGAGCACACCGGCGATCTCACCACCGACCTGTCCCGGTGGGCCACGAGGCTGGCGAGCACCCTGACCACCGAACGGGGCAACGCGATGCTGCGCATCCTCACGGTGGCCGGACTGCAGCACAAGGACATCAGGGCCCGCTTGTACGACGCGTTCAGCGTGCCCCTCCACGACACTGTGCAGCGACGTCTTTCGGCGGACGGTCTCGACGAGTCGACCGCCCGCGCCGCGGCCGACGCCATCGTCGGAGGCATCGTCTACGCGATCCTCAACGAGGGCAGGGCCTTTCGGCGCAACCGCGCCGAGATGATCACCCGCGCGGTCATCGCCGGGGTCGCCTCGTGAGCGCCTCGTCGACGACGTTCACCACATCGGGCGTCGACGGCGTCAACATCACCGCCGACCGGCTCGGCGATCCGAAGGCACCCGCAGTGGTGTTCCTGCACGGCGGCGGCCAGACCCGCCGCTCGTGGGGCCGCGCCGCGGCGGCCGTCGCCGCCCGCGGCTGGCAGGCCGTCACAGTGGACTTCCGCGGCCACGGGGAATCCGACTGGTCGACCGAAGGCGATTACCGCGTCACCACGTTCGCCGGCGACGTCCTCGAGGTGCTCGGTCGCCTTCCGGCACGACCGGTGATCGTCGGCGCCTCGTTGGGGGGGTTCACCGCGATGCTGCTGGCCGGTGAACTAGCACCCGGCTCGGTGCGCGCCGTCGTCCTCGTCGACATCGTGCCCGACATGAACGAATCCGGCGCGTCACGCATCCACGACTTCATGGCCGATCGGATGACGTCCGGATTCGCCTCGCTCGACGAGGTCGCCGACATGATCCAGCGTTACAACCCCCACCGGCCGCGACCGGCCGACCTCGACGGGTTGCGAACGAACCTGCGCCACCGTGACGGCCGGTGGTATTGGCACTGGGATCCTAAGTTCATCGACGGCACGGCGGCCCTCCCGCCGATCGAGGTGACCGAGGTGGACCGGATGCATAAAGCTGTCGATTCGATTCTGCGTCAGGGGGTTCCGATGCTTTTGGTGCGCGGCCAGATGAGCGACCTCGTCACACAGGAGCGCGCCGACGAATTCCTGGCCCGGTTCCCGCAGATCGGCTTCGTCGACGTCGGCGGCGCCGGACACATGGTCGCTGGTGATCGCAACGACCTGTTCGCCGATGCGGTGGTCGACTTCCTCGCCCGTCACACCTAGCCCCCGACGCGGATCTTCTGTTCATCTAATCCGTGTATAACACCTACTTATCGGGAATTGACCAGTAGATGAACGGGCGGGAGGAGCTCCGATGAGCATCGTTTCGGCCGCCACCCGAGCAGTGACCAGAACCGCCGACATGACCACAGCGGCCGCCGGGGCGATCGGTGGCGCGGCGGTCAGCGGCGTGATCGGTGGACTGCAGGGCGCGGCATCAGGAATCAGAGCCGGGCTCGGCGACGGAAGCCGGTCGTCTGCCGCCGCCGCGTTGACGATCGGCGCCATCGGCGCCGCCGGTCTGGTCGAGTGGCCGTTGCTCGTGACGGTCGGCGGGGCGGCGCTGGTGGTCCACAAACTCGGTCAGCGCTCCGGCGGTTCCGCCGGCGATGGAACGCCGGCGCTCCGATCGGTTGCCACCGCTAAAAATCAAGCCTCAGAACGCAATTCCGCGAAGCCGACGCCGCGCAAGACGGCCACGTCGACCACCCGCAATCCGTCGCGCGCTGCCAAGAAGTCGACGTCCGCGCGGCGCACGACCACCAAGTGAGCGTTCTCGCGAGGTTGATCGGTGGCGCAGCGACAGCCGTCACGGCACCGGCACGGGTAGTCGTTGGCGCGCTGCCGACTTCCGAAGCGCTCACCGCGGTCGCCACCGCCGTGAAGGAACTCGCAGGCGCAAAGCCGAGTCGACGATGCTGGCGCAACGAGAACCGCTGCTGGATCGAAGTGCGCGGCCTAACGGGCCAGAACGGCAAGGCGCTCGGCAAGGCCGCGCTCGAGGCCGTCCGGTCCGAACCCGGCGTACGCACTGTCGGGCTGAACCACTCGCTGTCCCGAGTGGTGGTGACCGTCGACGACGACGGACCGCCGATGGAGCGGCTGTGTCGACTGGTCGCCGAGGTGGAACGCGACACCGGCGCTGACACCGACGGCCGACCCTCCGACCTCCCGGGTGACGGCATCGTGCTGGCCGGCAAGGTCGTTGCAACCGCGGCGAACGGGGTCGGACTCTGCGTGGCGACGACCGGCCGGGCGCTCATGTGGCCCGCACTGCCCGCCGGGCTCACGGCCGCCGTGACCCTGGTGGACTATCAGCCGCGGCTGCGGGAGATGGTGGAACGCCGACTCGGCCGCGGTGCCGCCGACACCGCCATCGCGATCGCCGCCGCGACGGTGTACACCGTGACGGAAGCTCCGACGTCGCTGGCCGTTGAAACGGTCCGACACCTGTTTCAGGTCGCAGAGACGCGCGCCGGCTCCCGTGCCTGGCAACGCAAGGAACCCGCCATCGCGCACTACGCGGCGGAACTCGAGGGTGGTCCGCGTCCGCAGCGCCCTCGGCCGATGGCGCCCGGTCCGATAGAGCGCCATGCCGATCGCAGCGGTATGGCCCAGGGTCTTACCGCGGCTTCGGTGGGCCTGTTCACCCGCAACCTCAACACCGCCGCGACCGCGGCCGTGGTGACCACGCCGAAGGCGGCCCGCAACGCCCGCGAGGGCTTCGCCGCCGCGCTCGGTCGCGGGCTGGCCGACCAGCACGACATCGTCGCCTTCGATCCCCAGGCGATACGTCGGCTGGACCGGGTGGACACCGTCGTCGTCGATCCCCGAGCGCTGCTGGTCGACGAACTGCGCATCGGCCGCCTGCGCGGCATCTCCGATCGCGACCGCGCCGCGGCGTGGCAATGGGCACGCGAGAGCCTTCAGCGCGGCGAACTCGAGGTCGGCTGGCAACGCGCGCCGCTTCGCACCAACGGCACCCGAAACGGCGCGGCCAGGGCCGAGGTGCTGGTCCGGCATGTGCATCACCCGCTGGCGGCAAGCGTGCTCGGCGAGATCCGCCGGGCGGGCGCCGAACTCATGTCGGTCGACAGCGACGAACTCGACGACCTGAGGCCCTCCTTCGACGAGTTGTACCCGCTCGACGGCTCCCTCGACGCCGCACTGCTGACCGCGGTCACCGCCCACCAGGGCGCCGGCGGCACCGTGGCGGTGATCTCACCGCAAGCCGCACAGGTGCTGTGGGCCGCGGATGTCTCGATCGGGCTGATTCCGGTGGACGGTCCGCCACCGTGGCGCGCCGATCTGCTGGTCCCGGATCTGGACGCGGTGTGGCGGCTGATGCATGCGCTGCCCGCCGCTCGCCGGGCGAGTAAGCGGGGCGTCGAACTGGCCACCAGCGCGTCGCTGTTGGGCGCGCTGCTGATGATCCCCGGCGTACGGGGGCGCGGACCGGGACCGGTGACCGCGGGCGCCGCCGCGGGGCTGACCACCGGCCTGCTGCTGGCGCGGGGAACACTGAGCGACAAGGCACCGACGCCCGCGCCGGTGTACGAGTGGCATGCGATGTCGCCCAATGATGTGCGCCGGACGCTCCCTGCGCCGAAACGCGAACCGGTGCAACGTCGTTCGACACTGGCGGCGGCGGCCAGTGCATCGGTCGACGTGGTCCCCAAGCTGACCGGACCTCCGTTGCGGCTGGCCAGAGATCTGGCGGTTTCGCTGCGTGAGGAGTTGTCGGACCCGTTGACGCCGATACTCGCCGTCGGATCGGCGGCCAGCGCCCTGCTCGGTTCGCCGATCGATGCGATCCTCGTGGGCTCGGTGTTGACCGGCAACTCGCTTCTGGCCGCCTCGCAACAGGTTCGAGCGGAGCGGCTGCTGAGCCGGCTGCTGGCCGTCCAGGTGCCGCCGGCCCGGCTCGTGACCGACGACGGCTACCGGACCGTCGACGCCGCCGAACTCCAGCCGGGTGATCTCATCGAGGTTCGGCCCGGGGAGGTCGTACCCGCCGATGCGCGGATCGTCGAGGCGACCGACACCGAACTCGACGAGTCGTCGCTGACCGGTGAATCGCTACCGGTGCCGAAACGGCCCGCCGCCACACCGGGCGCCGCGCTGGCCGAGCGAAGCTGCATGCTGCACGCCACCACCACCGTGGTCGCCGGGACCGCGGTCGCCATCGTCACCGCGGTCGGTGATCGCACCGAGGCGAGCCGGGCCCAGCGCGTGGCGTCGGCCGAGAAGTCGGCGGTCGGGCTGCAGACCCAACTGCGCGACCTCACCGACCGTGCCCTGCCGTTGAGCCTGGCCGGTGGGGCGCTGGTCAGCGGGCTCGGCCTGCTGCGCATGGTGCCGTTGCGCCGCGCGGTCGCCAGCGGCGTCGCGGTGGCGGTGGCCGCGGTGCCCGAGGGCATGCCACTGGTCGCGACGCTGGCGCAGCAGGCGGCCGCCCGGCGGCTCACCCGGGTGGGGGTGCTCGTGCGCAGCCCACGTTCGGTCGAGGCGCTCGGCCGCATCGACGTCGTCTGCTTCGACAAGACCGGCACACTGAGTGAGAACCGGCTGCGGGTCACCACGGTGCACACCGCCGACGGCCTCACCGGCGAGCAGGTGCTCGATTGCGCGGCGCTGGCCACGCCTCCGAAGAACGGCCACCGCCACGAGCATGCCACCGACGCGGCCGTCGTCGAAGCGGCCGGGGATTCATCATCGGTCGACACCGCGGCCAAGCACCTGCCGTTCCGATCGGGTCGGCCGTTCTCGGCATCCCTCGTCGATCGGACACTGTCGATCAAGGGCGCCCCGGAGGTCGTCCTCCACGCCTGCGCCGGACTGGACAGGCAGACCAAACGAGCGGTGCACGAGATGGCGGAATCGGGCCTGCGCGTCATCGCCGTGGCCCGGCGCACGGTGACCGCGCGCCAGGCGCAGGCCGCGCGGCGCAGCGACGAAACGCTGATCGACCTGTGCGACAACGGGCTGCAGTTCGTCGGGCTGTTGGGCCTGTCGGACACTCCGCGCCCCGAGTCGGCGCCGTTGCTGGCCGCACTGGCCAAGCAGAAGGTCGGCGTGCGGCTCATCACGGGTGATCATCCGGTCACCGCGAGGGCCATCGCCGCCGAACTGGGGATGCCGGTCACGGCCGACCAACTCATCAGCGGCGCCGACTGGGAAGGGCTCTCGCGCAGGGGCCAGGAGCGCGCGGTGCGCGACGGACGGGTCTTCGCGCGGATGACACCCGAGCACAAGGTGCAGGTGGTCGAAACGCTGGAGCGCATCGGCCAGGTCTGCGCGATGGTCGGCGACGGCGCCAACGACGCGGCGGCGATCCGCGCGGCCACCGTGGGTATCGGGGTGGCCTCGCGCGGCAGCGACCCCGCGCGGACGGCGGCCGACGTGATGCTGCTCGACGGTCGGATCGGATCGCTGCTCGATGCGCTCGACGAAGGGCGTCAGCTGTGGCGGCGTGTGCAGGCGGCGGTTTCGGTGTTACTGGGCGGCAACGCCGGGGAGGTGGCGTTCTCGATCGTCGGGTCGGCGTTGACCGGCCGGTCCCCGCTGAACGCCCGCCAGTTGTTGCTGGTGAACATGCTGACCGATGCGCTTCCGGCGGCGGCCCTTGCCGTCAGCCCGGCCAGGGACATCGGCGACGACTCGGGCCACGGGCACGGACCCAACCACGCGGCGATCTGGCGCACCGTGGCCATCCGGGGCACCACCACGGCCGCGGCGGCGACGTCGGCGTGGCTCATGTCGGGGTTCACGCTGGCGCCCCGGCGTGCGTCGACCGTGGCGTTGGTGGCCTTGGTGGGCACGCAGTTGGGCCAGACGCTCATCGATTCGCGTAGCCCGTTGGTGGTGGGGACGGCGGTTGGATCGCTCGCGACCCTCGGCACGTTGATCAGCACCCCAGGGGTCAGCCAGTTGCTCGGCTGCACACCCCTGGGACCCGTGGGGTGGGCACAGGCACTCGGGACGGCCGGTGTCGCCACCGCGGCGGCCGGCTATGCGCCCCGATTGCTCGGACGTCAGTCGTCGATCTTGACGACTCCCATCCGCCACAGCACGGCATACAGTTCCCGCAACGGTATTGCCATCATGCCGGAGACGACGGTCAATGGATCTGACGACGGTGTTGCACCGGTTGGGGTTGGCACGCCTTCCACGGTCCGCAACACGGTGGTCCAGACGCCGAATACGCCATGACGGGAAGGCAACGAATGGCCAAATCCTCGCAAAACTCATCAGCCCGGAAGAAGTCCGCGCCGACCACGGGCACGCACCGCGATGCCGTTCAGCGCGTCCGCAGGGCTCAGACGTTCGCGGTGGACCTGCCGATCGTGGGGCGTGTCCGGATTCCGCGGCCGGAGCAACTCGCGTTCTACGGGGCGCTCGGGGCGCTCGCCGCAGTCGAGATCATCGAGTGGCCGGTAGCGGTGGCTCTGGCAGCGGGTCACGTGCTGTTGCAGAACGAACACAGCCGAATGGCCCAGGAGATCGGCGAAGCGCTCGAAGACGCCTGAAACACCCCGGTGACGGGTGGCCGGCTTGGGCGTCACTCGCACCCGATCCGATTCGGCGGCCTCCGACGTCTCGCGGCGTTCGCTACCCCCCGTCAACCGATCGTTCGCCGGACTGCCGCTTGTGAAACGCCTCGACCGCCGTCGGCAGCGTCATGAACATCCGGTCGGCACCGATGCGCTCCAGCAATCCAGCGCCGGCCAGCGAGTCACTCAGGTCCCGCTTGACGCGTGCCATCGCGAACACGACACCCCGGCGGGACAGGTCGATACGGAGTTGGTCGAGGGCGTCGAGCGCGGTCAGGTCCACTTCGACGTTGGCTTCGGCGTTGAGCACGAACCACTCGACGGGGTCCGCGCTCTGGTCGACGGCAGCCAGGGCGCGCCGCCGGAAATCCTGGGCGTTCGCAAAACACAGCGGGGCGTCGTAGCGATAGACGAGCAGTCCGGGCACCACCATCGCCTGCGGATAGTCCTCGATGTCGTGCATGCCGGCAAGACCCGGTACGAAGCCCTGGACGCTGTCATGGGCGTGGGCGACGCGTCGCATCAGATCGAGAATCGACAGCGCCACAGCGGCCAGCACGCCATAGAGCACGCCCAGACCCAGCACGGCGACGGTGGTCGCCACTGCCAGGATCAACTCGCTGCGCCGGAATCGTGCGAGCCGGTGAAACGCTGCCACGTCGATCAAGCGGATCGCCGCATAGATCACCAACGCGCCAAGAGCGGCGGTCGGAAAGTGCGCCAGCGCGCCGCGGCCCCACAGAACCACCGCCAGCACCGCTGCTATCACGATCACCGAATACAGTTGCGTGCGGCTACCGACCGCGTCACCCACCGCGGTGCGCGATCCGCTGCAGCTGATCGGAAACCCGTGCCCGAGACCGACTCCCACATTGGCGACCCCCAGTGCCCGCAATTCGGCATTGGGGTCGATGTCGGCTCCCGAGCGCGCCGCGAAGGCACGCGCGGTCAGCACGTTGTCGGAGAAGGCGACGATCGCGATTCCCACGGCCGGCAGCAAGAGCATCCCGAGATCACTCGCTTGCACCTGCGGCACTCCCGTGCCGGGCCACCCCGCCGGGATCGGTCCGACCACCTCGATGCCGTTGCGGCTCAACGTGAATACCACGACGACGATGGTGGCCACCAGTACGGCGATCAGCGGTCCGGGGGCGCGTGGGAGCCAGTGACCCAACACGAGGAGCAGGATCAGCACGCCCGAGGCCAACACCAGCGTCGGCCAGTGCAGCCGGTCGGCGTTGTCCAAGAAGGACCGCACCATGTCGGCGATGCCCTCGCCGGACACCGGCGCGCCGGTGACCTTCCCCAGTTGGCTGGCGATCATCAACACGGCGATTCCGGTCATGTATCCCACGAGCACCGGACCCGAGAGCATGTTGGCCAGGAACCCGAGCCGAGCCAGCGCGGCGACCAGGCACACGACACCGACGAGCACCGCCAATGCCGCCGCGAGCATGAGGTAGCGCCCGCCGTCCCCGACGGCGATGGGCGCGATCACCGCGGCCGTCATCAGCGCCGTGCTCGATTCCGGCCCGGCGGACAACTGCCGGGACGAGCCGATGAACACATACGCGGCGAGCGCGATGACAGCGGCCCACAATCCGGTGATGGCAGGCACCCCCGCCAGCGAGGCGTAGGCCATGACCTGTGGCACCAGGTATGCCGTCACCGTCAGCCCCGCGACGACGTCACCGCGCAACCACTCCCGTCGGTAGTTCTGGAATTGCCTGATCCCCGGCGCCAGGTGCGCCCACCTCCTGGCGGCCAGGGCCAGGCCAGTGGGCGTCAGGGCAGCGGGGCGGACCATCGCAATCTGGTGCCGCCCGCCGGACCGGGTGCCAGCGACAGCAATCCGCCGACGTCGTCGGCGCGCCGACGCAGGTTCGTCAGCCCGCTGCCGGTGACATCTTCGGCGATGCCCTTTCCGTCGTCGGTGACCTCGATGGTCAACTCGTCGCCGACCTCCACGCTGACCGCGAGGGTGCTCGCCGCGGCGTGCCGAACCGCGTTGCTGACCGCCTCGCGCACAACGGCTTCGGCGTGATCAGCGAGCACTCCGTCCACCACCGACAACGGGCCGGAGAAGTGGACCGAGGTGCGCAACGGCGAATCGGCGAACCGGGCGACCACCTCATCGATGCGCTGTCTCAGCCGGGTGATGCCCGATTGGCCACCGTGCAGATCGAAGATGGCGGTGCGGATCTCCTGAATCACCTCTTGCAGATCGTCGACGCATCCCATCAGCCGCTGCTGCACCTCCGGAGCGCGGGCACGGGAAATGGTCCCCTGCAAGGACAAGCCGACGGCGAACAGCCGCTGGATGACATGGTCGTGCAGGTCGCGGGCGATGCGGTCACGATCGCTCAACACGTCGAGTTCCCGCATCCGTCGTTGCGTGCTGGCCAGCTGCCACGCCAGCGCCGCCTGGTCGGCGAAGGCGGACATCATGTCGAGCTCCTCGGCACTGAACTGGCGCGCTGCGCAAGGACGCAGCGCAACCAAAACCCCTGCGACAGTGCCGGTCGCGCGCAGCGGCAGGACCAGAGCCGGACCACTCGGTTCCACATCGCCCGCCAGTTCGAGGCTTTCGAACCGTTTGGGGGTGCGCTGGGTGAAGACCTCACCGATCAGCGTGTCGAGAGTGTCGATGGTCTCGACGGAGCTCCCCGGACCGTCGCCGGCGCTCGCGACGACGGTCAGTTCATCGGACTCACCGATCGGCGCGTCGAGATCGGCAGGCACGGCGACCAATGTCAACGCGGCGCCGCTGAGCTTCCGCGATTCTTCGGCCACCAACCGGAAGACGGTCGCCGGCTCGGTGCCTGCAAGCAGTTCGGTGCCGATGTCGCGGGTCGCCTCGATCCAGGACTGGCGCGCCTTGGATTGCTCGTAGAGTCGCGCATTGTCGATGGCGATACCGGCGGCGGCGGCGAGCGCCTGCACGAGCACTTCGTCGTCTTCGCTGAATGGTTGACCGCCCGCCTTCTCGGTCAGATACAGGTTGCCGAACACCTCGTCGCGAATCCGCACGGGCACTCCGAGGAACGTTCGCATCGGCGGATGATTCGGCGGAAAGCCCACTGAGGCGGCGTGATGTGAAATGTTGTCCAGCCGAATCGGTTTCGGGTCGTTGATCAGCACCCCGAGCACTCCCAAGCCCTCGGGGAGGTGGCCGATCTTCGCGCGCATCTGCTCGTTGATGCCTTCATAGATGAACTCGACCAGTTCGTGGTCGTGGCCGCGCACGCCCAGCGCCCCGTACCCGGCATCGACCAGTTCGATCGCGGTGTGCACGATGGTGCGCAGCGTCTGGTCGAGTTCCAGCCCGGACGTCACGACCAGCATCGCATCGAGCAGGCCGTCCAGTCGGTCGCGGCCCTCGACGATCTGCTCGACGCGGTCCTGCACCTCCATGAGCAGTTCGCGCAGACGCAGCTGTGACAACGTGTCCCCCAGTGGACGCGGCGCCGAGCCTCTCTTGGGCTTGGGTATGTCGGTCACGACCCCATGGTGTCACCACAAGAGCCGGGTTGCGACGATGTTGCTCCGGCCGGACGGGTCGACGGGCCGCGCCGATCTATGGAAGCGCCGTCTCCAGCTCCGCCCCGTTTTGCCGGTTCGCGAGACTGGCCACTTCGACGACGTTGACATGGCGATTCACGGTTTGCTGAGCACGGTCGCGAAGGCCTCGCATCATCTTCTGTTCCATGACGAAGTGGGGGATGTCGAACAGCGCATGGCCCACCGCGCCGCCGCTTCCGCGCACCAGCAGGCGCGTCGAGCTGCCCGTTCGGCGAAGATGGAAGGACCACGAACCCGTCGCTTGACCGCCCTGCTGCACGCGGGCGTAGTCCTCCGTCGACATCAACACCAGGTAGGCGTTGGGCTTGACCGCGGCCACGACCTGTCGGCCGACCTGACCGTACCGTCGAGCCAGCCATACGGTGTCGCCGACCTGGAGGTCCTGCCACTCCGGGTGAACGCGCTTCGCGTTGTGGATGGTCGTGCCGACCGCACGTTCGAGCCAGTCATAGCTGTAGAAGCCGGCGCGGTCCTCGCCGATCTGCATCAACCACGGCCAGACTGCATCGACCGGCGCATCGATCGTCAGCCCGCGGGTGGTGCGCGGGCCGTTCGGCAGCACCAGTTCATCCCCCGGTAGGGCGGCGGTGATTTCGAAATCGGTGGCGCCCCAGGCATACATCCACGGCCGCAGATGCGCTCGGTACAGGCCGGCCACACCGGCACCGGCCAGCAGCACCGCCAACAGACCATGTTGCTTGCCCATGCGCCGAATGTAGGAACTTTTCGACGCGGGCCGAAGGGCCGAAGGTCCCCTGCGCGACGTCCGAATCGCTCTAGTTCGGCGAGGCTGTCACCGCCATGCTGAGTCGATGGCAGGCACTCACTGGCTGGTCATGGATCCGTCGGCCGCGAGTCCGAACGCGCCCTTCAAGACCAGGGTGGCCGGGGCGGGACGGCACCTGCCGCCGACTCACCTGGCGACCGACGAGCTGATGTCGACGACCCGTCATCGCACCCACATCGATCTGCAGCGGCTGACCGGCATCAGGGAGCGCCGGGTCTCGACAGGCGATGAGGATTCGTACAGTCTGGCGACCACGGCTGCGCTGAACTGTCTTGACCGATCCGGGCACGATCCCGCCTCGATCGATGTCGTGATCAGCTGCTCCATCACGAAGTTCCGCGACGGCCTGACCCAATGGCTGGAACCGACGATGAGTGCGGCGGTCGCACAGGCCATCGGCGCCGACAGTGCGATGGCGTTCGACATCTCCAACGCATGCGCCGGAATGCTCACCGGGGTCACCGTGGCCAACAACTGGATCCGGCAAGGTGCGGTGCAGCGCGTGATGGTGGTCAGCGGCGAATACATCTCGGCGCTCGGACACAATGCCGCCCGACACATCCGGGGCATCTTCAGCAAGGAGCTCGCCTCCCTGACCCTTGGCGACGCCGGGGCCGCTCTGCTGCTCGAGCGGGCACCGGCGGGCTCGCCCGGCATCGATCTCGCCGGCTTCACCACGGTCGCCGAGTTCAGCCGGCTGTGCCTGGCCTATCCCACTCGACACGAACCCGGCGGACGCATGTTCACCGATGCTCGCGGCATTCACCGCGCGGCCCTGTCGACCACCCCGGTGCTGCTGCACGAAGTGCTCGACGCGGTCGGTGTTTCGCTGCACGACATCGATCACGTCATCACCCATCAGACATCGGCGCGCGCGATCCGCAAGGGAATGGCGACCGTCACCGCATCGTTCGGCGAGGCCCCCCGTCACGACGCAGTGATCACGGTGGACCGCTACGGCAACACCGCCTCGACCACGCATACGGTCGCACTGGTCGAGGAACTGGAAGCGGGACACATCCGCCCCGGAGAGACGGTGGCGCTCATCGCGTTGGCGTCCGGACTCGAAATCGGTGTCCTACTACTCACTCTCGACGACGAAATGGTGGAGTCCTATGGGCACGGTGATTGAACGGGTCGCCGTCCGCTCCGGCGGCTGGCGCCACCGACACAGCGCTCTGAACCTCACCGTGGCGAGCGCAAGGGAGTGCCTCGACCGCGCGGGCCGCGAGCCGTCGGACGTCGACCTGCTCATCAATGCGGGCATCTATCGTGACCGCAACATCGGCGAACCGGCTCTGGCCGCGCTGATACAGAAAGACATCGGCGCCAACCCCGAGCGCCCGCACGCCGGCGCACACGGCACGTTCTCATTCGACGTGGCCAATGGGTCCTGCGGACCGCTGAACGCGCTGCAGATCGTCGACGGCTTCCTGAAGTCCCGCGCCGTCAACTGTGCGCTGGTGGTGGCCGGCGACGCCGACCCGGGGCATGGAATGAGTGAGGGCTTCCCGTTCGCACCGACGGGCGCAGCGATGTTGTGCACGTGGTACGCCGGGGACTTCGGCCTCTCCGAAGTAGCGTGGGTAGCCGACCACAAGGATCGCGAAATGATGTGCGCCACTGTGGGTCTCGTTGACGGTCGGAACCTGCTCCAGATCGCGCGCTCGGATGACGTCGACCGGCGCATGGGGACGGTCGCCGCCGAAGCGATTGCCATCTGCCTCGATAAGGCGGGGCTGCGGCCTGCTGACATCCTGGCAACCGTCGCGGCCCCGGCAGGCGCCGACTTTCGTGCCGAACTGTCCGACCGGGTCGGTCTGTCCGGCGAGGACGTTCTAGTCGCCGAAGACGAGCGGATGCACACCGCCGCACTGGCCGCCGCGATCGCTCGCATGCCGGTCGATCTGCCGGTGGGCAGCCCAACGCTCCTGGTCGCAGCGGGTGCCGGGATCTGCGCCGGAGCCGCCGTCTACCGGGTGCCGCCACCTCAGGTGTGAACGACGTCGACGTCCACTGCCTCGGGCACCAGCGTGAAGAATCGCTCGATGGTGTCCCGGCTCGGAGTTGCGGTGCCGGGCGTGAGCAACATCGCGGTTCCAGCGGCGATGCCGTACCGTACCGCTGCGCTCAGTGGCCATGCGCGGCTCAGTCCGACCACGGTCCCCGCCACCAGCGCATCGCCTGCCCCGACCCCGCTCACCACGCGCACCGGAACGGCCGAGAACCGTTGACTATGGCCGGGAGTCGCCAGCAATGCCCCGCCCGCGCCCAACGACACCACCACCGACTGGGCGACGCCCCGTTCGATCAATTCATGTGCGGCGGCCAACTGCTCCGTCTCGGTGACGAGATCGCGCCGCACACACTCCCGCAGTTCCCGCAGGCCGGGCTTGACGAGGTACACACCGGAGGTCACGTGCGTCAGACCGCCGCCGGAGGTGTCGAGCACCAGCAGCGCACCCGATTCACGGCAGATGTCGGCGACCCGCTGATACCAGTCCGGCGCAACCGAGGGCGGCAGGCTTCCGCTGGCAACGACGAACCGCGCCGTGCGGGCCGCGGATCGCAGTTCGTCCAGGCATCGGGCCTGCTCGGCGAAACTCACACTCGGTCCCGGCAGCACGAAACGGTATTGCTTACCCGTTGTGCGTTCGTTGACGGTGAAGCTCTCGCGTGTCCAGTCGGCGACGGGAACGGTCCGCACCGGTACGTCGTCACGCGACACCAAGTCGGTGACGCGCTCACCGGTCGGGCCGCCCACCGGGAAGACCGCCGTTGCCCTCGCTCCCAGCACCCGGGCGATGCGAGCCACATTGATGCCGCCGCCGCCGGGGTCATAGCGCGCCGCCGAGCAGCGGATCTTGTCGGTGGGACGCACGACGTCGGCGGCAGCGGTGATGTCAAGCGCCGGGTTCAGAGTGAGCGTGACGATCCGCGCTGTGGGCTCGATCTCGATACCGTTGTGCCGCATTTACAATCCCGTCGGACAGGTTCCGGGCATCTCGCCGGCGAGCCACACGCTGCCTGCCTGGAGCGGTTTCGGGTGCGGATCCCGGCGCGTGCGCCCGCACCGGGACCCACACCGAATTCGATCACCGATGCGACGGCGGCTGATAGGGACCGAAGTCACCCCTCGCGAGGTCGTTCGTCGGCGGGAAATGACCGGTGGCGAGAAGTATTCGCCGAGGACAGCGGCCTGCACGGAGCTGTGACCGCACCAGCCCGGGTGGTCGGCTAAGCGATCGTGAAGTCGCGATCTGGCTCGGAGCCGAACCGAAACCGCCGCCCGGTGACGCGCAGGGGCCGGATGCGCACGTAATGCGGTTTCACCGTGGCCGTCCATGGCAGCAGCTGCGCGCGATCGGCCTCATCGATGTCGGCGTCCGTGTGCAGCGTGCGGGCAAGCCCCCTGACGACAACGCTCCACCCGCCGACGGCGTTGTGGTCGTCGACCTCGAACAGCACGTTGTTGTTGATCACCGCACTGCTCAGCTTGGTGCCCTCGGCCGTGCGGAACAGCACCGTGCGGTGCTGCACGACGAAGTTGACCGGGAAGATCTCCGGCTGACCATCGACGGTGGTGACGAGCCGGCCCAGCGAGGCGCTCGACATCAGGTCCCAGCATTCGCTTTCGGGAAGGATGGAGATCGGTTGCGTCGGTATGGACATATCCCCCACGTTACCCAGCACGGAGAATCGCATGACGCGGCCGAAAGTCCCCTGCACTCGTGACCTATGGGCCCTGTATGGCGGACGGTTCCACGCGACCATCAGTCGATGAGCAGTGCCGTGATCGACGCCGCGGCCATGCACCAACTCGTCGGCGCCCTCCAGGAGCGCGGGTATCGCGTGGTCGGGCCCACCGTGTCCGAGGACGCGATCGTGCTGCGCGAGCTCGAGTCGGCCGACGATCTCCCACGGGGATGGGGCGTGGACGTCGGCCCCGGGCAGTACCGGCTTCGCCCGCGCGACGACGACGCCCTGTTCGGCCATTCGGCCGGCCCGCAATCCTGGAAGCAGTTCCTCCATCCCGCGCGGCAGCAGGTGTGGTCGTCCGACGGTTCAGCGCCCGAGCCCGAACCGCATTACGCCTTCATCGGGGTGCGCGCCTGCGATCTGTCCGCGATCGCCGTGCTCAACGGCGTGCTGGGCGCGGGAAGCCACCCCGACCAGGGCTTCGTCGGCCGGCTGGCGCGGATCTTCGTCGTCGCCGTCAACTGCACCGAGCCCGGCGGCCTGTGCTTCTGCGCATCGATGGGTGCCGGACCGGAGGTGGGACCCGGCTATGACCTGGCGCTCACCGAGCGCCTCGACACCACCGGTCGCAGCTACCTGGTCGACGTCGGCAGCGATGCCGGCGCCGCTGTGCTTGCAGAACTGCCCCACCGGGACGCGCCGCCCGCCGAGATCCGCACAGCGCGTGAAGCTGTCGCTGCTGCAGCGGACAAGATGGGCCGGCAGATGCCTGCCGGCGACCTACGCAGGCTGCTGGCCGACTCGCGGGAGTCACCGCAGTGGGAGGAGGTGGCCGGTCGATGCCTCACCTGCGGCAACTGCACGATGGTGTGTCCGACGTGCTTCTGCACCAGCGTCGAGGACACCACCGACCTCACCGGCGAGCACGCCGAGCGGTGGATGCAGTGGGCGTCATGCTTCGAGTTCGACTTCACCTTCGTCCATGAGGGCAGCGTCCGGCAATCCGGTGCCTCGCGGTACCGCCACTGGATCACCCACAAGCTCGGCACCTGGCACGACCAATTCGGCAGTTCGGGCTGCGTCGGGTGCGGGCGCTGCATCGCCTGGTGCCCCACCGGCATCGACATCACCGAGGAGATGAACACCTTGGCCGCCCAAGCCGATGATGACTGACCCCCGGGTCTCTGCGACGGCCCAAGGGGCGATGACCCCGGTGCCGTACCGGGTGTGCAGTCGCGTCGCGGAGAACCGGGACTCGGCGACACTGGCTTTGGAGCCGGTGCACCAACCGCTGCCCGCACCGGCGCCTGGTGAATTCATGATGCTGTACGCGTTGGGGATCGGCGAGATCGCGATCTCGGTGAGCGGCGTGCCACTCGGGCACGACGAAGTCATTCACCACACCATCCGCTCGGTCGGGGCGGTGAGCCGCGCGTTGTACGGCGCGGCACCCGGGACCGTGATCGGGGTGCGGGGACCGTTCGGGGCCGGCTGGAATCTGCAGGATGCGGCCGGCCGCGACCTGGTCATCGTCGCCGGTGGGGTAGGCCTGGCACCGTTGCGCCCGGTCGTGCTGCACGCCCTGACCGAACGTCGATCGTACGGACGGGTGACGTTGATCGCGGGCGCCCGTGCGCGGGAGGACTTCCTGTTCGCCGAGGAGCTCGCCGACTGGGCGGGAGCGGGCGTCATCGACGTCCATCTGACCGTCGACCACCCCGTGCAGGGCTGGCCCGGCGAGGTCGGATTCGTCACCGACCCGCTGCGCCGGATGCCCACACGGCCGGACTGCACCACTGCGATGCTCTGCGGCCCAGAGCCGATGATGCGTAACGGCGCTGCGGTACTGATGCGCAAAGGAGTGGACCCCAGCGATATTCAGGTGTCCCTGGAGCGCAACATGCAGTGCGGGGTCGGCTGGTGCGGACACTGCCAGCTCGGCCCGCTGCTGTTGTGCCGCGACGGACCGGTCGTGGGATATGACGTCGCCGAGCCGCTGCTCGTGGTGAAGGAGCTGTAGATGACCATTCCGAAGCTGGCCGCGTGGAAGTTCGCATCCTGCGACGGCTGCCAACTGACGCTGCTGGACTGCGAAGACGAACTGCTTGCGATCGCCGGACGGGTCGAGATCGCGACCTTCCTCGAAGCCTCGAGCGCAACCGTCGCCGGGCCCTACGACGTATCACTGGTGGAGGGTTCGATCACCACCACGGCCGACGAACGACGCATCAGGGAGATCCGCGAGCAGTCCGGCGTGCTGGTCACGATCGGCGCATGCGCCACCTCCGGCGGTGTGCAGGCGCTGCGCAACTTCGCCGACGTCAGGGAATTCGCCTCCGTCGTCTACGCGAGGCCCGAATACATCGACACGTTGGCGACATCGACCCCGGCGTCGGCCCACGTCGACGTCGACTACCAGCTACCGGGCTGTCCGATCGACCGTGGCCAGCTTCTCGACACGTTGACCGCTCTGCTCATCGGGCGCAAACCACGGCTACCCGCCAAGACGGTGTGCACGGAGTGCAAGAACCGCGGCGTCACCTGCGTCATGGTCGCCGACGGCATCCCGTGCCTGGGCCCGGTCACCCACGCCGGCTGTGGGGCCTTGTGCCCCAGTTACCACCGCGGCTGCTACGGGTGCTTCGGTCCGGCCGCCACTCCCAACACCGCCGCGCTGATTCCCCTCCTGCGCCGCGACGGATTGTCTGATGGGGACGTGGAGCGGGTCTTCTCGACCTTCAACGTGGCCGCTTTCGACGCGGAACGGAATGACAGGTGAGCGACGAAATCCGGACGTTGAGTGTCGGGGCCCTCACGCGCGTCGAAGGTGAAGGTGCACTGCATGTCACGCTGCGTGATGGCGCCGTGGACACCGTCGAACTCAACATCTACGAGCCGCCGCGGTTCTTCGAGGCGTTCCTGCGCGGCCGGGCCTACACCGAGCCGCCCGACATCACGGCCCGGGTGTGCGGCATCTGTCCGGTCGCCTACCAGGTGAGCGCGTGTAACGCGATCGAGGACGCCTGCGGGGTGACGGTCGACCCGGAGCTGGTCGCGCTGCGACGACTTCTCTACTGCGGGGAGTGGATTCACAGCCATGCGCTGCACATCGTGCTGCTGCACGCCCCCGACTTCCTCGGCTATCCCGACGGCATCAGCCTCGCGCGCGACCACCCGCAGTTCATCCAGCGCGGTCTCGCCCTCAAAAAAGCCGGCAACCGGCTCATGGAGCAGGTCGGCGGGCGGGCGATCCACCCCGTCAACGTGCGGCTGGGCGGCTTCTATTCGGTTCCGCATCCGCGCGATCTCGCTCCGGTCGCCGAGCAGTTGCGCCGCGCATCCGACGATGCACTGTGGCTGTTGGATCAGGTGTGCGGCTTCGACTTTCCCGACGCCGAATTCGACCATGAGTACCTGGCGCTGACCACGGCGGACCGCTACCCGATCGAGAACGGCGCCATCGCCAGAAGCGACGGTGCACCGTTCGCGGTCGGCGAGTTCGGCGACCACGTCGTCGAGTCACAGGTCGAGCGCTCCACCGCTCTGCACGCCACGCTCGACGGCGCCCGCTACCTGACGGGGCCATTGGCTCGGTATTCCCTGAATTCCGAGGCCTTATCACCCGTCGCCAGGGAGGCGGCGGCCCGTGCCGGGCTGGGACCCACATGCCGCAATCCGTTTCGCAGCATCTTGGTGCGCGCGGTGGAGGTCGTGTACGCGATCGACGAAGCGCTCCGCCTCATCGGTGACTATCAGCGGCCCGGCCGGTCCTTCGTCGACGTACCGGCGCGCGCAGGGGTCGGCCACGGGGTCAGCGAGGCGCCGCGCGGGCTGTTGTATCACCGATACGAGATCGGACACGACGGGCTGGTCCGAGCGGCGACGATCGTCCCGCCCACCGCCCAGAACCAGGCGGCTATCGAGCACGAGATGGCCGGGATCGTCTCGGCCAATCTCGCGGTGGGCGACGAAGCGCTGACGACCCTGTGTGAGCGGGCGATCCGCAACCACGATCCGTGCATATCCTGCTCGGCCCACTTCCTGACGCTCACGGTCGACCGCTCGTGACCGCGGGGGTGGTGATCGGGGTCGGCAACAGCTTTCGCCGAGACGACGGGGTGGGCCTCGCCGTCGCCGCGGAAGTGGCCCGGCGCCGTATCCCCGACGTACTCGTCATCGAGGCCACGGGTGAGCCGGGCGCCCTGCTGGACGCGTGGAGCGGCGTCGGCCTGGCCGTCGTCGTCGATGCCGCCATGGGAAACGGGGTGAGCCCCGGCCGAATTCGGCGGTGGACTCCCGATGAGAACACCTCCACGGGTCAGGTCAGCTCCCATGCGATCGGGATACCGCAAGCATTCGAACTGGGAGAGGCGTTGGGACAGTTGCCGAATCGCCTCGTCGTGGTCAGCATCGGCATCGCCGATGCGTCCCAGGGCCCCGGGTTGTCGCCGGCCGTCGCGGCCGCTGTTCCCACGGCGGTCGATGCAGTGCTCGCCGAACTCGGGTCGTGATGAGGGCGGCGTTTCTGCGCGGGCGCCGAGTCCCGCGATCGACTACTCGACGATAGTCCGACGTCCCACCGGGTGTGGGGATCAGGGCACGGCGTTCTCCATCGCTCCGGTCGCCGGATTCCCGACCGCCGCCTGGGCCTCGGGGTCGTTGTTGGGGAACCGGATGACGGTGCCTGGTTCAAGTCGTTGCACGCGCCCATGGCACTCGATGATGATCGGTGGTACTTCCTGCGGTCCCACACTGACTTCGGCGCCGCGCCCACTGACCCGTACGTGCAGGTGGTGACCGCGGTAGTGGATCGGGAAGCCCAGTGCACCCATCGCCTCGGGCCAGTGCGGCGACAACACGATGCGGTTTCCCCGCAGCTCCAGCCCGGTGAAGCACCGCTGGACCAGGTCGACGCTGCCCGCCATCGCGGCGAGGTGCACACCTTCGGAGGTGGTGCCGCCCTGGATGTCGTCGATATCGGATTTGAGGACGTCGCCGAAGAACTCCATCGCCCGGTCGCGGTTGGCGCGGGCGAGCACCCAGGAATGCACGACCGTACTGAGCGTCGAGCCGTGTGAGTTGCGGGCCATGTAGTAGTCGACCATCTCCGGGATCTTCTGCGGGGCAAAGTTATAGGCGAGCCGGGCGAGCAGTTCGCGGAGTTCGTCCGCAGAGAGCAGGTACAGCAGCATCAGCGCATCGGCCTGCTTGGACGCCCGGTACCGGTTCACGTCGTCGCCCTCGGCCTCCAGGATCCGGTCGAGGCGCTGAATATTGCCGTAACGTGCCCGATACGACTCCCAATCCAGTTCTGCCAGCTGGTCGTAGCCCTCGAACTGGCTGATGAGCCCGTCGTGGAACGGCACGAACATGCGTCGGCTGACGTGATCCCAGCGCTGCAATTCGTCCTCGGTCACGCCCAACTTCTCGCGCAGATCGAGGCGGTTGGGCAGCGGCATCTCTTGCAGCGCGTCGACGGCACGCAGAATTACCCAGACCGCCATCACATTGGTATAGGCGTTGTTGTCGACACCGGTGAACGGCCGGTCGGGATATCCGGAGTGGAATTCGTCGGGTCCGATGACGCCGAGGATACGATAGCGATCGTTTAGCTCGTCGTATGTCGTTCTGCTGACCCAGAATCGCGCGATTTCAACGAGCAACTCGGCGCCGTAGTCGATGAGATACGCCAGGTCGCCGGTGACCTGATAGTAGTGCCACACGTTGTAGGCGACCGCGATGCCGATGTGGTGCGCGAGGTGGCTCGCGTCGGGGTTCCACCGGCCCGAGCGCGGATTCAGGTGTACCGACGGGCTTTCCTCGCGGCCGTCGCTGCCCGACTGCCACGGGAACATCGCTCCGTCGTAGCCGGCCAGCGTGGCCGCGCGACGCGCCTCGATCAGTCGCCGGTAGCGGTAGCGCAGCAGTGCTCGCGTGATCGTCGGGAACCGCAGATTGAGAACCGGGAAGATGAACAGCTCGTCCCAGAACACATGGCCGCGATAGGCCTCACCGTGCAGGCCCCGAGCCGGGACGCCGATGTCGAGGTCTTCGCTGTGTGAGGAGACGGTCTGCATCAAATGCAGCAGATGCAGCCGCAGTATCCGCAGTTCTTCGGGATGACCGTCGATCTCGATGGACAGTCGTTCCCAGATGTGCGTCCAGGCGAGGGTGTGCGCGTCGCGTATCTCGGCGAACCGGCCCTGGCGCGTCAACCGGCGTCCCGCCCCCGCGCCCGGCTCGGATGTGGCGACATCGCGCCCGGTGACGAGCGTGACGACCTTCTCGACGGTCACCGGCCGGTCCTGCGTGACGTCGACGAATATTTCGTGGCCGATCTCGAATTCCGTCTCGACAAGCCGGTATTTCGCCGTCGCCGCGTTCTGGCCCTGCCAGACGGTGGTACGCGCGGCCAACGCAACCGGGATCTGTGACTGTCGGGTGCGCACCGTCATCACGACGGAGTTCTCCGTCAGCTCGGACATCTGCAGGGACTCGAGATGGTTGCTGGCCAGTCCGCTGTAGCGCTCGACTCCGCCATTGCACACTTCGCCGTCCAGCGTCGAACGGAACTCCATCCGTCCCGACCAGTTCTCGGCGACCACGCTGGTTTCCAGCGCGGCGATATGCGGCTGGTTCATCGACACCAACCGGTTCTGGGTAACCGAGGTGATGCGGCCGGCCTCGTCGCTGAAACGTAGCGCACGAGTAAGCACCCCTCCGTGAAGATCCAGGGTCTGGCGGTAGGAGAGCAACGTGACCGCGTCGACGTCGAACCAGGTGCCACCGTCGACACGGAAGGTCAGCGGCAGCCAGTTGGGCAGGTTCACCAGGCTCTCGTGTTCGACCCGCCGTCCGGAGATCACGTCATCGAGGCGGTTGTACACCCCGGCGGCGTAGGTTCCCGGATAGTGGACCTGGCCAGGCTTCGATTCCGGTCCGGCGCCACGGGTGGCGAAGTAGCCGTTGCCGACCGTGCAGAGCGCCTCCCGGAGCTTCTCGCTTTGAGGGTCATAGCCCTCGAAGGTGTAGGTCCACGCAACCTGTGACGCGGCGTGCTGGCGCGCCAGCCATCCAGCGCCGCGGTGCAGGAACTCCCGAACCTGCCCGGGGTCGGCGAGCGTGAAACGCGCGGCGGTCGGTCGATCGAGATCCTCGTCGTGGCGCACCGCGATTCCGACACCGCCGGCGCGCAACGCGTCGAACGCGTCTTCGTCGGTCAGGTCGTCCCCGATGTAGATCGCGATCGAGCGGCCCTCTCGGGGCAGCCGATTCTGAATCCACTTCAGCGCGGATCCCTTGTCCCAGTCGATGTCAGGCCGCAACTCGACGACTTTGCGACCAGCCGTCATTCGTAGATTGAGTCGATCTGCGTATTCTCTTGTCCCCGCGATGATCTCGGTGGTCCGGTCGGGGTCTGCATTCCGATAGTGCACCGCGACTGCGTAGCGTTTGTGCTCGACCCGGACGCCGGCGATGGCGTCGAAAACGTCGCGCAACGCGTCTGCGGCACACTGCAGAGCGGGCACGGCCACCGCGGCGTCGTCGTTGTGGTACTCGGTTCCGTCCGGACCGATGACCTCGAAGCCGTGACTGCCCGCGTACCAGATGCCCGGTATCGCGATTCGGGTGCGGATGTCGGCGAGGTCGCGGCCGCTGAGAATGGCCACCGGACACTGCTCGGCGAGTTCGGCCAACGCCTCGGCCGCACCGTTGACGAGCGTAGCTCGGTCGGGATCATCAACGATCTCGGAGAGGGTGCCGTCGTAGTCCAGGCAGATGAACGGCCGCCTGCCGTCGATGGCCCCGATCATCTGCCCGTAGGAGTCGAGGGCATTGGGTAAATGGGACATGCGCCGGTCCCCCGTCCGCACGGTGATCTCGATGAGGTCCGAGACCACGGCGTCGGCACCGCCGTTGAGCAGATCCTCTGCGTCGGTGGCCCGATCGACGCCGATGACGAGGGCGAAGCCGCCGAGACGACCGGCCTGCACGCCCGCCGCGGCTTCGTCGATGACGACCGTGCGCGCGGGCGCCGCACCAAGTCTGGCGCCGGGTTCGAGCAGGACCGCCGGATCGGGCGGCGGGGGTAAGCCCAGAGCTTCGGCGACCACCCCGTCGACGCTTACGGTGAACAGATCCCCCAGGCCGGCCTTGGCCAGCTTCTGTTCGCAGTCGCGCCCCGTCGAGTAGACCGCGGTGGCCACGCCCGCGTCGGCGAGCTTGCGTGCCAGCGCGACCGTCGAGGCGGTATCGGTCAAGGCGCCGCCGAGGCTGAACAGGACAGCGTCGTGCAGTCGTGGATCAATCATCACTGATGTCTTCACGACGTCGATCCGACTACGCCCCGCATGGCACCGATAGAGCAGGAAGTCATTTCGGGGATCCGCAGTGACGCCGCAGAGACTTTGTGCCCTATCCGCCGATGACCTTCAGCACGCCGGATGTGGCCCTCGGACGCTAACGCCGGCGGAGGGCGCTGCGCGAGGGTGGGCGTCATGAACCTTGACGGCTACGTCCGCGACATCTCGACCCTGCGAATCACCGACGCCGAGGAGGCCGGCGGCAAGGGCGCGAACATGGGTGAACTGGTGGCCGCGCAGTTGCCGGTCCCACCCGGCTTCGTGCTGCTGCGCGACTGCTACCGCGACTCGATGCGCGCCGCCGGTGTCGATGCCGAACTCGCGTCGCTGCACCGTGATGCGGTGACCAACGCCGCCGACACCACAGGGCTGTCCGAGGCCTGCGAGCGGATGCAGGGTCTAGTACAGAAGGCGGGGGTCTCCGACACGGTCCGCGAGCGAATCCTCGACTTCTACCACCGGCTGGGGCGCGACGCCGTGGTGGCTGTCCGGTCCTCGGCGACCGGTGAGGACGGTCGGGACGCCTCCTTCGCCGGAATGAACGCGACGTTCACGAACATCAGCGGCGACGAGTCGCTCGTCGACGCGGTGCTGCGATGCTGGATGTCGTTGTTCAGCCCGCGCGTCGTCAGCTATCGGGCAAGCCGGGACTTCACCGCCGATCCCGCGATGGCGGTCGTCGTCCAACGGATGATCAACTCCGATAAGGCGGGCGTGGCATTCACCGCGGACCCGAGCAACGGCGCCGAGGACCGCGTGGTCGTCGAGGGCGCGTTCGGTCTGGGCGAGGTGGTGGTGTCGGGCGAGGTCGAGCCCGACACCTACATCATCGCCAAGGACAGCCTCGCGGTGCTCGATGTGCGCATCGGCCACAAGGCTTTCAAGATCGTGCGCGGCCCCGACGGTGACGACACGGTGGTCGACCTCGACGACGCACAGGCCGATGCGCGGGTGCTCGACGAGCGCGAGCTACGCAGCATCGCCGAGCTGGCCGTCGCCACCGAGCGACACAACGGCTGCCCGCAGGACACCGAATGGGCGATCGAGGACGGTCGCGCGTATCTGGTGCAGGCGCGGCCCATCACCACGTTGAAGCACACCGCGGCGCCGTCGTCGGAAAAGCACGCCGTGCTGGCGCGCGGTCTGGCCGCGGCGCCCGGCACCGCGGTCGGCAAGGTGCGGGTGCTCGACAGTCCCGACGAAGGAAACCGACTGCTCGAGGGCGAGATCCTCGTCGCGCAGATGACCAACCCTGACTGGTTGCCCGCCATCCGACGGGCGGGCGCACTGGTGACCGACACCGGCGGCATGACGTGTCACGCCGCCATCGTCGCCAGGGAACTGGGCGTACCGTGCATCGTTGGAGCCCGCAGCGCCACAACGGATCTGCATGACGGAATCACGGTCACCGTCGACGGGACGCATGGGCGGGTGCTCGCCGGGCGCGTCGCGGACACCCCCGCGGTGACAGTTGCCGACCAGCGCCAACCGGTGGCCGCAGCGGCCGAGGTGACCGGCACGAAGATCTACGTCAACATGGCGATGCCCGACAACGCCGAAGCCGTCGCGGCCCAGGCCGTCGACGGTGTCGGGCTGCTGCGTGCCGAGTTCATGCTCACCGAGGCGCTCAGCGGACGCCATCCGCGCGACCTCATCGCCCGCGGGGAACAGGACACCCTGGTGGAGAAGATGGTTGACTCGGTGGGCCGGATCGCCACCGCATTCGCGCCTCGCCCGGTCGTCTACCGCGCAACGGACTTCCGCAGCAACGAGTTTCGTGGCCTGATCGGAGGAGAGACCTACGAGCCGGTCGAACACAACCCGATGATCGGCTACCGCGGCTGCTACCGCTACGTCAAGGAACCCGATCTGTTCGCCCTCGAACTGCAGGCGCTGGCGCGGGTGCGCGAACAGTCACCGAACCTGCACCTGATGATCCCCTTCGTGCGCACTCGCTGGGAACTCGAGGAGTGTCTGTCACTGGTCGACGCGAGCCCGCTGGGCCGGCAGCGGGGGCTGCACCGCTGGGTGATGGCCGAGGTGCCGTCGGTGGTGCACTGGCTTCCGGAGTACATCGGGATGGGCATCGACGGTGTGTCCATCGGCAGCAACGACCTCACCCAGTTGATGCTCGGCGTAGACCGGGACTCCGACATCTGCGCCGAACTGTTCGACGAGTCCGACCCTGCCGTGCTCGACGCCATCGGGCGAATCGTGGGCACCGCACGGCGATTGGGGATCACCTCGTCGCTGTGTGGGCAGGCGCCTTCGACCAAGCCGGCGTTCGCCGAGCACCTGGTCCGGATGGGCATCACCTCGGTGTCGGTCAACCCCGATGCCGCTCCCGCGGCCCGCCGCACGGTGGCCGCCGCCGAACGGCGACTGATGCTCGAGTCGACACTCGCGGCGCACAACGGCTAGCCCGATCGAGCGGTCGCACCCTAACACTCAGGCAGCGGAACTGAGCTTGAGGAACTGCTCGACCCCCAACCGCTCGAAGACCTGCGCGCGCCGGCGCGGCAATTGCGCGGTGACGGCCTGTCGGTCGAGCAGCTGTGGGTCGGCGACGTCGTAGTCGCGGCCCTGGTATGTCACGACCGCCTCGCCGGAAGCCTGCACGTTGCGCAGCCAGTCGACGTGCGTGCCGTACGGCAGGGGGATGATGAATCCATCATCGACTCGGTCGGCCACGACCGGGGTGGCGTAGTGGTACCCGGATCGGCGGCCGACGTGCCGGATCACCGAGGCGTACCAGTGCCTGCGACCGGCCAAGTGCATCATCACCGGATTCAGTAGGTACTTGTTGAACGTACGCACGGTGTTTTTCACCGAGGTCACTGCGCTCGAAGGCATGCCCTGATCGTCCCGTCCGGTGTCCTGCCGGTACAGGGCCCTCCGGAGGCGGCTCGAGGGACCAAAGACATAACCGATGGTCAGCCGTCGTCTCCGTGGCCCGCGGCCGGTAACTGATCTTGGGTGACTTTCGTCTCTACCGCCGTCGAAGCGACAAGCCGACGATGGGTTGCGACGACCGTGATTGAGAGGGAACGCCGATGGCGCCGAGTGACTGGCTCAACCTGACGACCGCGGAACTCGACACCGTCGCGTGGCGGTTTCTGCGCTCCGAGTTCGCCACACCGAGCTACGCCGACTGGTCGCTGGACCGCCGGCTGGATGCCTTCCTCTCGCATCACGGGCCGGCGGACATCCTCGTCGACGGGTCGGCTTACAGCGCACTGCTGGACCGGGTCATGGTGAACATCGGCCCGGCCCGGCGCAACGGCGTCCTGTCATTACCGAACCTCGTGAGGCAGCCATGACGACCATCACCAAGACGGGCGCGGACTGGAAGGTTCCGCCCAACTTCACCGACTACGACCGGACCCGGGCGGACTTCCGCTGGTCGGCGGCGCCCGATCCGTGTGAGGGAATGCCGAACGGCGGGTGCAACATCGCCTATGCGGCGGTCGACCGCCATGCCGACGGGCCTTTGGCGTCGCGAACGGCGTTGCGGTTCGTCTCCGACACCGGCCCCGGCGGTGACCTGGTCAGCCATGATCTCAGTTACGCCGAACTCGGCCGTCGCACCCGCCGGTTCACCAACGTGCTGCGCAGCCTGGGTGTCGGCAAGGGCGACCGCGTCTTCCTGATCATGGGTCGCATTCCGGAGTTGTACGTCGCGATGCTCGGCGCGCTGCGCAACGGCAGCGTGGTATCCCCGCTGTTCTCGGCGTTCGGGCCCGAACCCATCGCCACCCGCGTCACCATCGGTGAGGCCACCGTGCTGGTGACGACGAAGGCCCTCTACAAGCGCAAGATCGCCAAGGTCCGCGACCAGTTGCCGTCGGTGCGTCACATCCTGCTGGTCGACGGATCCGAGACCGAACCCGTGCCCGGCACCCTGAGCCTCGCGCAGCTGATGGCCGAGGCCTCCGAGGACGCCCCGATCGAGCCCACCACCGCTGAGGACCCTTCGCTACTGCATTTCACCAGCGGCACCACCGGCACCCCAAAGGGCGCTCGCCACGTCCACGGCGCGGTGACGATGCACTACCTCACCGGCCTGTACGCCCTGGACCTTCATCGCGATGACATCTATTGGTGCACAGCCGATCCAGGCTGGGTCACCGGCACCTCCTACGGTGTCATCGCACCGCTGCTGCACGGGATTACCTCGATCATCGACGAAGCCGAGTTCGACGCCGAGCGCTGGTACCGCATCCTTGCCGACGAGGGCGTCACGGTGTGGTACACCGCTCCGACGGCCATTCGCATGCTGATCAAGGCCGGCCCGGAAGTCGCAGCGCGGTATCGATTCCCGCAGCTGCGGTTCGTCGCCAGCGTCGGTGAGCCGCTCAACGCCGAGGCGGTCTGGTGGGGGAAGCGGGTGCTCGGGTTGCCGATTCACGACAACTGGTGGCAGACCGAAACGGGCGGCATCATGATCGCCAACACCCCTGCGTTCGACATCAAGCCGGGTTCGATGGGTCGGCCATTGCCTGGGGTCGACGCATCCGTCATCACTCGCGGTGACGACGGCACCGTCTCGGTGATCGAGGAACCCGACGTCGAGGGCGAGCTGGCGCTTAAGCCGGGATGGCCGTCCATGTTCCGCTTGTATCTGAATCAGGACGAGCGCTACCGCAAGTGCTTTGCCAACGGGCTGTATCTGACCGGCGATCTGGCCAAGCGCGACGCCGACGGCTACTTCTGGTTCGTCGGGCGCGCCGACGACGTCATCAAGTCCGCCGGACACCTGATCGGGCCCTTCGAGGTGGAGAATGCGATGACCGACCACCCGGCCGTGGCCGAGGCCGCGGTCATCGGCATGCCGGACCCGACGGTCGGCGAAATGGTCAAGGCGTTCGTCACGCTGAAGGACGGCTTCACCGCCGATGAGGACCTGCGGCTGGAACTCCTGGGCCACGCCCGCAAGCACCTTGGGGCGGCGGTCGCGCCCAAAGAGATCGAATTCGTCGACTCGCTGCCGCACACCCGCAGCGGGAAGATCATGCGGCGCTTGCTCAAGGCCCGCGAACTCGGCCTGCCCGAAGGCGACACGTCCACCGTCGAGGCGCCCCAGCCGCAGCAGGTGCCCTCATGACGAACGCGGAGCTGGCGTGCGCGCTTCTGACCGACATGGTGCGCGTGCGGTTGATGGAGGAGAAGTGCGCTGAGCTGTACAGCGCGGCCAAGATCCGCGGCTTCCTGCACCTCTACGTCGGCGAGGAAGCGGTGGCCGCCGGCTCACTTGAGGTTCTGGAACCCGAGGATGCGGTGGTGGCCACCTACCGCGACCATGCGCACGCCCTGCTGCGCGGGGTGCCGATGACCAAGATCATGGCCGAGATGTTCGGCAAGCAGGAGGGTTGCTCACGAGGGCGCGGCGGTTCGATGCACCTGTTCGACGCGGACGTCCGGTTCTACGGCGGCAACGCGATCGTCGCCGGCGGGCTGCCGCTGGCGGTGGGTCTGGCGCTGGCCGATAAGCAGTTGGGCCGCAATCGGGTCACCGCCTGCTATTTCGGCGAGGGCGCTGTCGCCGAGGGAGCGTTCCATGAATCGCTCAATCTCGCCGAACTGTGGCAGTTACCGGTGCTGTTCTGTTGCGAGAACAACTTCTACGCGATGGGGACGGCGATCGCGGTGGAGCAGTCGCAGACCGACATGACCGCGAAGGCGGCGTCATATCGGATACCGGCGCTGGCGGTGGACGGGATGGACGTGCTCGCCTGCCACGCCGCCGCTGCGGAGGGGGCCTATCACGTGCGAAGCGGCGCCGGGCCGTTCTTTCTGGAGTTCCGTACGTATCGATTCCGGCCGCACTCGATGTTCGACCCCGAGTTGTACCGCGGCAAGGACGAGGTCGAGCACTGGAAGGAGCGGGATCCGGTCCGCACCTTCACCGAAAGATGCTTGAACGAAGGCACGTTGAGCTCCGATGAGGTCGCGGCCATCCGCGCGTCAGCCGACGAAGAGCTGATCGACGCGGTCGCCTACGCGGAAGCCGGAACGTGGGAGGACGTGGCCGACCTGACCCGCGACGTGATGACACCTGCGGGGGCTCGGCCATGAAGACGGCATACCGCACGGCGGTTCACGATGCGATCCGCGATGCGATGCTCGCCGATTCGCGGGTGTTGCTCATGGGCGAGGACGTCGGCGCTTACGGCGGCACCTATGCCGCGTCGAAAGGCCTGCTCGAAGAGTTCGGGCCCGACCGTATCCGCGACACACCGCTCTCCGAGCTGGGCTTCGTCGGGGTGGGAATCGGCGCCGCGCTGAACGGATTGCGACCGATCGTCGAGGTGATGACCGTCAACTTCAGCCTGCTGTCCCTGGATCAGATCGTCAACACCGCTGCGGCGTTGCGCCACATGTCCGGAGGACAGTTCTCGGTGCCGCTGGTGGTGCGGATGGCCACCGGGGCCGGACGCCAACTAGCGGCCCAGCATTCGCACAGCCTCGAGGGTTGGTACGCCCACATTCCCGGCATCAAGGTCGTGGCGCCGGCCACCGTCGCCGACGCCTATGGCATGTTGCCCACCGCGCTGGCCGACCCGGACCCCGTGGTCATCTTCGAGCACGTACAGCTGTACAACACCTCCACGGACATCGACACGCTGGTGCCGACCGACATCGAAAGAGCCGCGGTGCGCCGTGAGGGCAAGGACGTCACGGTGATCGCGTACGGCGGCAACGTGCCCAAGGCGCTCGACGCCGCGAATCAGCTGGCGTTGGGCGGAATCGACTGTGAGGTGATCGATCTGCGGGTGCTTCGCCCGCTCGACGACGACACCATCATGGCCTCGGTGCGTAAGAACCACCGCGTGGTCGTGGTCGACGAAGCCTGGCACACCGGCAGCTTCGCCGGCGAGATCAGCGCGCGGATCGTGGAGAACGCGTTCTACGACTTGGACGCGCCGATAGCGCGAGTGTGCTCCGAGGAGGTGCCCATTCCCTATGCCAAGCACCTCGAGGAGGCGGCCCTACCGCAGCCCGAGAAGATCGTGACCGCCGTGCAAGGCCTGTTCGGGGAGGGCTGATGATCGAGTTCAAGATGCCGGCGCTGGGCGCCGACATGGACGAGGGCAAGCTCGACGAGTGGCTGGTCAAACCCGGAGACGCGGTGACTCGGGGGCAGATCGTGGCCGTGGTGGAGACCACAAAGGCCGCCGTCGAGGTGGAGTGCTGGCAGGAGGGCACGATCACCGAACTCCTGGTGCCGGTCGGCATGACCGTTCAGGTGGGAACTCCGTTGGCGCGCCTGGCGGAACCGGGCGAGGCCGCCGTCCCCGCACCCACGACACCGGAGCCCGAAACGGTCTCAGCGGTCGCGGAAGTCCCACCCGTCGCGGCCGCCGCACCCCCCCGCCGCACCCGTGCATCACCGGCGTTGGGTCTCCCCCGCCGCCCGCCGCCTCGCTCAATCCGTGGGCGTCGACGTCGAGGCGGTGACCGGCACGGGGCCGCAGGGCGCGGTCACCCTCACCGACGTCGAGCATGCCGCGGCGCACGCCAAGACCCTCGAACCACCGAAACCCGCTGCCGCACCGGCACAACAGTTGTCGCCCAAGGAACTGGCAGCCAAGCGCGGAGCGGAGATGCGGCGGTCGATCGCCGCGGCGATGAGCCGGTCGAAACGCGAGATCCCGCACTACTATCTGGCTCACGAGGTGGTGCTCGACAACGCGCTGAACTGGTTGGCCGAACGCAACGCCCAGCGCTCCATCACCGAGCGTGTCCTTCCTGCGGTCCTGCAGATCAAGGCCGTCGCGCTGGCCGCCCAGCGGTTCGGCGAGTTCAACGGGTTCTGGCGCAACGACACCTTCGAACCGGTCGAGAGGGTGCACGTCGGCGTCGCCATCTCCCTGCGGGGCGGTGGCCTGGTGGCTCCGGCCCTTCACGACGTCGCCGACAAGAAACTCGACGAGTTGATGGGTGATCTCACCGATCTGGTCGCCCGTGCCCGGGCGTTCTCGCTGCGCAGTTCGGAGATGTCGGATCCGACCATCACGGTCACGAACCTGGGCGACCAGGGTGTCGGCTCGGTGTTCGGTGTGATCTATCCGCAGCAGGTAGCGCTGGTGGGGTTCGGCACACCGGCGCAACGTGTCTGCGCCGTCGACGGCGGTATCCGGATCGCCACCACCGTGCAGGCGACGCTGGCCGCCGATCACCGCGCCAGTGACGGACACCGCGGCGCGCTGTTTCTGGCCGCGATCGACGAAGTGCTTTCCCAACCCGATCTATTGGAGAAGTGATTCATGCCCACCACAGAAGATGTCCGCACCACGGTGCTGTCCGAATTGACCAGCATCGCACCGGAAGTCGAAGCCGACGAGATCGAGGACACCGCCCTGCTGCGCGATCAGGTCGACCTCGACTCGATGGATTGGCTGAACTTCCTGCAGCGCATCCACAAACGGTTCAACGTCGACATCCCCGAGAAGGACTACCAGTCGCTACGCACGCTCGATGACGTGGTGCGCTATGTCGAATCCCGGGCGATGCAGAGCAGTTGACGCTTCGCCCTCACCGGTGAACGCGGTGTGAGGTCGGCCGTCCCGCCCGCATCTCGCGTCATACGGCGTCGCGGCCGGTCAACGAAGCGAGTCGATCGCTCTCTGTAGTTTGGCGCCGACTTCTTCGGCCACGGAACGCAGTTCGTCTTCGCCGCTGACGTCGACCAGAATCTGCGGGTCCATGGCCTCCACCAGCACGGTACCGCGCTCTTCGGGGTGGCTGCGCACCACGACGTTGCACGGCAACAGCAAGCCGATCTGTCGGTCCACGCTGATCGCCCGATGCGCCAGGGGCGGATTGCAAGCCCCCAGGATCAGGTAACTTTCCATGTCCTCGCCCAGCTTGGCCTTCAACGTCGACTTGACATCGATCTCGGTGAGCACACCGAAGCCCTGTTCTGCGAGCGCGTCACGCGTGCGCTTCACCGCGTCGTCGAACTCGGTGTGCAGCACTGTCGACAGTGCCATGCCCATGTCGGCCCTCCTCCTGGCGTCCTCACGCGAGCGCGAGGAACAGCTTCTCCAATTCCGATTCGGTCATCGGCTTCTGGCCGTCGGCGGCGTCACCGGTCACGCACTCCCGCAGCCCGGTTGCGACGATCTTGAAGCCGGCACGGTCCAGAGCCCGGGAAACGGCAGCGAGTTGGGTCACGACGTCCTTGCAGTCGCGGCCCTGCTCGATCATCGAAATCACGCCCGCCAGTTGTCCCTGCGCCCGCCGCAGCCGATTCAGCACCGCAGCGATGGCATCCTCGTCACCGACCATGGTGAACTCCTTCCCTCGTGCCCGACAGCTTACCCGCGGGGGTATGTGCCCGTCAGGTCCGCGCAGCCGTGACGCCGATGCGCATGGTGAGACGCCGCAACGGGCAGTGCGCGTATCGGCTGCAGACGAATGTCGCCGAACCGGCGAGCACCGTCATAGACGCCGCCGCGATGCCCAGCGCGGGGTGGGCCTCTTGAGCCAGGATCACCGACGACATGGCCAACACGAACCAGCCGAAGCCCTTCCGCAGCGCGTCCGGGTTCACCCGGGTGGTCAGCCGCGCACCCACCAGTCCGCCGACGAGCGCAGCCGCCGTCACCGCCCCGGCCAGGGCCCAGTTGATCTGCACGCTCGACAAATACCCGGCCAGACCCGCGAACGACTTCATCGCGATGACGACCAGTGAGGTGCCGACGGCCAAGGGCATCGGCAGGCCGCCCAACAGCGCGAGTGCGGGGACCACCAGGAAGCCGCCACCGGCGCCGACCAGTCCGGTCACCAGGCCCACGACCAGCCCTTCGATCACGATCTTGACCACCGGCAGCGGTTTGTCCATCCCGCCAGACTCGACGTTCTTGCGCCCCCGCAGCATCGCCACCGCCGTCGCGATCATGATCACCGCGAAACCGATCAGCAACACCGAGCCCGGGATGAACCGGGCGACCACGCCGCCGCCGTAAGCGCCGGCCATGCCGGCCACGCCGAACACCAGGCCGGTGCGCCACTGGACGTGCCCGGCCCTGGCGTGGGAGACGGCACCGATCGCGCTTGTCACACCCACCACCAATAGGGAGGTGGCGATCGCCTGCTTGGCATCCAACCCGGCGACGTAGGCCAGCAGCGGCACGGTGAGGATCGAACCGCCGCCGCCGAGGAGGCCCAGAGAAACCCCGACCAGTACCGCCAGGGCGACCGTGAGGGCGATCATCGCACCGACTCCGCGCTGGGGCCGGCGGCGGGCGCCTCGACCAGCCGGCCGACGACGGTGCCGATGTCACAGGCCGCGCCGCGGTTGAACGGCAGCCGCGCGAGCAGCATGCCCATCGCGCAGGTGTTCGTCGCGGCTGCGAACACCAGCCCCGCGCCGACGGCGAACGCCACCCACTGCACCCCGGGAACGATGGCGCCGATCAGGACGCTGAGCGCGACGATGCTGCCGGCGACTAGACGCACCTGACGTTCCAGGTCCCAACGGCGGCGGCCCCGGTTCATCGCGAATCCCTTGCCCTCCCAGGCGGTGACTCCGCCCTCGAGGATGTGCACGTTGGTAAGACCGGCGGTGCGCAACGTCTCATCGGCTTGAGTGGCACGCTGACCCGAGCGACAGACGAGCACGACGTCCTGGTCGAGGTGGGCCAGGATCTCCTGACGGTGCTCGCGCAGCAGGTCGAGCGGAACGTTGCAGGCACCGGGGATGTGAGCGGTCTCGAATTCGCCGGGCGTCCGAACGTCCAGCACGCGCGGCGGCGTTTCCGACGCCATCAGCTTCTGCAGCTCAGCGGAGTCGATCATGGCGGGCACTGATGCGGTCATCTCCAGTTCCTTTCCGACTTAATACCCTAGGGGGTATCTACCCACGGGTTACGATACATACCCACAGGGGTATCGGCAAGGTCGGAATAATATACCCCCAGGGGTACTTGACATACCCAGGCGGGTATCTAGCAGAATGAGTGCCCATAACCGAGAAGGAGAAGCCGATGATCCTCGAGCAGTACTACATCGAGTGCCTGTCGCACGCGTCGTATCTGATCGGTGACGAGACAACCGGGCGCGCGATTGTTGTCGATCCACGCCGCGACATCACCGAATACCTCGACGATGCAGCGAGATTCGGGCTGGCCATCGAAGGCGTGATCAACACTCACTTCCACGCCGACTTCGTCTCGGGGCACCTGGAGTTGGTCGAGGCCACCGGAGCGTGGATCGGGTTCGGCAAAGCGGCCGAAACCGACTACCCCATCCGCCGGCTGGCCGACGGTGAGCACATCTCACTCGGCGAGGTCGACCTCGAAATCCTGTCCACCCCCGGCCACACCTGGGAGTCGATCAGCGTGGTGGTGCGGGCGCATCCGGGCGCCGAACCGACGGCGGTGCTGACCGGTGACTCGCTGTTCATCGGCGACGTGGGCCGGCCCGATCTGGTCAACATCGGCGACAGTTCCACCGCCGACCTGGCCCGCGCGATGTATCACTCCGTGCACGACAAGCTGCTCAAGTTGCCCGACGAGGTGACCGTCATGCCGGCTCACGGAGCCGGATCATCCTGCGGCAAGAACCTGTCGAGCGAACTGACCTCCACCATCGGTGAGCAACGACGCACCAACCCGTCGGTGCAGCCGATGAGCGAGGACGCGTTCGTCGAGTTGATCACGCAGGGTCAGCCCGCCGCACCGGCGTATTTCTCGGTCGACGCCGCGATGAACAAGAGCGTTCACCCCTTGCTGGACCAGCGGCGAGAAGTCCCCGCACTGACCGCGGCCCAGGTCCGTCGGCTGCTCGCCGACGGTGTGCGGGTGCTCGACGCCCGCAGCGTCGAGGACTTCGCCGCCGGTCACTTGCGCGGGTCGGTCAACGTGGGCTTCGACGGCAGGTTCGCCGAGACGTCGGGCATGGTCGCCGGTATCGGTGACAAGATCGCGCTGATCGCCTATCCCGGTGAAGAGCAGGAGGCGGCACTGCGGCTCGCCCGCGTCGGGTCGGACAACGCGCTGGGTTATCTCAGTGTGGAGCGCGGCGGGCAGTTCCCCACCGAGCTGGCCGACCTGGTGCGTACGGCGCCGCGGGTTAGCGTGCGGGAACTGGACGGCCTGTTGGCCGAGGATGCCGTCATCCTCGTCGACATCCGCAACCCAGGCGAGGTGGAGCAAGGCAGGATTCCCGGGTCGATCCACATTCCGTTGGCCCAGTTGCGCTCCCGGCTGGATCTGTTGCCGACCGACAGGGCGATCGTCGTGCACTGCGCCGGCGGCTGGCGGTCCAGCGTCGCCGCCTCGCTGTTACGGGCGGAGGGATTCGACGACGTGTCCGACCTGGACGGTGGCTACAACGCCTGGCTCTCGGCCCACGCCGCCGCCAACTGATCGAACAACACTCGAGAGGAGAACCACCGTGACCATGACAATGCACTTGACCAAGAGCAATCTGGCGTCGACTATCGCCGACAACTCGATTGTGCTCGTTGACTTCTGGGCGTCCTGGTGTGGTCCGTGCCGTGCCTTCGCTCCGGTATTCGACCGATCCGCGAAGGCCAACCCGGACATCGTGCACGCCAAGGTCGACACCGAGGCCGAACAGGAACTCGCCGCGGGATTCGGCATCCGCTCGATTCCCACCATCATGGCGTTCCGGGACGGTGTGCTGGTCTTCAACCAGCCGGGCGCCTTGCCACCGGAGGCGCTGGCCGACCTCATCGGGCAAGTCCGGGCACTGGACATGGACAAGGTGCGCGCCGAACTCGACGCGCCCGACACCGGCGTAGCGCGGGCGTGAGGCGGACGCCATGTGTTACCAAGTGAAGTGCCCCGCCTGTGGGAAAACGGGTTGGGCCGGGTGCGGTCAGCATGTCGACGAGGTGATGAAAGACGTTCCGGCAGCGAAGCGGTGCACCTGCCAGGACGGGCGTGAGACCGCCCAGCCTCGCTCGGCCCGTCTCCTCTGACGCCCGGCACGACCGCCGGGTGCACGGGGGCGCCGGGGACCACCGCCGTCGCACCGAGGACCAACGGCCCTGTGTGGCCGGGCGGCATCGACTTACCGTCGTGTCAGCACGCCTGCGAACCTGCCAAGGAGAAGCGAATGAGCGCCACCCCCGTCGGGATAGTCGTCGGTGTCGATGGTTCACCGGAATCGGAGGCAGCGTTAGGGTGGGCGACCACTGAGGCGCTGCTGCACGACCAACCGATCACCCTGCTGTACGCCATCGCTCCGGTCGTTGTGACCTGGCCGGTCGCGTACCTGGAGGCCGACTATGCCGAATCTCAGGAGGAAGCTGCGCGCCAGGTGCTCGAGCGAGCGCAGCAGGCGGTGGCGGCGAGCTCTGGCGCGACCCAGCCGCCCGCGGTGAAGACGGAGGTGGTGCATCAACCCGCGGCCTCGGCGCTGGTCGCCGGATCCCGCGACGCGTACATGACCGTCGTCGGCAGCCGCGGCTTGGGCGCGATCGGACGTGCGTTACTCGGGTCGGTCAGCAGCGGCCTCGTTCACCATGGACACGGTCCGGTCGCGATCGTCCACAATGACGAGGCGCAAGCACCTGACCGCACTTCCCCGGTCCTGCTGGGCGTGGACGGCTCGCCGGCCTCCGAAGAGGCGACCGCGTTCGCCTTCGACGAGGCGTCGCGGCGAGGCGTCGAACTCGTTGCGTTGCACGCCTGGAGCGACGTCGGCGTGTTCCCGGTCCTCGGCATGGACTGGCACGAGTACGAGGACCAGGGGCAGGAGGTGCTGGCGGAACGTCTCGCCGGGTGGCAGGAGCGGTACCCCGACGTGCATGTACAGCGCCGGATCGTCTGCGACCAGCCGGCGCGTTGGCTCGTCGATGCTTCCCAGCAGGCTCAGCTCGTCGTGATCGGCAGTCGCGGCCGCGGCGGCTTCACCGGCATGGTCCTGGGCAGCGTGGCGGCGAAGGTGTCCCGAGGCGCCCATGCGCCGGTGATCGTCGTGCGGCCCCGATGAGTTCACGAACTCAGGACAGCCGATCATCCGCCGTCGTCGTCGGTGTCGACGGCAGTGAGGAAGCGGCCGCCGCCGTCAGATGGGCCGCAGCCCTCGCCGCGCGTTACGGCGCACCGCTGGAGTTGGTCAGCGGGCTGCCGAGGAGGCGCGCCGCACTCACCGACGCGGCGGCGGCGCTGCGGTCCGCAGCGGTGGCGCAACACCGCGAGTCTGCGGCAACGATTCTCAAGTCTGCGGAGGAAGACGTGCGGTCGGCGTTCGGTGACCTCGACGTCGTGACACTGGCCTCCGACGTGCCGGTCGACCAGTTGCTGACCGAACACAGCCGCACTGCGCGGATGGTGGTCCTCGCCTCCGAGGAGGTGTCGGCGGCGGCGGCAATCGTGGTCGGCTCGACGACCCTTGCCGTATCGGCACATTCCGCGTGCCCCGTCGTCGTATGGCGCGGCGTCGACACAGCTCCCAGCCAGCAGCCGGTGGTGCTCGGTGTGGAGGACGCCGCCACCGGTCCGGCGGCATTCGATGCCGCCTTCGAGTTCGCCGCTCGGGTCGGGGTCGGCGTGCGCGCCGTCCACACGTGGTTCCGGTTCCGTCCGCCACCCGGGCTCATCAGCGCCTTCGTGACCGATTGGGACGGCCTGCAAGCCCTGCAGTGGCAAGGTCTGATGAGCGTTCTCGAACCGTGGACCAAGCGTTATCCCGACGTGGAGGTGACCTACTTCGTTGAGCCGGAAGGCTCCACCAGCGCCCTACTGCGTCACGCCGCCGAGGCACAACTGGTAGTTCTCGGCAGTCGGCGCCACAATGCCCTGGCCGGGGCCGTGCTGGGGTCCACGAGCTTGAATCTCTTGCACCACTGCCCCGTCCCGGTGATGCTGTGCCGTCGCCAAGCGGAGTCCTGAAACTCCGATCAGGTCTGGCGGGCGACGATGACCGGGACGCGAGCCGCCTGGACGACGGCCGAGCCGACGGATCCCAGCAGCATCCCGGCGAAGCCGCCGCGGCCGTGACTGCCGACCACGACCAGCTGGGCCTGCTTGGACAGCTTCACCAAGTGGTGGGCGGGCTGCTGAAACTCCACCACCTTGCGCACCGCCACGTCGGGATAGCGCTCGTGCCAGCCGGCCAGTCGTTCGGCGAGCGTCTTGCTCGCCGCCGCGTGCACCGTTTCCCAGTCCATACTGAACTCCGACAGGTCCGCGTCGCTCCACACATGCAGGGCGATCAACTCGACACCGCGCCAGGATGCTTCGTCGAATGCGATCGCGGTCGCCGCTTCCGACGCCCGTGAGCCGTCGATGCCGACCAGGACCGGCAGGTTGTCCGACGGTGGCGCTTCGTCGTGAATCACCGCGACCGGGCAGTGCGAGTGATGAATCACACCCGAACTGACCGAACCGAGTAACGCCCTGTTGAACGCGGACCGGCCGCGGCTGCCGACGACGACAAGCTGCGCGTCCTTGGAGAGGTCGATCAGCGTCGGCACCGGACCGCCGAGGAAGGTCTCGGTGTCCACCTCGAGTCGGCGGGGTGCGGTGTATTCGCGGGCGACTCCGACCGCGTCGGAGATGATCTTGCGGGCCTCGTCCTCCTGCAGTGCGAGTACTTCTTGAGGTATGCGTCCCGCCGGCCACATCAGCACCGACGCGCTGATCTCCGAAACGCGGTTGGCGTGCATGATCGTCAGCGGCAGGTCGCGCATCGTCGCCTCGCGAGCGGCCCACCTGACAGCGGCCTGTGACGGCACGGAGCCGTCGGCGCCGACCACGATTCCGCGGTGTCTCTTACGTTCAGGCATCACAACTCCTTCGGTGGACCGACGTCCACTGCTGACGATAGGGGTGCCCGGGCCCGTCTCATAGGAGGCGAAAGTCCCAGGGGGCACAAGCCGAACGGCCCTGCTGCGGCATCGAGTACCACTGCACGACTGGACCTGCGCCGGTCCCGGACAGCGGCGACGGCCCCGCAGCGGCTAGGGATTCGCTGCGGGGCCGTCTGGACTTGCGTCACTCAATCGGCCGGACTGATCAGGCCGTAGTGCCCGTCGTAGCGGTGGTAGAGGATCGCGGCCCGACCCTCGGCCGCGTCGATGAAGAACAGGAACGGAAGCCCGAGCAGCCCCATGCGCTCCACCGCCTCGTCGATGGTGACGCATGGCGGTGAGGCAGCGCTCAGCGTCACGGGCGACTCGAAATGGGCGAGCCGCTCCTCGGACGGCGCAACGACCTGCGCGAGCCGATGAACACCCGACTCCCCGCGGTAGAGCACGCTGGCGAAGCCGGTGCCGGACTCGGTGAAGAAATAGAAGTCATAGTCGAGGAGCTCCATGTCGTGGACGGCTTCGTCGACGGTGCACGTATGCGGCGCAATGGATTTCCGGCGCACGACGCGGCGTTCGTCGACCGGACGGAGAAAGTGGCCGGGGCGGTGGGCTGGCACCGAATCGTGACGCCACTCGTGTGGCGTGTTCACCGGTCGGGCGCCGCGCCGCGCCTCCCAGTGTCGTGCAGTGCGCTCGAGCCGTTGCCGCAGCCGGGCGGTGAGCCGGTCGATGGCCTCGCGCGCGTTGACGCCATCGACCTGCGCGCGCACCACACGACCGCTGACATCGAGATTGGCCTGTGCGATGACCGGCCGGCTCACGGCGGGGTCGGCGTGTTCGGTGAGGCGGACGCGGGCGTACAGCACCGGGCGGTCGGCCAGGTGGAACAACCCGCCGATCTTGTCGCGGGCGTATTCGGCAGCGCCCGGGAACCGGCCGCGGGTCGCGACGTCGATGGTGACCGGCGTCGCGGATTCGGTTGTCTCACCCATACCCTCGTTCCTACGGCGGCTTGCACACCACCGCGAGAGTCCTAGGTCACCACTCTCGCCGATAAGGTGCCCGGCGCAGCAACCGGTGTCAGCTCCGGCGTGTTCCTTCGTCGAGTGCGAGCAATCGCTCCGCCGATGCCCCACAGCCAAGGTTTCGACGCAGGAACGCCAGCTGATCGGCGGCGACCTGGTCGCGAACCGCGCCGTGGTACATGTCGAAGTGCCGCACGGGGTACTCGCGGATCTCGTGTCGTGACGCTCTGGCCGCTGTCCTCTTCACGAACGGCGTTGAGATGACGTCGTCGTCCCTCGCGACTGTGACGAGGACCGGAGGCACCACGCGCTCCATGGTGCCTTTCCGGTAGCGCGGAGCGGTGAACAGGAACCGGGGGGTGACGCGGTTGCACCAGGTGGGAGCGTGGCGCTCAACGTCCGAGAAGAGCCCGGCCAGCGCTGGATCGCTGAACACGGCGCGGCCCGGCTTTCCGTAGACGGCGATGTAGAAGGGCCGCAGGCCAAGCACACCGCGTACGGCGTCGAGGACCGCCGCTGATAGTAGATGAACCGTCGCAGTCGCGGTTTGGACTGCGCCCGTACGTCGGTGCTCGGGAACGTATCGGTCACCCACCCGAAAGACATCCAGCGCGGGCACATTCGCGACTACGGCGGCGATAGCCGGGTCTGTTGCGGCCACGTTCAGCACATGGCTTCCGCCGAGGGAGGTGCCCCACAGCGCGATTCGGTCCGTGTCGATGTCCGGGCGAGACCGCAGGAACCTTATGGCGTTGCGCAGGTCTGCCACCTGGCGATGGGTGTCGATCAGCTGTCGCGGCTCTCCCCCGCTGCAGCCGAGATCACGGTAGTCGAATATGAGCACCGCCAGACCACCCTCGGCGAAACTCGCCGCGAAGTCGGGAACGATCCAGTCCATCGTTCCGCTGAAGCCGTGCGCGAGGATGACCGCAGGCAGCGGCTCCGGACTCGACGTCGGCCGGTACAGCACACCGGCGATGACCGAGCCCGCCGATCCGAACGAGATCTGTTGCTTCACATAAGCTGTCGCCACGGCGGCGCCCCCCGCCGATCGCTGATTCACGATCGTGCCACGATGACCGGTGCCTGCACGGCCTGCACCACCGCGGTGCTCACCGAGCCCAGCAAGGTGCTGGCGACCGCCCCGTAGCCGCGGCTGCCGACAACCACCAGTTGTGCCTCCTCGGATCGAACGGCGATTTCGTGTGCCGGAGCGTCGCGGACCACTACCCGCTGTACTTCCACGCCCGGATAGCGGTCCTGCCATAGGGCGAATCTCGCTGCGAAGGACTGTTCGACCTCGCGCTCGACGGATCCCCATTCCGGTCCGGCGAACTCGAAAGTGCCGGGGCTCCACCACGCATGCAGTGCCACCAGCGTCACCTCACGCCGGGACGCCTCCTCGAAGGCCAACTCGGTGGCTTGCTCGGAATCCGGCGAGAAGTCGACCCCGACCAGCACCGGTGCGGTCGCGCTGGCCGGGAAATCGTCGCTCGTTGCGGAGGGTCGGATCACGGCCACCGGGCATCGCGAGTGGTGGACAAGTCCCATGCTCACCGACCCGAGCAACCTGCGTGCGACCTTGCCCCGCCCGCGGCTGCCCACCACCGTCAACTGCGCGTGCTCGGACAGTTCGATCAGGGCGGCTGCAGTCGGGCAGGACATTTCGCGGGTCCTGACCCGCAGCTGCGCACCGGCAGCCTCTCGTGCCAGATTCACCGAGTGCTCGAGGATGTCGCGTCCGAGGCGGTGCTGCCATTCGAGCACGTCCGCCGGGGCCGGTATGGCCAGCCACGTTCCCATCACGGGTGAAGCGGCGTGCACGATCACCAGTTCGGCGTCGCGCAGCACGGCGTCGCACGCGGCCCAGCGGACGGCGGCCTCGCCGAACACCGAACCGTCGGCCCCGACGATGATCGGCCGGTCACCGGTCACTCGGCACCTTTCCCCCGGGCCTCGATGTCCGACCTCAAGTTGGCCATCCGTCGCTCAGCGCGTTCGTCCGCGGCACGTTGCTCGGCGGCCGTGACGACGATCGCATCCGGCCCTGGGAAGACGGTGGCGATGTGATCGTTGTCCAGCCAATGCACCACGTAGGGCGGCGACCCGTCCTTCGAGTGGACCTCGGTGATCAGCCCCCGTTGACCCGGGCGGTCCACCGTCAACCCCTTGATCACCAACCAATCTCCGACCTGCGCCTTCATCGTCGTACCCCTTCCTGTGCGCGTGGGACGCAATTCACGTCTCACCGTTCGCCTGCTGGATGCGGGAACGCGCCAGCAGTCGGGCCACACCCGCCTCGATACCCCGTGCGAGCTCATTGACGTCGGGGGTTGCGTCGTAGTCGGCGGTGACGCCGAAGGCGAGCTCGTCGGCGTAGCTGACGATCGCCACCCCCGTCCGGATGCCCAGTGCGATCGGCGGAACGGGCAACACGTGCGACACTTCACGATCCATGACGCGCTGCCTGCGGCGCGGGCCTGGCACATTCGTCGCCAACGTGACGACACCGCGCTGGGGCCGCCTCGTCAGCGCCCTGACCGCCCACGCGGTCAGCGGGAACGGCAGAACGTTGGTGGCAGCGACGAAGATGCTGCCTGCCTCCCGCTGTCCGCTGGCCTTCGCTCGCTCCAGTCGCCGATGGACGGCGCGCAGCTGATCGACCGGATCCGCCTCGTCGACGGGCAGGAACGGCAACATCGCCGAGACCCGGTTGTCGGTGATGCCGGCTTCCTCGTTCGCGCGCACGGACACCGGAACCAGTGTCCGTAGTGAGTTCCGCTGGGGGCGTTGACCCCTGCGGATCAGAGCGGCCCTGAAGCTGTCGGTCAGGGCGGCCAGAGCGACGTCGTTGAGGGTCACGGCGAACGCGTTGCTGATCTCGTTCACGTCCTGCAGGCTCACCCGGGCCGCACTGTAGCGCCGCATGGCCGTCACGGGACCGGTCAGCGAGGACTTCGGCGCGGGGTTGACGACACCACCGAGGATCTCGGCTGCGCCTTCGACCGCCAGCGCCGCCGTGCCCGTCGCGTTCGCCGCAAGATGCCACGCCGCGCCGGCCCAGGACAGCGGGTTCAGCGTGAGCTTGGGCGAAGTAGCAGGTTGGTGAGCGGCGTTGGCGGCGCGGATTCTGGACGCGAACGTCTCCCCTTCGCCTCCGTCACTGAGCGCCGAGATCATGTGCATGGTCGCGATTCCGTCGGCGATACAGTGGTGGATCTTCATCAGGAGCGCCCACTTGTCGTCTGCCAATCCTTCGATGATCCAGCACTCCCACAACGGGCGGTCACGGTCCAGACGGCGCTCCATGACGTCGGCGATGAACCGATACAACGCCTGCTCATCGCCGGGATGCGGCAGCGCGGCACGGTGGATGTGGTGTGCGACGTCGAGATCGTCGACCTCCACCCACTCCGGCGGCTGCAGATCGAACAGATGGGTGCGCAGCACCTGTCGGAATCGCGGCAAGGCCACGATCCTTTCCGCGAAGCCGGCTGCGAAGTCGTCGAGGTTGGGCAGCGGTCCCTCCATGACCGACACCCCACCGATCGCCAAACTGACGTGCCGGTCGGAGTCCTCCGCCTCCAGGAAGCTGGCATCCAGCGTCGTCAGGTGCTCCGCCCTCATCGGACGGCACCTTGTGATCGGCAGATCATGGTGGGGATCGGCGAATGGTGCAGCAGGTTGAGTCCGGTCGAACCGAGCAGCGTGCCGCTGATCAACCCACGCCCCCTGCTGCCGACCACCACCAGCTGAGCGTCGCCGCTGTGCCGCAGGAGTACATCACTCGGCTTCTCGCGTTTCACAACAGCATTCACATCGACACCCGGATAGCGGCGCCGCCAGGGCGCGAGGGCTTCCATGAGATTCTTCCTTTCGTCCGCAGCCACCGCGTCCCAGTCGATGAACAGCGGGATTGCCACCTCCGACGGCGGCCGGCGGGTCGACCAGGCGTGAACGGCGACCACGCCGACATTGAGTCGCTCGGCCAGTTCGAAGGCCGCTCCTATCGCCACTTTGCTGTCGTCGTCACCGCCCACTCCGACCGCGATCGGGCGGTCGGTGGGCGTGACGACGTCGCCTCGCCAGGCCACTACCGGGCACATCGCGTGTGACGCGACGGCGACGGTGGTCGACCCGACCAGGAGAGCGGCTCCGACGGAGACGTCACCGCAACCGAGCACGATCATCCGCGCCTGCCGGCTCAGGTCGACCAGCGCCTCATCGACCGGGTCGGGCCGCTGCGTGGAAGTGATCGGCAGGTCGGAATTGTGGGCGCCGGCCGCCCGCTCGGCTGCTTCGAGGATCGCCGGACCGGCTTCCTGCAGCGCTGACATCTCGGCTGCCCGAATGGCAGCGATCGTATCGGAGAAGTTGTGTCCGGACGGGGGTTCGGCGTGCACGATGTGCAGTGGAGCGTTCAGCTTCGATGCGATGGCCGCCGCCCAACGCGTCGCCGACACGGCCTGGTCGCTTCCGTCCACGCCGACAACGACCGGACCGCCCTCATCCGCCATCAGGCTTCTCCTTGCCGGTTCCACGCGAACGGATCATATTGCCAGACAACATATCTGGTGCGCCTCGGCGACGGACTGGGCCAGCGGGCGCGTGGTGTCGATCACGTGGCCACCATGCGAGGCAATGAACTCATCTGACATCGCCGCCGCGATCTCCGGCGTCGCGTCGGACGTCGTCGCGAACCTGGTCTCGACCCGGGTGGCGGCTTCCTCGAGCGGCGCCGAGCACACCAGCTCCACCACAGGGCAACTGTCGCCCTGGGCGAGGACGCGCGCCCGGTCGCGTCGACCGGGATCCCGCCACGTCCCGTCGAGGATCACCGACCTGCCGCCACGGAGCGCCGCATCGGCCCGTCGGAGAACTTCGTCGTAGACCGCCGCGACGTTCTCCGGGGCGTAGAGACCGGCGTTGAAGGCACCCGCCGTTCCGCTGATCTCGCCGGCGCGCAGCATCTGCCGTCGCACGTCGTCGGTGGAGATCACCTCAGCTTCCAGTGGTTCGGCCAGCGCTCGGGCCAGGGTCGTCTTACCGGCGCCTGGCCCGCCGCCGATGACGACGAGTTGCACCGTGCCCGAGCGGAGATGTTCTCGCGCGATGTCGAAGTGCCGTCGCGCATCGGCAGCCGCCTCGGGGTGCCCCTGCATCACGCGGACGCAGTCGACCTTGGCGCGTACCGCCGCGCGATAGGCGATGTAGAACTCACGCAGCGACTTGGGCGCCGGATCGGCGGCGTGCCGTCGGTAGGCATCGATGAAGTGGTCACCGAGGTCCCTTCGACCGAGGAACTCGAGATCCATGGCGAGGAAAGCGGCGTCATCGACGGCATCGAGGTATCGAAGCTCGTCGTCGAACTCCAAGCAGTCCAGGATCGCCAGATGATCTGACAGGCAGAAGATATCGTCGGCCAGCAGGTCGGCGTGCCCATCGACGACGCGGCGTTGTGCGATGCGCCGCGCGAACAGCGACTCGCGACCCGCGATGAAACGGTCGGCGAGCCGGCGCATCTCGTGGATCTGGTCGGCCGTGATGACCGTTCCGGCGATGCAGCTCAGCGCGTCGAGATTGTCGTGCCATCGCTTGGTGATCGCCCCGACTTCGCCACCGGCGTTGACCGCGGCGCTTCTGGCGGAATCGCGATGGAAATCCGCCAGCCTCTCGGCGATCGCGTCCAGATGGTCGTGCACGGACCGACCGCCACGGACCAACGATGCCAGCCGCGCCGAATCGGGATAACGCCGCATCACGATCACCGGTTCGGCCGCGCCCGTTCCCGGGTCGGTGAAGTGGCTGACGCCGAAGTAGCTCTCCGGTGACAGCCTGCTGTTGAGGGCGACCTCGCGCGCACAGGCGCGCTCGCGGCTCTCCAGTGTGGTGAAGTCCAGGAAGTCGGTCGCGACGGGCTTCTTGACCTTGTAGGCCCGGTTGCCGACCAGGGCCACGAGGCCGGTGTGTGTCTCGCGCACCTGAGCGTCGAGGTTGCCGGCCGTCGTGGATCCGTCGACGCGATCCGACACCGGTGCCGCACTGCTCATAGTGGGAATCGTGCATCCCACCGTGCCCCGGCGAACAGGGTCAGAAGGCCCGTCAGAGGGGACCATTGGCCCTGGCTCGGGTCCCGGCTGCGGCCGAACATCGAAGTATGCGCGACACGCTCGTCGAGACCGACGTCATCCGAAGTGCTGTGGAACTGGCCTGCCGGGCGCCGTCTCTGTACAACAGCCAGCCGTGGCACTGGGTTGTCGACGACAGCGGGGTTCACCTCCACCTGGACAAGGACCGCGTGCTGTATTCGGCGGATCATTCGGGCCGGGAAGCACTGCTCGGCTGTGGTGCGGTACTCGATCATTTCCGGGTGGCGATGGCGGCGGCCGGGTGGCGGGCCAACATCGACCGGTACCCCAATCCCAACAGACCGTTACACCTCGCTTCGGTCGAGTTTTCTCCGATGGACTTCGTCACCGAAGGTCACCGCCGCCGCGCCGACGCGATCCTGCTGCGTAGGACCGACCGCCTGCCGTTCGCCGAGCCGCCCGAATGGCCTGCGGTCGAGTCGACACTGCGGCGCGCGGTGGTCGCCGAAAGCGTGCGATTCGACGTCATCGCCGACGAGCTGCGACCCGAGCTCGCCGAAGCGTCCAAACTCACCGAGGAACTCCGGCTTTACGATTCGTCCTACCATTCCGAAATGGATTGGTGGACTGCACCGTTCGCGACCGACGAGGGTATTCCACCGGACACGCTGGTGTCTGAGGCCGAGCGCGACCGCGTTGATGTGGGCCGCGCCTTTCCCGTGGCACACCACGACCGGGAACGCCGCGCCGCCCTGGGGCGGGACCGTTCGAAGATCCTCGTGCTGTCGACCTATGACAGCGAACGTGTCGGTGTCCTGCAGTGCGGCGAGATGCTCTCCGCGGTCCTTCTCGAGGCCACCATGGCGGGTCTCGCGACGTGCCCGTTGAGTCATATCACCGAGGTGCAGGCCAGCCGCGACGTCGTCGCCTCGCTGACCGACCAATCGACCACACCCCAGATACTTATCCGCATCGGACTCGCGCCGGAGATCGAGAACGTTCCGCCGCCGACCCCCCGCCGGCCGGTCGACGAGGTGCTCGAAATCGGGCCTCGGACATCATGATCGCATCGGGAGCCGGAGATGGCACGTAGGCACGCCTCGGCGCCGTCCGTCGTGGTCGGCGTCGACGGTTCGCGGTCCGGCCTGAATGCCGCGTTGTGGGCAGTCGATGAAGCCGTGAGCCGCGACATCCCACTGCGGCTCGTGTACGCGGTCGACGCCGTCGACGCGGTCGACCGAAGTCCGGGCCAAGCAGCCCGCGATCTGGCCAGCGCCGAAATCGCGGTCCGGTACGCGTTCATGGCCATCGAGTCAACTGAGAAGCCGGTCAAAGTAGAGGTGGAAATCCTGCAGGACCGTCCGATTCCCGCCCTGGTCGAGGCGTCGAGGTGGGCGGCGATGCTCTGCGTCGGCGACATGGGTAGCCGCCACGGCAGCGGATCCCGGTTCGGGTCGACCGCGGCCGCGGTCGCGGTCGCGGCGCATTGCCCGGTGACGGTCGTGCGTCGATTCGACCCGCACCGCACCCGGCAGGACTGGATAGTCGCCGAGGTCGACGACTCACCGAGTTCGGACGTGGTGGTGCTGCAGGCACTCCAGGAAGCGCTGTTGCGCTCGGCGCCGCTGCGTGTGGTCATGAGCCGGTCGACAGGCGGGACCGCCACATCGGGCACCGGTGACGACGGCCGGATCCTCGCAGCACGGCTCGACCGTCACCTGTCGCAGTGGCGAAGGCGGTATCCCGACATGGATATCCAAACGCTGACCGTGCGTGGTTCCACGCTGGACTTCGTGGCCGAGCAGTCGGATCCCATTCAGTTGCTGGTGATCAGCCACGAACGACCGCACGGCATCAAGGACCTCTTCGCGTCGCCGGGCTATGCGTCACTGCACGAAGCGGAATGTTCGGTGTTGATCTGCCAGCCGCAGATCGTATTGTGAGCGATGTTGCCGCACCACCCAACAGAAGGACTGCACATGGTCAAGGTCTTCCTGGTTGACGACCATGAGGTCGTCCGGCGCGGTCTGGTCGACCTGCTCGGTGCCGATCCAGAACTCGAGGTGGTCGGGGAAGCCGGCTCCGTGGCACAGGCCCTCGCGCGGATCCCGGCGCTGCAACCGGACGTCGCGGTCCTCGACGTGCGTTTGCCGGACGGCAACGGCATCGAACTGTGCCGCGATCTTCTCTCCCGGCTGCCCGATCTCCGCTGCCTGATGTTGACCTCGTTCACCTCTGACGAGGCGATGCTGGACGCGATCTTGGCCGGAGCGAGTGGCTACGTGGTCAAAGACATCAAAGGTATGGAGCTCGCGCAGGCGATCAAGGATGTCGGCGCCGGCCGGTCCCTGTTGGACAACCGGGCGGCCGCGGCGTTGATGGCGAAATTGCGCGGGTCCGCCGAGCGGTCGGATCCCTTGGCCGGACTCAGCGAGCAGGAACGAGTCCTGCTCGACCTGCTCGGTGAAGGCCTGACGAACAAGCAGATCGCCGCGAGGATGTTCCTCGCCGAGAAGACGGTGAAGAACTACGTGTCCCGACTTCTTGCGAAGCTGGGCATGGAACGCCGCACACAGGCGGCGGTGTTCATCTCGAAGCTCGACCAGTCCCACCGCGTCAACGAATGACCGGTTCGCCGCTCAGGACTGGCGAACCACCAGCACCGGCATCCGCGCCGCCTCGGCGACGGTCGCGCTGACCGAACCGAGGAGCATCCCGGCGAATCCGCCCCTGCCGTGGCTGCCGACAACCGTCAATTGCGCTTCCTCCGAAAGCTCGAGCAGCATCTGCGCGGGCCGGTTCATCACCACGACACGCCGCACGAGGACATCCGGATACTGCTCCTCGTAGCCGGCCAGCCGCTCTGCCAACGTGCGCTCAGCCTGACCCTGCACGGCCGGCAACTCCGACCCCGGCACCTCGTAGACGGTGAAATCACTCCAGGCGTGGACCGCGACCAATTCGACTCCACGCAAGGAGGCTTCCCGGAAGGCGACCGCGGTGGCCGACTCCGAGGCCGGGGAGCCATCGACGCCGACGAGGACCGGCGCCACGGCGGGCTGCGGCATCAGCGGGTCCTCGTCGTGGATGACGGCGACCGGGCACTTCGCGTGTTGGACCAGGCCCGTGCTCACCGAGCCGAGCAGCCGCCGCTCGATCGCCCCCAGCCCGCGACACCCGACCACGATCATGTCCGAATCCTTCGACAGGTCGATCAGCGTCGGCACCACACCGGCGGTGAACGTCTCGGTGGTGATCCGGATCGGTTCTGCGACCGTCGCCTTTCTCGCGGTGTCGACCGCGGCATCGAGGACGGCGCGGCCCCGCTCGGCTGCGCGCTCCACCAGTTCCGGGGTCATCGGTAGGTCGGGCCACATCCGCATGCCCGGCGATTGGATGACGTGCACTATGGACAGCGGGAACCGATGCAGCGCGGCTTCGCGTGCCGCCCAATCGACGGCCACCCGGGAAGCCGGGGAACCGTCGACTGCGACAACGATGCCGGGGTGTGTGGTCGGGGTCGCCATGTCGATCTCCTTTGTCGGGTGGCGCGAGACCTCGTGCGTCGACTGTCCTGCGGATCCGGCGGGATGGTCAACCGAGGGGTGTCCCGTCCAATCTCGCCAACACCTCGTTCAATTTCCGGCGTGGGGTGGCGGGCAGCGGGTCTGCGTTCACCGGCGCCCAACCGATCCGCAGAAGCATCTGCGGACAGGAATCGCCGTCGAAGACATGCTCGCGCACCCCGGCACGGGTCTCGGTGAATTCGAGCGGCTCGGTGATCGGGCAGCTTGCCAACCCGAGTGCCGTAGCAGTCAGCAGCACCGTGCTCGTCGCTTCACCGGCACGCAGCCGGGACAGCTCACCATCGTCGGTCGTGCCCAGGGCGATGACGACCGCGCCATCGTCGTGCGCATCCGAACCCTGCGGTTGGGTGAGCACCGGCCCCGCGAACCACCGCGCCGGAATAGGCGCCCTCGCATCGGGTTTCGGTGTGTTTCGGGCAGGTACTCCCGCTGCGGCACCGTATCGTCCACTCCACGTCGCCAACTCGGCCGAATAGTCGCGGTCACCGGCGTGGCGCCAGGCCGCCTCGGCGACGATGCCCTGCAATCCCGGAAGGTCGTCCACCCGGCGCATCGTCACACCCATCCGAGCGGCGCGAGATCCCATCAGCGCGATGTCACCGTGTGCCACGAGCCACGGACTGTACCTGCGCCGGTCGGTGCGACGTCGCGGGATGGCGGCGGCCAGGGCGATGTCGAGGTCGCCTGCCGGATGACGGTGCAGTTCCAGCGAGGCCAGGTGGTCGGGGTCGTCGGGGTTGGGGAATCGGTGGATCTTGGCTTGCCAACCGAGCGCCGCGAAGGCGATCTGGCCGTGATTCAGCGTGGCCCCGCAGCTGACCATCATGTCGCGGGCGTCGGGGTCGGTGTGCTGCAAGTGCAGTCGCCGATTGGCGTACAAGTGCAGGCTGCGCTCCCCCAGGCGCCACTGCCAGGGTTGTGAGTTGTGCACCGACGGTGCCCGCGCCGCGAGCATGAGGGCCGAGCGCGTCGTCTCGAGATCGGGGAATTGAGCACTCATTGGCCGTTGCACCTCGATGAATTGAGTTTTACCGGAACAAGGTTGCCGGTCCGCGCCCCCGAATCGCGAAGTCCGAAGACCCGCACGACTGAGACTTTCCGACCGGCGGTCAAGATTGCCTGGCCACGATCACCGGGATGCGCGCGGCCTGGGCCACGGCTGAGCTCACCGAGCCCAGCAGTAGGCCGGCGAAGCCTCCGCGTCCGTGGCTGCCGACGATGAGGAGTTGGGCCTGCTCGCTCTCGGCGAGCAACCGGTTCGCAGGCTCGTCCTGGCCGACGACGCGACGCACTGCGACATCCGGGTAGCGCTCGCACCAACCGGCGAGCCGCTGCGCAAGCTCCTCGTCCGCCTGAGCCGCGAGAGCCGGCAATGCCACATCGACGCCGAAATCAGCGCTGCTGAACCAGGTGTGCACCGCAACGAGGTCCACACCGCGCCGCGACGCTTCGTCGAAGGCGATGGCCGTGGCCGACTCGGATGCCGGCGAACCGTCGATGCCGACCACGACGGGCGCTTCGGTCCGCCCACTTGCCTGCGCCTCGTCATGGAAGACCGCCACCGGGCAGTGTGCGTGGTGCACCAGACCCGAACTCACCGAGCCCAGCAGCAGTCTTTGCACTCCCCCGAGCCCGCGGCATCCCACCACCAGCATGTCGGCGTCCTTGGACAGGTCCACCAACGTCGGCACCGGGGCGCCGGAGACCACGCGCTCCTCGATCCCGATCTGGGCTGGCTGCTCGAGCGCTGTCCCGGCCACATAGCGCGCGTTGGCGACCATTTTCTCGCCACGCCGGTCGCGTTCCTCCCAAAACTCAGGCGGGATGGGCAGATCCACCCACGGACCGACCTCGAGATATGGCAGGACATGGACGAGGGTCAGCGGAACATGCCGCAGGCCGGCCTCGACGGCAGCCCATCGCGTCGCCTCCAGGGACGTAGCTGAGCCGTCGACGGCCACGACGATGCCGTGGGCCCTCGGTTCTGTCGACTCGGTGTGGGAGCTCACGTGCGACCCCGCAGAGCCAATCGAGGACCCCCGCTCTCGTCCGGCACCGAGAGAGCAAGCAGTCGTCGACTTCGGTTCAACGTCAACGGGATCACGTGCGATGTCACCGTGGCTTGCGCGACAATCTCGGCATAGACGGCCGCGACGACTCTTTCGACCTCAACGCGCGAACGCTCGGGATACTTCGCGCAGAGGTTGCACACCAGACTCTCGAGCTCGTCGTGCACCAGAGGTTCGGCGAATGCGGCCATTCCGCAAGTCTTCGCTGCGGAGATGATCACTGCTACGGACCAAAGTCACCGGTGACGGTCCCGAGAGTCACTCCGCGAGCCGGCCCGCTCATTGCAGCGGTGTGCCGTCCAGGTCGGTGACCACCTCGTCGATCGGCCGCCTCGGCGTCGAAGGCAGCGGATCTGCCCCCACCGGGGCCCAGCCGATCCGGAACATCATCTGGGGATACTCGCGGTTGTCGAAGACCTCCGCCATGATCGCGTCACGGGTTTCGCCGATCTCCAACGGTTCAGACACCGGGCACGTCGCCAGACCGAACGAGGTCGCCGTCAGCAGTGCCATGCTGGTCGCCTCCCCTGCGCGTAGTCGCGCGAGATCATCGTCGGCCGCGGAGCCCAGGGCCAGCAGTGCGGCGTGGTCCTCGCCGGCGGCGGCATCGCCGGGTGAGTTCATTACACCCGCGGCGAATCGGCGACCGAGCAGGGACGCCGTGGCGGGTGCGGGGATGTTTCGCGCGGGCACACCCGTGGTGGCGGCACGCCGGCCGCTCCATGCACTCAACTCCGCGCGGTAGCCACTGTCGTGATCGTGACGCGAGACGGCCTCGGCGACAATCCCGCTGATGTCGCGCGACATCTCGACGCAGCGCAGCTGAATTCCCATACGAGCGGTCCTGGCGCCGATCGTGGCAACGTCGCCGCGAGGCACCGGCCACGGGCTGAAGTGCCGACGGTCGGTGCGCCGGCGCGGGATCGCCGCAGCCAGTGCCACGTCGTGGTGGTCGGCCGGCGACGATGAGAGCAGAACCGACGCCAGGTGCGAAGGTTCTGCGGGATTGGGGAACCGACTCACCCGTGCCCGCCAGCCCAGCGCCGAAAGCGCGATCACCGCGTGGTTCAGAACCAAGCCGCAACTGACCATGAGCTCGCGCCGATCCGGGTCGGCATGGATCAGGTGGTGGGTGGGGTCGGCGTAGAGATGGAGGCTGCGCTCACCCACCATCCAGCGCCACGGCTGGCTGTTGTGTATCGACGGCGCGCGCGTCGCCAACGTCAATGCCGTCCGGATGGTCTGCGCATCGGGGAACTCCGCCGACTTGGAAACGTCGGCAAGCCCACTCTGATCGAGGATCGTCACGGTGCAATGGTCACGCCACCGACAACCCGTGACACAGGGCAACAAGTCACATATCCGGGTTACTCCTGTCCCGTCACGGCGGGGGCGACCTAGTCTGGGGGACCAAAGTCACTGCGACCGGGGGCCATCGGCTCCTTCACCCGCATCTTGGCGGTGCCCTAGCCTCGCGGCATGACCTATGTGATCGGTTCTGCGTGTGTCGATGTGATGGATAAGGCGTGCGTGCAGGAATGTCCGGCGGATTGCATCTACGAGGGGGCGCGTTCGCTCTACATCAATCCCGACGAATGCGTTGATTGCGGCGCGTGCAAGCTGATCTGCCGGGTCGGAGCGATCGAGTACGAGGTCGACCTGCCCGAGGAGGACCGCGTGCACCTGGCCGACAACGCCGCGTTCTTCACCACCGTGCTGCCGGGTCGAGAAGAGCCGTTGGGGTCACCGGGCGGCGCCTACGCGGTGGGGCGGGTCGGCGTGGACACTCCGCTGGTGGCGGCCATGCCCCCCAACACGGCCGCGGCCCACTGACCACAGAACCAGGGAGGGGGAGAGCCCCCGCCGACGTTGACGTCGACGGGGGCCTTCCTGGTTGCTACGCACGATCCGGCGATCATCGACGCACATCCGATGCGTCTCGGCGTATAGCGGCATGCGGCAGGACCGGTTGTCCGCGCGCTGCCGCGCCAGGCGTAGCGTGGAACCGATGGCCACCACACCCGGGAACTTGCGAACGACCGACCGCGTGGCTGCCCGGCGGTCCGTGACTCGTCGCTGCGAGAACAGCGCGCGGTAATGGCGAGTCCGGATTCGAGTCGCGCCACCTGCCCTCGTTGCGGCAGTTCGGAGATTTATGTGGTCAACGACTCGCGCAGCCTGCGGACCCAACTGTGGGAATGCGGCGACTGCGAGAAGAAGTTCCACATGGCGCGTGCCCGCCCCGCCGTACCGGAATAGGCGTCGACCGCTAACGGTTGCTGCTCGCTTCGGTCACGAACACCAGACGACGACCTCGATCACGTTGATCTGGTGTTTGAATCGGGTTCGTGACCGATGACCGAAGAGACGCCGGATGGGGTGGATGACACTCACGTCGGCGGTCCTGCTGGTCATGGTGGTCGCCGTCGTCTCTGCGGTGTTCGGATATCTGGCCTCCGCGCGGAGCAGGAGAAGAGCGCGGCTGCCTTTCGTGACCGGGTTTTTCTGCGGGATGCTCGCATTCGGCATAGCGCGCAGGCGGCGCAGTGGTCTATCCCGCGCGGCGCGGGCATGCGTGTCGATGTCACCACACCTGCTGCGGCGCATTTCGCCGTCGTATCGGCCCGACCCGCCGTGGGTCCACCTCCTCAGACGCCGAGGCGCCGCGGGAAGCAGCCACTGACGGGGATCGGGCCCGCCGTGAACGGCCGGCCGCATCGGTTCGAAACCTGCTGACAGAATCGTGGGATGCGACCGAAGCGCCGCCGGAACGGCTCATGACACCGCACGTCTCCGTTCCCCGCTTGGTTCCACCCGCGACGACCGGGCCCGCGACCACGGAGAGACTCCGTGGGCAGGTTCGCGAGTTCCTCGCCGACCAACTCGCCGCCGGAGCGTTCACGCCGTCTGTCGACGCTTGGTTGACGGGCTGGGACGAGGACTTCACCGCCGCCCTGGCGGCCCGCGGTTGGCTGGGCATGACGGTGCCGGTCGAGTACGGCGGACACGGGCGCTCGTTCCTCGAACGTTTCGCGGTCACCGAGGAACTGCTGGCGGCCGGCGCGCCGGTGGCCGCCCACTGGATCGCTGACCGGCAGATCGTCCCGTCCTTGCTCAAGTACGGAACCGAACTCCAGAGGTCGGAGTTCCTGCCGGAAATCACCCGCGGACAGTGCTTCTTCGGCATCGGCATGAGTGAGCCCGACTCGGGATCGGACCTCGCGAGCGTGCGCACGAAGGCCACGCGGGTCGACGGCGGCTGGTCGCTCGCCGGTACCAAGGCTTGGACCTCGGGCGCCCACCGCGCACACGCGTTCATCGCTCTGGCGCGGACCGCGCCGGTGGATCCGGAGAATCGGCACGCCGGCATGAGCCAGTTCATCGTCGACCTGCGAGGTCCGGGTGTACAGATCCGCCCGATCGTCTCGATGAACGGCGCGCACCACTTCAACGAGGTGATCCTCGACGATGCCTTCGTGCCGGACACCATGGTGTTCGGAGAGATCGGCGCCGGCTGGCGGCAGGTGACGTCGGAGTTGGCGTTCGAGCGAAGCGGCCCGGAGCGGTTCTTGTCCACTTTCGTGCTGCTGGCCGCGTGTGTTGACGAAATGGCTTCGCCCCGTTGTGCTCCCGATGCCGACCTGGGCAGGCTGGTGGCCCGCGTCGCCGGGCTGCACCAGATGTCGACGGCGGTGGCGGGCGCATTGGAGCGCGATACCCCCGCCGAAGTGCCTGCGGCAGTGGTCAAGGTGCTCGGCACCACCACCGAAGGCGACATCGCCGAATTCGCCGGTGTGCTCGACGGTCTCACGGAACCCGAGTTCTCGCGCCTGGTGTCGGCGGCTGCCGATCAGCGTCCGGGATTCACCCTGCGCGGCGGAACGAACGAGGTGCTGCGTGGTGTGATCGCCCGAGGGCTGGGCCTGCGATGAGACCGGTTGTCGATCCGGACCTCGCTGCCATGATGGAGGCGGTGTTCACCGAGTATCGAGATGCGCATCCCAATGCGCCCGTGGCGCACCGCGACGCCGGGTTGTGGCAGCGCCTCGACGAACTCGGTCTGGTGCGGTTGACGGGCGCCGAGGACGTCGGCGGAAGCGGAGCGGGCTGGTTCGAAGCCGCCGAGCTTCTTTCGGCCGCCGCCCGCCACGCGGTCCGAATTCCGCTGGCCGAACACGACCTACTGGCCTGCTGGCTGCTCGACGCGGCCGGTGTGACCGGTGAGGGCAGCGACCGCGCCGTTCGCACCGTCTGCCGACTCGACGCCGAGGGCGCGGCGCGAAACGTCCCCTGGGCGACGGGCGCCGACCGAATCGCGTTGGTGTGGCCGGTCGGTTCCGGCTACCACGGCGCCGACGTCGACATTGCAACGGTGGAGATCACCCCCGGGCGCAACGCGATCGGTGAGCCGCGGGACTCGGTGGCCGCGGACCTGTCCCTGCTCGACGGAGTTCCCGTCGCCGCGGCGCTGGTGACGCAGCTCGACATGAAAGCAGCTCTGATTCGGTCGATTCAGATCTGCTCAGCGCTCGATCGCATAGTCGAGCTCTCGATCGAGCACGCCGTTTCTCGCAAGCAGTTCGGTCGCCCGCTGTCACGCTTCCAAGCGGTGCAGAGCTTGATCGCCGACCTCGCCGCCGAGGCTGCGCTGGCCAGGGCCGCCACCGAATCCACGCTGGCCCAGGCGGTCGGCACGGAGTGGTCGGCTGAGGACCTCGAATTCCGCGTCGCGGTGGCGCGTTCATGCACGGGCCACGCGGCGTCGGCGGTCGTCCGCAACGCCCACCAGGTGCATGGCGCGATGGGCACCACGCGCGAACATCGACTGCACGAGTTCACCCGCGCGGCGCTGGCGTGGCGTTCGGAGTTCGGGTCCGTGCGGTACTGGGACGAGAAGGTCACCGAGGTCGCGCTCGGCGCCGGCGCCGCCGGCTTGTGGAGCACGATCGCTCGTTGAGCCCCTTCCGCCGCTCTTACGGAGTTGCGTCGTCGACCACGGGCAGCGCTCCCACCTCGACAGTCGATTGTCTCGTTATGGTGTGGGCACCGAAGGCACCGGAGGGACGATGACGAACAACGCGGTCGGCAGGGTGGCCGGCAAGGTCGCATTCATCACGGGCGCCGCGCGCGGTCAGGGTCGCGAACATGCGATCCGGCTCGCGGAGGAGGGTGCAGACATCATCGCCGTCGACCTGTGCGCCGACGTGGAAGCCGCAGGCTACCCCGGCGCCACCGAGGCAGACCTCGACGAGACGGCGAAGCTGGTGGAGAAGTCGGGGCGGCGCATCGTCACCGCCAAAGCCGATGTGCGGGACCTCGACGGCCTGCGAGCGGCGCTCCAGCGGGGAGTGGACGAGTTGGGCCGGCCGGACGTGGTGGTCGCCAACGCCGGTATCAGCGGCACCCCGGCGCCGGCCGCGTCGATCGAGGAGGACGCCTGGCAGACGATGCTCGACATCAACCTGACCGGGGTGTGGCACACCGCCAAGGTGGCGCTGCCGCATATGACCGACGGCCGCGGTGGATCGATCATCCTGGTGAGCTCGATGTTGGGGTTGCGCGGCGGCGGCTACATGGCCCATTACGCGTCGGCCAAGCACGCGGTCGTCGGCCTGATGAACTCGCTGGCCAACGAGCTTGCCCCGCAGTGGATCCGGGTGAATTCGATCCATCCGGGCAACATCCGCACACCCATGCTCGACAACGACCAATTCGTCCGGATGATGCGGCCCGACCTATCGGAGCCGACCCTCGATGACGCCGCCGAGGTGGTCGGACAGTTCCACCTGCTGCCCGAACCGCTCATCGAGGCGCGCGCGGTCAGCAATGCCGTGGTGTTCCTCGCCTCGGATGAATCCATGTACATCACCGGCGCGGCGTTGCCGGTGGACGCGGGAGCCGTCGCGAAGTTCTGACCGATCCGCAGAAATGTGGCCTGGAGCGCCGACTATGCGCAGACGGCCCGTTCCAGCTCGCTCAGGGCGTCCTCGAGGTGGGTGAGCAACCGCTGAAGGTGCGGGATGCTGCGCCGGCAGCCGACAAGACCGAAGTCGAGGTTGTCGGCGTTGTTGGTCAGCGTGATGTTGAGCGCCTGACCGTCGAGTGCGATCGAGAACGGATAGTTGCCGTCGAGCCGGGCACCTTTCCAGTAAAGCGGTTCCCGGGCACCGGGCACGTTCGAGATGACGATGTTGAACGGCGGCGGCGCCGACGAGACGAACCCGGGCACCAACCCGAGCGCCAGGCCCGACATGAGGAACGCCGACAGCGCAAGCGCTTGCGTCTTCGGCAGTTCGGCGAACACCCGCTTGTTGTCGCGCATCGAGGTGTTTATCGCGTCGAGTCGCTTGGCGGGGTCGACGATGTCGGTGGCCAAGTTGCACAGAATCGTGCCGACCATGTTGCCGCCTGCGTCCATCTCGTCCTTGGTGCGCAGACTGACCGGGACCATGGCCACCAACGGCGTTTCGGGCAGCGCCTCCTGCTCGATGAGGTAGGCCCGCAATGCACCCGCGCACATCGCCAACACCACGTCGTTGACGGTGACCCCGGCCGCGGACTTGATGGCTCGGAGCCGTGCCAGCGGATAGGACTGCGCGGCCGTCCGCCTCGCCCCGCCGATCGGGGTGTTGAACATCGTCTTGGGCGCCCGGAACGGCAGCGTCAGCTGTTGCTCGAGTAGCGCCGCGCGGGCGAGGCCGAGTGACGAAGGAGCCAGCGCCGCAACCGAACCCACCGTTCCGGTGACCGATCGCAGCAGCGACCGCGACTCACCACCGCCCTTATCTCTGCGCTTCGGAGCCAGTGCCCACGGCACCCGGATCTCACGGTCGCCGGGGTCGGGCGACATGGACCGCACCATGAGGCGCTGGGCCGAGATCCCGTCGAGCAGTGAATGGTGGATCTTGGTGTAGATCGCGAAGCGGCCGTCGTCGAGGCCCTCGACCAGGTGCGCTTCCCACAGGGGGCGGTGGCGGTCGAGAAGCGTGCCGTGCAGGCGCGAGGTCAGCTCGAGCAGTTCTCGAACGCGGCCTGGCTGCGGCAAGGCCGACCGGCGCAGGTGGTAGTCGATGTCGACCTCGTCGTCGATCGCCCACGCCAGGTTGGAGATGCCGCCGAGCAGCCGGCCCGGGTGCTTGCGGAACGTGGGCTGGAAGTCGTCGTTCTCGACGATCGCAGTATGCAGTTCCCTGATGAACTCAGGGCCGCTGCCCTCCGGTGGTTCGAAGAGTTGCAGGCCCGCGACATGCATCGGGTGCTCGCGCGATTCGCCGACGAGGAACAGCGAGTCGGTCGGCGACATGATCTTCATCGTGGTGACGGTACCCACACCGTCGCCGATTCACGCTTGTTCGCCCCGAACTGCGGCGATTCGCCAGAAGTTTCACGCGCGCCGCAGCACCAGCAACTCCCCGGTGACCGTGCCCGCCTCCAGCAGCCGCCCGATGCTCGCGCTCTGCCGGTCGGCCAGCCGCCACGCCCGCGTGTGGCCGTACCGCTCGGTGAGCGCTTCGGTCACGGCCTGCTCGCGCTCGATCCACGCCGTCGGAATGGCTGGCAGTTCGGCGGTGCCCAGCCACTGCTCGACGGACAGCGCGGCGGCGGCGATCAACCCGCCGAGCCGGTCCGCGGTCGGGAAGTGGTTGTCGGGCAGCTCATCGGCCGGCAGTTCGCCGTGCTTGACGAAGACCAGCAGGCCGATTCGTCCGCCGGGGCGAACGGTACGGCGCAGTTCGTCGAGCAATTGCTGTTGGTCGGTGGTGGTGCAGAGCACCCCGAGCGACCACGCGGCGTCGAAACTGTGGTCGCGCGTCGGCAGCGTCGAACCGACCGCCCGGATAACGGGATGGTCGAAGAGCGCCGCGGCGGCCCGGCATGCGCCCCGCTCGGGTTCGACGAGCATCGGCCGCACTGCACGCGACGTCGCGGCATAGGCGGCCGGACCACCGACCCCGGCGCCGCTGTCCAGCAGCGACTCGCCGGGCGCCAACCGCATCTGCTCGATGAGCCAGTCGAGGGCGGCCGGGCTGCCGCTGCCCCGGCAGGCGGCCGGCATGTAGTGGTCTCGGCCGAGGTCCCTGGCGACGGTGGCGGTCCATTCGGCGATGGTGTCGAACTCGGCCTCCATCGCCTCGCTCACTGTGCGCCCTCCTTGATCAGCCGGCCCACCTCGGCCTTGATCTCGGCGCCCGCCCGCGCGCCCGACGCCGACGCCAGTCCCGAGACGTTCACACCCTCGACGCCCTCGACCGAGAGCAGCGCCCGCGCCTCGGTGATGGCCGCGGCGATTCCGGCTGCCACCGGGTCCGCGGCGCCGAGCACCTGTTCGACCACCTCCTGGTCGAGGTCCAGTCCCGGCAGTCCCTGCAACACGGCCGCCGACACCTCGTCGGTGAAGACGGCGACCGCGGCGATCACCGGAATGGCCAGGCCGGCCGAGCGGGCCGTCGCCATGAAGTCGGCGACGAGATGCGGATACGGCACGTGGTTGAGCACTGCCAGGCTGGCGCCCGCGCGTTGTTTCTCGACGAGTCGGCCGGGTCGGGCCGGGACCGGCGGCGCGGTCGGCGTTTCGGGCACCGCTGCGGTCATCCCGAGCGATGCGGCCAGTGCGACCAGGCGCGGCCCGTCGAGGTCGAAGGTCTGCGTGACGTCGGAGCGGACGTCGTAACCACGCCCGTCGCCGGTCACACAGAACACCGTCGTGGCGCCCAAGCTGCGCAGACCGCGCAGTTCCTGCTCGAGCACCACCCGGTTGCGGTCGCGGCAGGACAGGGTGATCCACGGTGTGACTCCCGCGTCGAGCAGCAGCCTGGCCATCATCGTCGGCGGGAAGTCGGGCTTGTTCTGGTGTTCGCCGACCAGAACGGCGTCGCACGACGGCGCGAGGACGCCGGCCGTGGCCGCGACGTCGGCTTCGTCGAAGGGCATACAGCTGAAGTCGGTCAGCACCGTGGGCGCGGGCACCGGCGTGGGCCGCGGCTCGAGCCCCGTCCACGCCACCACGGAGGGGAAGGCGCACGGACCGTCGCGCATCTCGCACTGCCCGTCGGGTCGCACCCCACCGCAGGGCCCGAACAGCATCTTCTTCGGACAGGCCAGGGTTCCCGACGTCTCCGCTTGGCCCACCGGCATTCGCAGCATGTACCCGGCGAGCGCACGATCGAAGCGACGGGCCCCGCAGAGGCCCGGGGTTGGGCGAGCCCGCGATATATGTATGTGCTATGCATATAAAGTGCCGCATCCCCGCTACGACCACCTCGACGAGCTGCTGACCCAGATCCACGTCGTTCGGCAGCGCCCGGATTGGCGCCGTCGGCTGCTCGGCCCCACGCCGGTGGCGACGGTGTCGACGCTGCGGGTGCTGCGCGCCGTCGAGCAGGCGCAGACCGCAGGCGAGGGCGCCTCCATCGGCGACGTCGCCGAGTACATGGCCGTCGAGCATTCGACGGCCAGCCGGACCGTCGCGCCCGTGGTGGCCGCGGGCCTGCTCACGAAAACCCTTGCCGCCGATGATCAGCGCCGCTGCGTCCTGGTGTTGACCGACGCCGGCCGGGATGCACTGGCCGCCGTGACCAGCCGCCGCCGTGAGCTCGTCTCCGACGTGGTCGCCGAGTGGGCCGATGACGATGTCAATGCGTTGGTGTCGTTGCTGGACCGACTGGTCGCCGACTTCGAGCGGGGGGTGCGCGCATGACGGCGCAGACGACCACGGCGCCGGCGCCGGCGCGCGGTGCGCTCGGGTTGATGTTCGACCCGGTCTTCGGCGTGCTGTTCTGGGGCAAGATGTTCTCGGTCGTCGCGGTGTGGACGCACGGCATCGTCGCCGCGATCGTCATGTACGACGCAACGGGCTCGGCGCTGATGGTCGGCCTGGTCGGGGTGGTGCAGTTCGCGCCGCAGCTGATCTTCAGCCCGACCACCGGGAAGTGGGCCGACACCGGCAACCCGGCGCGGCAGATCCTGATGGGCCGGGTGCTCTGCGTCCTCGGCTCCGGGGCGGTGGCGCTGTGGCTGGCGCTCTCGGAGCAGCATGCCGCAGCGGCCGTTCTGGCCGGCACGCTGCTGGTGGGCATCGGCTTCGTGGTCGGCGGGCCGGCGATGCAGTCGATCGTGCCGAACCTGATCCGCGACGGCGAACTGTCGACGGCCATGGCACTCAACAGCATTCCGATGACCATCGGCCGCATGATCGGTCCGGTCATCGGCGCCTACCTCGCCGCGCACCTCGGCGCCGCGGAGGGCTTCGCGGTCAGCGCGGGACTGCACGTCGTCTTCGCGGTCTTCCTGATCGCGGTGCGCTTCCCCGCGCCCCGACCTCGACGCGACGGCGCGGACTATCGCGTCCGCGCGGCCCTGAAGTACGTGTGGCGGGACAAGCCGCTGCTGTTCGCACTGCTGGCGGTCACGACCGTCGGCTTCGCCGCGGACCCGTCGATCACGCTTACACCGTCGATGGCCGACCGGTTGGGCGGCGGAACCCAACTGGTCGGAGCGCTGTCCACGGTGTTCGGTATCGGCGCAGCCCTGGGCATGGGGGCTTTGGCGCTGATGCGCGGCCGGATGATGTCGGGGCGGGTGTCGTCGATCGGGTTGTGGGTGCTGGCTGCGGGGTGCGGCGTACTGGCGGTGGCCACCGTGACACCGGTGGCGTTGGCCGGGTTCGCCCTGGCGGGCCTTGGCTTCGGTTGGGCGATGACCGGATTGAGCACCGTGGTGCAGGAGCGCGCGCCGGAAGAGTTGCGCGGCCGAATCATGGCCCTGTGGCTCGTCGGCTTCCTGGGCTCTCGGCCGATCGCGGCGACGGTGCTCGGCGGCACCGCCGACGTGCTGAACGTCTACGTGGCGTTCGCCGTGGCGGCGGCTGCGGTGGTCGCGGTCGCGTTGTTGTGCCGACCGTCGACGCTCACGGGCACGCTGCCCGCCCGCGCCGTCGACATGCCGGGCTAAGCGGTGAACACCGGGATCGGGCGCACCGTCGTCAGCAGCACCACCGGGATGTGTCGACTCGTCGACTGCTGATAGGAGACGTACGGCGGATACAGGCGGCACATGTACTCCCACACCTCGTGGCGCTCGGTTCCCTCTGCCTCTCGCCAGGTGGCCTCGAAGGCCTGAGTCGCGATCTGCACGTCGACTGCCGCGCCGGCCACGATGTTGAGGTACCACTCCGGATGCCTGTCGGCTCCGCCCTTGGATGCGACGATCACGATCTCGCCACCGACGTTGCCGTAGATCAGCGGCTTGACGTAGCGCTTGCCGGACTTGCGGCCCACGTACCTGATCAGGCAGTTGGTGGTCATGGTGCGCCCACCGACCGAGCTCAGGTCGAGGATGTGCCCCTGGGCGCCGCCCGAATCCAGATACACGGCACGATGCTCGCGCATCCAGTCGCCGCGTTCGGCACGTATCGCGGCGGCGTCAGCGTCGGCCACGAGATTCCTCCCTGGACGGTGTATCACCTGAGCCGACCATACGTGGCCCCGGCCGGCCGATCGGATCGCCCTGCAGACCGACGGATTCAGCACCGGGTCGACGGTGGTCAACTATGTTCGCAGGTGTGGAACCGCCCCACAGTTATGTACGGGACGCCTCCGCGGCGGTGGTGCACCACAGTGATTACCTCAACAGCCGCGACGACCACGCGCTCTGCGGTTGCGCCGTCGGAAATCCCGTGCCGCTGGAGCATTTGACCACGGTTTGCCCGGACTGCGAGGCGAGGCTGGTGGAATACCACCTCATCTGGTGGCGCGACAGAGCCCGGACACTCACCGCGGAACTCGACGAGCTGAAAAGCAAATACCGGGAACTCACGGAGAACGCCGACGGGCCGCAGCGCGAAGCCGACTCGACTGGGCAGGTCATCGCTGCTGTTGCGGCTGCCGAACGCGGCAGTGTCGACAACACGGAGCCGACTTCCCTCCTCGGGCATGCGCGCCGCGAACTGTCGGTGGTCTGTCGACAGTTCGAGCAAGCCGTCCCCTACCGACGTCTGAAGACCGCCATGCAGGCGTTCAGCGACCGGCTGAGCCCCGAGGAGCGGGTTTCGCTGGCTCAGGAGATCGGCGCAGACGGATCGCTGATCCGATGGGCCGCAACCGAAGCCGAAAATCTCGGATGGAAGGTGACGGGCAATCCCATGCAGGGCGAACCCGAGGAGATGTGGGACGCCTGGACCCGCGACGCATACCAGACGCCGAAGCCGAACCGATGGCGGCTGGGCCGGTCGAGGTCCCACGACGCCAGCTGAGTCGCGCCGTCCGGCGTCGTCGGTGGCGCCCGATGACTTCCGCTACGCCTCTCGTCGGCGGGGCGGCGAGGTTCTGCGGTCACGAAGTCGATATCCTTCTTGTCGGGCGGGGAATCTGACATCAAGATCGGGGGCACCATGGTGCGTTCGCAGGGCAAAGTCGCGATGGGCCAAGCTCGCTGGTCAAGGCCGCCGGCACCGGCCGGCAGTCACTTCCTCGGGACCATCGGCCGGTCGGAGCGTCAGCGCGCGCGAACTGACAACTCGGTAAATTTATCGGCGAGGCAGCCCCACGCATCGAACTCGACTCACTAATCTGCGGAGATGCCGGAGCGTGAACCGGCCTGGTTGACGGCCGTCAAGCTGGGACTGTGCTGCCTGATGGCCGGCGCCGTGATGGCCGCCCTGATCTTTCCCTTCGCCGGCGGGTTGGGCCTGTTGTCCAACCGGGCCTCCGACATGGTCGCCAACGGGTCGGCCCAATTGGTCGAGGGCGACGTCCCGCAGGTGTCGACGATGGTCGACGCGGAGGGCAATCCGATCGCGTGGCTGTACAGTCAGCGCCGCTTCGAGGTGGACAGCGATCAGATCGCCAACACCATCAAGCTGGCCGTCGTCGCGATCGAAGACAAGCGGTTCGCCGAGCACAACGGTGTGGACTGGCAGGGCACGCTCACGGGCCTGTCCGGCTACCTGTCGGGCAATCTCGACACGCGCGGCGGATCGACCATCGAGCAGCAGTACGTCAAGAACTACCGGCTGCTGGTGACCGCTCAGACGGACGCCGAGCGACGGGCGGCAGTTGAGATCACGCCTGCGCGCAAACTGCGGGAGATGCGCATGGCGCTGACCCTCAACGAGAGGTTGACGAAGGCCGAGATCCTCACTCGCTATCTCAACCTGGTGGGGTTCGGCAACGGCGCGTTCGGAGTCCAAGACGCCGCGCAGACGTACTTCGGCATCGATGCGTCGCAGCTGAACTGGCAGCAGGCGGCGCTACTGGCCGGCATGGTCCAATCGCCCACGTCGCTGGACCCCTACATCAATCCGCAGGGCGCGCTCGAGCGGCGAAACCTGGTGCTCAACACCATGATGCAGAACCTCCCGCAACACGCAGAGGAGCTTCGCGCGGCAAAGGACACGCCGATCGGGGTGCTGCCGCGGCCCAAACAGCTGCCGGGCGGATGCATCGCCGCCGAAGACAACGGGTTCTTCTGCGAGTACGCGCTCGCGTATCTGGCGCGTGCAGGAATCGGCAAAGAGGAGGTGGCCCGGGGCGGCTACCTGATCCACACCACGCTGGACCCGAAGATCCAGAGGTCGGTCAAGCAGGCGATCGACAAGGTCGCAAGTCCGACCCTAGACGGGATCGCCAACGTGATGAGCGTGATCAAACCGGGCAAGACGTCGCATCCGGTGTTGGCTATGGCGAGCAACCGGCACTACGGTCTCAACCGTGAAGCGGGGGAAACCGTTCAGCCCCAACCCTTTTCGCTTGTCGGCGACGGCGCGGGCTCCATCTTCAAGATTTTCACCACTGCAGCGGCGCTGGAGATGGGGATGGGGATAAACACCCAACTGCCCGTCCCGGGCACCTTCCAGGGCAGGGGCCTGGGCAGCAGTGACACCCCGGGCTGCCCCGAAGAGACCTGGTGCGTCAGGAACGCCGGCAACTATCGCGGCTCGATGAACGTCACCGATGCGCTGGCCACCTCGCCCAACACCGCGTTCGCCAAGTTGATCCAGCAGGTCGGGGTGCCGCGTGCCGTCGACATGGCCGTCCGGCTGGGTCTGCGCTCCTACGCGGTCCCCGGATCGGCGCGCGCCTACGACCCGACCAGCAACGAGAGTCTGGCCGACTACATCAAGAGGATCAACGCCGGCTCGTTCACACTCGGCCCGTTCCAGCTGAATGCGCTCGAACTATCCAATGTGGCAGCCACTCTGGCCTCCGGCGGGATGTGGTGCCCGCCGAGTCCGATCGACAAGATCATCGACCGCAACGGTCAAGAGGTGAGCTTCAGCACCGAGAGCTGCGATCAAGCGGTACCCGAGGGGCTGGCCAACACGCTTGCCAACGCGATGAGCAAGGACGACCGTGGCGCCGGCACGGCGGCCGGTGCCGCGGCATCGGTGGGCTGGGATCTCCCGATGTCGGGGAAGACCGGCACCACCGAATCGCACCGGTCCTCGGGATTCCTCGGCTTCACCAACCAACTCGCCGCGGCGACCTACATCTTCGACGACTCGAGCGCGCCGTCTGAAATCTGTTCGTTCCCCCTGCGCAAGTGCTCCAGCGGTGATCTGTTCGGCGGAAACGAACCGGCGCGCACCTGGTTCGCGGCGATGAAGCCGATCGCGACCGACTATGGCGAGGTGCGTCTGCCGCCGACCGATCCGCGCTATGTCGACGGCGGGCCGGGCGGCGAGGTGCCCAGCGTCTCCGGAATGAAGGTCGACGCGGCCCGCCAGCGGCTCAGGGATGCCGGTTTCCAGGTCGCCGACAAGACGACGCCGGTGAACAGCGCGGCGTCCTACGGCACCGTCGTGGGAACGACACCCAATGGTCGGACGTTTCCCGGCTCCGTCGTCACGATCTTGATCAGTAACGGCGTCGCGCCAAGACCCGCACCGCCCGTCGAGCAGCGGCCGGTCGAGGAACCCGCGGTTGGGGAGCCGCCGCCGCCTCCGCCGCCTCCTCCCCCGCCGGCGGACCCGATGCTGGTGCAGATTCCCGGACTACCGCCGATCACTCTGCCGCCGCTCGGGCCTCCGCCGCCCCCGCCCGGTTTGCCGCCACCGCCGCCACCTCCGCCCCCGCCCGGTTTGCCGCCTCCTCCGCCACCTCCGCCCCCGCCCGGGGCCCCGCCGCTCGGTCCGCCGCCGCCTTAGACACCGGCCGCGGGGCTCACTTCGGGCGAGGCGGTGACGCAGGCTCCTGGGCCCGGCTCGATGGGGCGGTGCCGTAGAGGCCTAAGGCGCGGGCGGCCGTTGTCGCGATCGCTCCTCGCAGATCGTTGAGCGGCCGACTGCCCCGCACGTGAATCGAATTGGTCAGTACCACGACGTAGGTGCCGGATCCTGGGTCCAACCAGACCGAGGTCCCGGTGAAGCCGGAATGGCCCACGCTGCCGATGGGAAAGACGACGCCTCTCGGCTGGGAGAGCGCCGTATCGATGTCCCAGCCGAAACCACGCAGGTGCTGTCCCGGGATCGCCGGATAGGCCGGGGCGAGGAGGGCGTCGTCCATGTTGGGGGTGTGCTCGAGGGCTTGCCTGGCAGCGGCGTTGGCCGCGTCGAGCTGAGCAGCCGAATGGCCGGGCTGCTGCGGGCTTGTCATCGTCTTCAACGTCGCTTGCGCCAGCGGAAAGTTGCTCGGCCGGCCTGCGAGTCGATCCAGCAGAGCCTGCGCGTAACTGCCGACGTCCTGGGCCGTCGCGAACACTCCTGCATGCCCGGCGACCCCGCCCATGCGCCGCGACGTGGTGTCGTGCACCGTGCCCCGAAGCAGTCGATCGAGGTTGGGGTTGCGGCCCGGCTCGGCTCTGCCCTCTTCGTCGAGCGCCGTCGGTGCAATGCGCGACAACAGATCGGTGCTCCAGGAGTCCGCGGGACACTCGACGGTATCGCGCCCTTCGGTCGCGGGTGACCACGCGATCGCAGCACCCCGCGCGGTATGGGGACCGCAGGCCTTGGCGACCGGTAGGTAGCGGGTGTCCGGCATGCCGAGGGGCGCGAACACGTGCCGTTGGACGTAGACGTCCTCCGATACGCCGGTGAGCGTCTCGACCAATGCGCCCAGAAGGATGTAGTTGATGTCGGAGTAGCGAAAGCGTTGGCCGGGCGGCGATTCGAGCGGTGTTGTGAGCGCGCGACGAATACCCTCGGCCTTGTCGGGCCGATCCAGTCCCCAGGGATCACCGAGGTCGACGTCTCCGGTTTCGCCCGAGGTGTGTGTGAGCAACATCCGGACAGTCACCTTCGCGCGCTGCGGGTCCTCCGCCGTGTTGAACTCCGGCAGGTACTGCTGCACCGGGTCGTCAAACCGCACCCTGCCCTGCTCGTGCAGCTGCATGACGGCAGTCGCCGTCGCGAGCACCTTCGTCAGCGACGCGACATCGAAGATCGTGTCCTCGGTCATCGGTTCCGCGGCAGCAGGTGATCCGTCGAGGCCCTGTTCTCCGGCGGCTTTGCGCACACCGTAGGCCTGCTGAAACACGACCTTGCCGCCGTGCCCGATGGTGACCACGGCGCCGGGCATTCGCCGTGCGGCGACGGCATCGTTGACCAGCTGCGAGACTGCGGAGAAGTCCGCGACCGGGGCCGACGGCGCCTCGGTGGTCGAGGGCGCCGGTGTGGTCGAGGGTGCCGGTGTTGTCGAGGCGGTGTCGGCCGGCTCGGATGCGCGTCCGCACGAGGTGCCCGCTGCGAGCACCACCAGCCCGATCGCAATAGCCTTGCGAGGGTGCAGCTTCCCGAACCCGGACCCGATCAGGCTCACCTCGCTGAGTCGATGCTGCGCATGTGTGCCGCCGAAGCCGGCAACGTGTGCCCGCCAGCATAGGGTGCGGCGAGTGCGCCGGTGTCGGGTCTGCACGCCTCCGGCCCCCACGCGCGGAGGCGTGAGTGAGTTCGCCGAGCGCCTCCCCAACGGGCTCGAGATTGTTACCATCGCGCCGTGGCCGACTCGTCTGCGCCACCGCGGGGTGGTAGACCGCGGCGAGAGGTGCTCAAATATGCCGTCGCGGGCCCCGTTTCGCTGTTCGTGGGAACAGCCGCTGCGACCCTCGGCGCGCGGACCGCATCGGCCGCCCCGTTGCGGCTGGTCGATTTCACCCACCGGCAGGTGCCTGCGGAGCAGATCAAGTCGGCGGGCTATGACGGCGCGCTGGTCTATGTGTCCGAACTCCGCCCCGGTGCCGATTTCGACTTCAAGCCCGTGACCCGCGAGTATGCGAATTCGCTACGGGCCTCGGGTCTGCACGTGGTCAGTTGCTATCAATACGGCAAACCGGGCTGGCCGACACCCTCGGACTACACCCGCGGATACGACGGCGGGGTGGCAGACGCTATGACGGGTAGGCGGCTGCACACCGCGGCCGGGGGAACCGATTCGGCACCGATATTCTTCAGCATCGACGAGGACATCGACCGAGACACCTGGGAAAGCCTTGCCAGTCAATGGCTCCGGGGAGTCAATTCGGTGCTCGGCGTGCACCGCACCGGCGTCTATGGGCATTCCCGGGTGTGCGATTGGGCGATCGACGACGGGGTGATAGGACGCTCGACATCGGACGGACACTGGTGGGCGTGGCAGACCAGGGCGTGGTCCGCCGGCGAGCGCGAAGCACGGGCCGTGTTGTACCAAGCCGTGGTCGTCAGCGGGTCTGAGCCGGGCATCGCCATGGGCGGCACCCACGTCGACGAGAATCAGGTGCTCGCGGCCGACTTCGGGCAGTGGGACCTGGACCGATCGGGGTGATGAAGCGCCTCGCGCTGCCCTTCGCCTTTGCGTTCACCGTCATGGCCGACCCGGTCTCTTCGGTCGCGTACGCGATCGAGGCCGCATTGCGGGCGTTGCACGGAGATCTCCGCAACCTGATGAGCACCATGGCGGCCGTCATCGCGATCGTCGCCGTCATCTCGGCGACCTATCACCAGCTGATCAGGCGTTTTCCGAATGGGGGCGGCGGTCCTGAAGCTATCGCCCGTGCCTTCGGCGAGGGCTGGGCGTTCATCCCCTTGGGGGCACTGCTGGTCGACTTCACTCTGACAGTGGCGGTCAGCTGTGCCGCCGGAGCGTCGGCGTTGATCGCCTACCTGCCCGAGCTGGAAGAGCTGCGCACTCCGATCGGGCTGGCACTCGTGGTGCTCGTCGCAGGCGGTGTCCTGCTCGGCCAAGCGGGCCGGGTCGTCTTCGCGTCCGCCACGGTCGCGTTCGTCGCGTTGTCAGTGTGGGTGATCGCCTCGGGCATCATCGGCTCGCCGGCAGCCGGCCCGGCAACGGACGGTGCCGCCGCCGGTCAGACGCCGGTGTTGGCCGGTGCCGGACTGGGCCCGACCCTGCTCGCGATCCCTCTTGGGATGGCGTTGGCGACAGGCGTGGAGTCTCCTTCGAACGCGATCGCTCAGCTACCGCAGCTTGACGATCAACGAAGGCGACGGCTCGGGCGCCTGACGCTCTGGTTGATGGTCGGAATCGTTGGCACGTTGACGATCGGATTCTCCTTGTCGGCCGTTCGACTCGGCACAGATCTGCCCCCTGAAGAATCCACCCTGATCGCCGAGGTGGCACGGGAGAGCACCGGAGGGGGAGCGTTGTTCGTCGCCTTCCAGGCGAGCAGCGCCCTGCTGTTGCTGGCCGCCGCCGCATCCTCCTACCTCGCCGGGTCGGGAGTCCTCAAGGCGTTGGCGACAATCGGCAGAGACGGCGAAGGTCTGGTGCCGAGCCGCTTCCGGCGGGTGAACCGCTACCTGATACCGGAGTGGGGCGTCGCGCTGGTGTTGGTGGCCGCGGCTCTACTGGTCGCGGCCAGCGGGCGCGAGCAGCTCCTCGTCGGGTTCTATGCGGTGGCCGTCTTCGCCAGCTTCCTGGCAGCCACGGTCGCGTGTGCCCGTCTCTCCTACCGTGACGGCCGGCGAATCGCTTTGACACTCAACGTGGTCGGATCGGTCCTCGTGGCGATCATCCTCGCCATCAACGCGACTCGCCTCGACGGTGTGATCGCGTTGGTCGCCTCGACCGCTGTGGCGGTGTATCTCTGGCGAATCTGGGTGCTGCGTGGCCGACCCCGCGGGGTGGCGGGCGCAGGCGCCCAATGATCCGGCTTGGTGTCACTCGTACACTCGAAGTCCTCGTCCAGCGCCGGAATGTGGCGCCGCCAGGGCGGTCCGAGATCAGGGCTCATCTCGGGCATCATCAGTGCCGGGGGGATCCGTCCGGGTGGTGAGGCCAGCGGTGAGGCCGGCGAACAGCAGGTCGAGGCCGCGGTCGAGTTCAGCGGCCCCGTCATACGAGGTCAGTACGGAGGCCAGAGAGCGCAGTCGGGGGAAGTCGGTGATCGAAAGTCGATGCAGTCCGAGTTGTAGAACGTGATCGGTTTCCTCTGGCCGTTCGACTCTCTCCTGCAGTTCGTCGAGCATGTGACCGTGTAGGTAGGCGAACACCACGCGGTAGATGTGGAGAGCGTCCTCGCCGGTGAACCCTGCGGCGGTGAGCAAGGTGAGGACGTCTTCAAGTGGTCGGAGTGTGCCTGGTGGTCGCTGCCCCAGGGGGGAGGCCAATGGACGGGTGACTATGAGCGGCACCGCATTCGGGTGTTCGAGAGCTAGCGCACGGAAGCGGTGGGCGACGGCCCGCAACTGGCCCGCCCAGTCGCGGTCTGTGGTGTCCACTGAGAGCTGGCTCAACACGAGCTCAGTGACACCGTCGAGCACTGCCGACTTGCTCGGAACGTGCCGGTAAAGAACTGTCGTGTCACGTCGTACGGCTTCGCTGAGTCGGCGCATCGATAGAGCTTCGACACCGTCGCGGTCGATGATCTTCAGCGCGGTTCGCAGTATGACCGATCGGGTGATTTGACCACGATCGCCGCCGGCCGCGGTGACCGACTCGTCATCGCCGTCAAGCGCGGGGGTTGTCCGTTCAGTCATCACGTCAGTTCCTCCTCTTACAACACTGTATGCCCATGGTGTACGTCAACAGCGTTGACAAGCGGTTCGGTCAAGCGTTTACTTGGAGATCTAGCACCGGGAATCAGAGGCGTAGCCATGATCGTCATCGTCGGATCGATCGTTTTGCTCGCCGCCGTGGTCGTCGGGATGGCCGGCGTCCTCGGCAATGCCGGTCCCGCCCATTCGTTGACAGACGGCTTCGCTGTGTTCGGCTATGACGTCGCCGGCTCAACGGGCACGCTCTTTCTCTTCGGCATCGTCGTCGGAGCGGTCGCCATGCTGGGCATGAGCGCGATGCTGGTCGGCGCTCGCCGCACCGCTAGTCGCGGGCAAGACGCGCGTCGCGAACTCGTACGGGTCCGACGCGAAACGGCGTTCCTGAACCGGGACCTCGCCATCCTGCACGAACATCGCAGCACCGATGCGGAGACCGCTTCAGCGACGAACGCCGAGCGCCTCGTCTCCCCCGCCTCGGTCCGGCCTGGCCAGGCTCGGGGTCATTCACTCAGTCCCTGGTCGCGACTTCGGAGCCCGGTCAAGGGTGTTCGACGTGACGAGGCCAGGTAGCACTCCACACCGAAGACGTGTTCCGCTCGATTCGCAGTAACAGCAAGGAGACTCGCATGAGTATGGGCAAGAAGCTCGCCAACAAGACCGAAGCGGTCAAGGGCGCAACCAAGAAGTACTTCGGACGGGCCACCGGCAACTCCCGGCTACGCACCGAGGGCCGCTTCGGTCAGGCCATGGGCAACACCAAACAGGTCGGAGCCAAAGCCAAAGACGTCTTCAAGCGCTGACCGCTGGCACTCCCGCCAATTTGTCCCCAACTCTCGCAAAGCTTTCGAACCAACTACTCGCTCGACCAACCAATAGGATCGAATATGACTACCAGCACCATCATTCTCATCGCGGCCATCGTTGTGGTCGCACTTCTGCTCGTCGCCGGAATCGCGTGGATTACGCGGAACAAGCGCACGCAGCACCATCGCGCCGAGGCCGGCGGCATCCGTGAGAAAGCCACCGAACAGTCCCACATGGTGGGGCAGCGGGAGGCGCTCGCCGCGGAGACCGCAGCCGAAGCCCGCGCCGCCCAGGCCGAAGCCGACGCCAAAGCAGCTCACGCGACCGGCCTGCAGCACCAAGCGCAGATGCGTCACAGTGATGCGGCCACTGCGCGCGACGAAGTGAACCAGGAATTCGACCGCGCCAACAAGATTGACCCGGACACCCACTACGAGGACACCTCGAACGGGGACACCGCAACTGGTGAACCTGCTCGAGACAGGTCCACCACGGACAGGCAGAACCCGCCGGCGATGCCTCGAGCCAAGTAGTTCACCCGTCGCGGTGGCCAACCGGGATTGACGGGCCCTGAAAGCTGCAGGGACACAACCCCTACGGAGCGGCGATGTTGACGTCGGCGGTCATGGACCTATTCCACCATGTTGAAAGTAGGAAAGAACCAAATGAACAGTCGTCTCGACAGCTTGTGGTACGCCATCCAGCATCCGCTGGGGCCGTCGCGGGAACCGGGTACGTACGAGAATCATCAAGAAAGTGTGGAGAAGCTGGTCCGCGAGATGGAGACTCGAGCCGATCCCGATGAGACGTCAGGATGAGATCGTTGCCTGAGTGTCGCCGTGTTGGGTGTACACTCGTACACTGAATATGTCGCCGTGCACTGCCTGATCTGGGGGCTCGATGAGCAAGTACAAGGTCGTAGTAGTCGGTACCGATGGCTCGGAATCGTCGTTCCAGGCGGTCGACAAGGCCGCCGCCGTTGCCGCCGAGGCGGGCGCGAAACTCATCGTGGCCACGGCGTTCCTGCCGAAGAACGAGCGCCATTCCGGCGAGCCGGATCAGCTGCGGGGAGAGAATTACCGGACGCAGGGAAGCGCGCCGGTTTACGGGATGCTGCGCGAGGCGAGCGACCGGGCGCGGGCGGCCGGTGTGAGCGACGTCGAGGAGCGGGCCATCGAGGGTGCCCCGGTCGATGTGCTCGTCGATCTGGTCAACGAAGTCAACGCCGACCTGCTGGTGGTCGGCAATGTGGGCCATGACTCGATCGCGGGCCGGTTGATCGGGTCGGTCCCGAGGGCCGTGAGCAAGCGCGCGAAGACCGAAGTGTTGGTAGCCGAAACCAAAGACTGACCGGGACTGACCGGGACCGCGAGCGCGACGCATCCGCCGCACCGCTTCACCGGCCGAGTCGTTTCGTCGCGGTGGACAGCTGCTCGTAGACCCGCAACTCATTTCGCAAGGGCACCACGACCAGGTCCTCGGTCACTGCCTCGACCCGCTGAAGCAACTCCTTGGTCACCCGCCGCTTGCGCCGGGCAGCCCCGATCGCCACCATCGGCCTGATCACAATTCGCAGCAGGAGCCCGGCAGCGAGCCCCGCCACGAGCAAAACGGTCGGCCAGGCGAACGGCCCGAGCTCGGGCGCCTGGAGGTCGACCTGAAGGTATGCCAGCACGGCTATCAACCCAAGCCACAATGCGCCTGCCACCGCTGCGCCCAGAACCACCCACTGGACCACCCCACCCACAAGCCACCACCGCGGCGGCCGACCCATTCCGAGGTTCGCCCCTGCCACCACCCGGTCCAGCGCATCGGGTATGTCCGCGGCTCGTAGCTTGGCCGCTTCGAGTAGCTTGCGGGGCCACGGCGCGGGAAGCCCTGCTGACGCGGTGTCGGCGAGGGCACGCACCGCACTGTCAGCTGCCGCCCGCGAGACAGCAGAAGTCGACGGCAGCGACGTTCGGCGAAGTTCTCCGGCCTGACTCTCAGTGCTAATTCCCAAGCGACGCAACGGATCTGGTCGAAAGCGTCCCACCCAGCGCAGCGGTGGCCAGCCCATGGCGGCCAAAGCCCGTCGCTCATATGCCCGGCCGGTGGCGGCGACCACCGCGGGAACACCGGCGGCCGCGGCGAACGCATTGCGCAGTTCGCGCTCGCCGTCCCGCAGCGCGGGCTCCGATCGGCGGGTGGGCACCAGGGGCGCCACCCGCGCGGCCATCCGGTCCAGATCCGCGGCGACCCGCGCGGTCCGGGCCCGGTGCGCCGCCACCGTCTTGACCAGGAACTCGTGCAGCTCCGCGATTCCGCCCGGCGTCACCGCCGAGGTGGTCAGGACCGGCACGCCGGCCAGGCCGTCCTCGCTGAGTAAGCGGCGCAGGTCCCGTATGCAGGCGGCCTGGTCGGGAAGGGACAACCGGTCGGACTGGTTGAGCACCACGGTGATGACGTCGCGGTGCGCGTGCAGCGGCCGCAGGTATATGTCGTGCAGCACCGCGTCGGCGTACTTCTGCGGATCCAGCACCCAGGCGAACGCATCGACGAGGCGGATCAACCGGTCCACCTCGGCCCGGTGAGACGACTCGACCGAGTCGTGGTCGGGCAGGTCGAGCAGTACCAACCCGGCCAGATCGGCGGCGGACGAAGCGTCGGCGTACGTGCGATCGCCGATCTCCAGCCAGTCCAGCAGCTCGGCCGCCCCTTCGTGGCCGAACACCACTGCCTGGGTGGCCGAAGTCGTCGGCCGCCGTACCCCGACGGTTGCCAGCGACTGCCCGGCCACCGCATTGAACAGCGACGACTTCCCGCTGCCGGTCGCACCGGCCAGCGCCACCACGGTGTATTCCCCTGACATTCGCAGCCGTGTGCCGGCCCGCTCGTCCAGATCCGCCAGCTCGTCGACCAAGTCCTCGGGCAGCCGGCCCCTGCCGAGACTGACCACGGACGACAGCGCGGCCAACCGATCGGTGAGCGTCACCGCAGCACCGCAGCAACTCGACCGGCCGCCGCTCGCAGCTCATCGCCGGACACCGTCTCGGATGCCGATCCCAGAACCTGTTGGTACCGGTCGGCGTCGCGGTCCAGCAAGTGGCCGACGCGGGCCAGCAACTCGTCACGGGCCTGGCGGGCCAACCCTCGGACCGCCTGCTCACCGAAGATGGCCTCCAGCACCTTCTGACCGGCCACACTGGTGCCTCCCGCGACCGCGATCTCGGCACCGGTCAGGCCGGCGGTCTGGCTGAACACGGCCAACATGACGACCAGCCCCGCCCCGTTGACACCGTAGGACGCCAGCCGGGCTCCAGTCCGCTTCGATGCCCCTTCCGTGCGGACGAGATCGAGTACGAACTCCTGCCAGTCGCGGACCAGCCGTTCGACAGCCTCGCCCGACTCCGGGCCAGGACGGGCGAGCTCGTCGGTCAACAGCGGAGCCCCGGCCGGGTGGCGCGCCCAGCACCCGTACGCACCTTCCGCGGCGTCCTCTGCTGCCGCCTGCACCACCGCCGCGATGCCGGTCTCCAATGCCGTCTCCAGCTCCTCCACCGGCGAGGGCCGGCCGGTAACCGCCGCCACCACACGGTCCCGCACCCGACCGACCCGCGATTCCAGCTTGCGGAGAAACTCCCCCGTCCCGACGACGTCCTGCCAGCGCGTCAGCACCTCGCCGCGCAGCATCGCGCCGTCGCGGACGGCCTCGTCCACCCGGGTGAGCGCGCCGTCGTAGGCCGCGGACACGCAGGAGCTCAGCTGGCTGCGCACAGCGGCCTGCTCGTCGGCCGCGCCGGCCAGCGCGTAGGTCCGCGGCGGCAGGCTGTGCAGTGCTCCGTCCAGCGTGTAGCGGACGACCGTAGCTCGCTGCTCTGCATCGGAGGTGAGGCCGGCCAGCCACTCACGGATGGGCCCGATCGCCTTGTCGCGCAGGCGGCCGTTGCGAAGGGACTGCTCGGTGATCACGAACAGGGGTGCATCACCGAGCCCGCCCGCCGCGAGCATGTCCGACAGGTGCCCGCCCACATCTTTCACCGCATCGGCCGGGCAGCGGTCGAGCACGATCGCGATCGCCGTGCCCCTCTGTTGTGCGGTGTGGAGCAGCTGCCACGGGACGGCGTCTGCGTAGCGGGCCGCGGTGGTCAGGAAGATCCACAGGTCGGCGGCGGCGAGCAGCGTGGCCGCCAGCTCACGGTTGGAGCTGACCACGCTGTCGATGTCGGGGGCGTCGAGCAGCGCGAGACCGGGTCCGATGCCCGGATGCGGCGCGAGGCGCAGACCATCGGGTCCGGACGTGCGGGGCAGTTGCGGCAGGATGCGGTCGTCGGTGAACCATCGCAAGTCGTCGGGATGACAGACGATCACCGGACCTCGGGTCGTCGGTCGCAGCACCCCCGCCTGGCTCACGTCTGCGCCCACGAGGGAGTTGATCAGCGTCGACTTCCCGGCGCCCGTCGAGCCGCCGACGACGGCCAGCAGTGGGGCGTCAACGCTGCGCAACCGCGGGATCAGGTAGTCGTTCAACTGGCCGGTCAACTCCCGGCGATCGCGTTCTGCCTGCCACGCCGACGGCGCGGGCAGCGGGAACGTCGTCCGCTGCAATACCAGGCTGAGACCGCTCACCACCTCGACCAGGTCGCCGGCTGCCGTCATCTCTCCAGCCTGCCCTAGAAGCAGCGCCGAGGCGGACGGGTTGGGCCAAGTGCGGCCGCCCCGGTCACGGCTTGATCCATCGCCACTGGGTCGACCACCACCGGTGTGCGTCCGGCAGCGCTTCACCTACGGCGCGGATGACACCGGGCCACTGCCACTCGTCGTAATCGTCGCCGGACAACCAGCCGCCGCGCTGCACCTTCGGCATCCAGGCTGCGATGTCGGCGCTGACACTCGGATAGTCGTGGCGGGCGTCGAGATGGACCCACGCGAATGAGTCGTCGGCGAACAGTTGAGCCGCCGCGACGGAGTCGCTGACCAGGAACTGCACGGATTCGGCAAAGCCACAGGCGATCACATTGCGGTGCAGTAGGCCCGCAAGTGTTCCGCCACCGTGTTCCACGGCAGGCGCGTGCGCGTTGGTGCCACGGGCACCCTCGGGACCGCTGCCGCGCGCGGTGTCCACCCCGAGGATCGTGACGTCCCGTCCTGCCTGCCGCACCACCTCGGCCAACGAACAGATGCTCTTGCCCAGATAGCAGCCGACCTCGACGAACCGGCTGCCGTCGGCGAAGTGGGCGACGGCTTCCTCCTGCGCCGAGCGCCATTGGAACCAGCCGGGGATGTCCTGCCAACGTCGGACCGTCTTGTCGAACCCGGACATCGCGTTTGGGCTCATCGAGCTCCTCCGTCGGCGTTCGAGTCGCCGGAGCTGACGCGCACCGGCGGCAGCCCGACGATCTCGTAACTGGCCGTGGCGATCCCGATACCCGCGTCCTCCAACCGATGCAGCACCTCGCGGGCGATCTGGTCTTTGACATCGCGGATTCCGTGCAGCTCGGTCAGAAAGCGGACGGTGAGCTCGAGCGCGTTGTCGGTGAGCCGCCAGTAGACCTTCGGTTCCAGTTCGACGCCTTGCAGGAAGTATTTGCGCCGCATGGCCTCCAGCGCTTGTGTCGGCATGTCGTCGACTTTGACCGCGTACCGGACTGCCGCCTCGAGCAGGATCTCCTCGGCGGCGTGGCGGTCGGACCGGTACATGATGGGAAGCGTCATCTCCTCCCAGAGGTACGGGAAGTCGCGCGTGAAGTTGTAGACCGGCTCGTCGAACACTCTGCCGTTGGACACGGTGACGACCCGTCCGGTGTACTGCCGGCTCTTCACCCACTGCGCCGGGGCGGCGTCCTGCACGGCGGGCGGCTGACCCATCTCCATGATCGTGGTCTTGATGAAACCCAACGCGATGACGTCGCCGCGCACCCCGCCCATCGTGATCCGGTCACCGACGTTGAACGTGTCGCCGCGCAGGATGACGAAGTAGCCGGCCACCGCGGTGATCACCCGCTGTAGGGCGAACGCCAGACCCGCGGTGACCAGACCGATGCCCGTCGCCAGCCGTGTCGGGTCGTCGAACCACACGGAGAGTAGCCCCACCAGCAGCAGTGCGGCGACGCCGAGGTTGACGGCCTGGCGGGACCAGAACCGGGCCCGCTCGTTGTCGATGCCGCGCAGCACCATGCGGACGACGGCACGCAGCAGCCAGCGCACGACCAGCAGCGACGCCACCAGGCCGGCCGTCAGGATCAGCTTGACACCGGTTTCCTCCGAGACGAACAGGAGCCGGACCTCAAGACCGAAGATGTCGATGGTCATTCCGCCATCCTGCCAAGGCGCGAAGGTCAGACAGCGTCGAAGGTGGTGGCCGGTTCGCTAGCTTTCCTGCGCTCGCTCGAGCAGGTGTGGCGCGATCCTGCGGTGTAGTGGCCCGACGACGGCCCAGAGGGCGCGAGCAGGTGCGCGTCTCACATACACCACGAAGGTCGTGAAGACCACGGAAGCGGGTAGGGCCCGTCGCCCCACGATGACCCCGCGCAGAACGGGCCCGTCGGCTTCCAGACAGATGACGTCTGCGTCTGACTTCACGATTCGCCAGCCGAAGAGGTAGCCGGAGGCTGACTGGGGACCGAGGCGGAGCCGAAGAACATGTCGATGAACGACCGGAACACACCGTTGCACCCAGGTCGCATTGTCGAGCGCTGCGCGGAACATCTGCTCGGGAGAGCGAATGTCTTGGTTGGACAGCGAGATCGCGTAGGCATCGGCATAGTCGTATGCCCCGGCGCGGGTGAACAGCTCTTGCTTCACTGCTATTCGCCGAGCAGTTGGTGGCTGTCCTCCATCAGGTTTCGACATCGTCACGCCGTCCATGCGGTACTGCTCGAAAGCCTTGGCGCATCAGTGCCTCCTCTTCGGCCAACCATTTCAAAGTGAGGAACTGCTTGCGCATCATGACCAGGTCACCCAGGGCGGCAACGTGTCCGATCGGCCACGGCACTTCGAACATGACCCGTGCGTGCAGTCTCGTGCCGACATCTTGCGGCCGGACGGTATAAGTCACCGCTACACGCGTCGTACGGAGAGTGATCTCCATGCCAGGGATGAAGGACTTGAGCGTGAAGATCGCCATGAAGCGTTGCCCGAGCGCCAAGTGCTCCAACTCGGGGGTCCGCTGCCGTGGACTGAGGCGGCCGAGATTGTCGAGAAGGTCGTAGCTGTATGGCGCGACGCGGAGTTGACACAGCCACGAGAACACCAGCGAGGGCGGCGCGGCGACGCTGATCGCGCGATCGGCCTGGGTGCGGACTTCGTCGACCAGCGCATCGCACGGCAATCGTGCCGCTAGCTCCGCGGGGGTAGCGCCCCAGTTCAGCCCGAGCATCACGCCACAGCCGTCGGGGGTCGAACCGCTTGCGCCGCGATCCTTTTCAACAGCAGGCGCACCGCTACACGGTGCGCGCCGGTGCCGATGACGGCCATCTGATAGGCCTGGCCGGAGATCCCGGGGAAGCGCGCCCAACTGCGTGCGGACATGCGGGTGCGCCCGGGCCCCTCGTCGTCGAGGTCGAACACCAGCTTGTAGACGGAGAAGGGATGCTCACCGCACAGCGCAAGACGCTCGCGATCGACGGCTTCGTCCAGCCAGAAGAAGGGCGAGCGGACCGTCGACGGGTCAGTGGGGTCACGTACCCATAGGCGCAGCAACGCGGACCATGTCGCTGCGCGGTCGGCGTCGACGGTTATGACATGCTCGTCGATATAGGGCAATCGTTCCATATAGAAGGATCATACTAAATCGTGGCCCCTCCCCGTAAGCACCTGACGGGCGCGATTCTGGACGCGACCCGCGCGCTGGTACTCGAAGCAGGGCCGCGCGCCGCCAGCGTCATGGCGATCGCAGATGCCAGCGGCGCCCCGGCCGGGACGCTGTATCACCGATTCGGCAACCGCAACGGAATCCTGGCTGCGGCGTGGTTGCGGGCGCTCGAGCGGTTTCAACGCCGCGCGATGACCGTCGCGGAAGGGACGCCGCTCGACACGGCCAGCGCGATGGCAGAGGCGTTCGTCGGCTTCGCGCGCGAACTGCCCCAAGATGCCCAACTACTCCTGACGCTGCGACCGAGCGACCTGCTCGACGGCGACCTCGACGCCCGGTTTCGCGACGCACGCGCCGAGATGAATGCACCACTTCTCGAACGCGTGAAGGAACTGTCAAGACAGTTGTACGGAAGGACCGACGACCGGGCCGTCGAGGCGGTGACACGAGCCGTCGTCGACCTCCCCTACGGCGTCGTCCGCCGGCATGCCTTCGACAGCCCGATGCCCCCGTGGCTGGAGGCCGACGTGGCGGCTGCTGCACGCGCGATCCTGCTGCAGTACCAGGCAGATTCGCAGTGACCGCCAGCCGCTGCGGCTAGGGCTGCTCCAGCAGCCGCTGGGGGTGCAGGCCGTCGACGGCGCCGACGAACGGCGGATGGATGCTGTAGCCGATCATGCGGCGGATGTCCTCGGAAACGGTTCGCGCGATGTCGCGCGGAACCGAGAGGGTGTAGGCCTCCATCGGACGTAGCCACGGTTGGCAGTACTGGGCGGTCACGGCGAGCCGTCCACGGGCGGTGGTGTTGGCGCCTCCGCCGTGCCACATGGTGCCCACGAAGAAGACGCATGAGCCGGCCGGCATGACGACGGGAAGCGCGCGGTCGTCGGGCCCCGGCGGACGCTTGCCCCAGCGGTGACTGCCGGGGTAGACCACCGTGGCGCCATTGTCCGCGGTGAATTCGTCGATCGCCCAGATCGTCGCGGCAGCCAACGGCGCTCGCGGCCGCGGGATCGGGTAGAAACCGTCGTCGTGGTGGGCCAGCTGAGCCGACTCCCCCGGTTGAATGTTGATGACCTGCAGAGCCGACAGCAGGTAGTTGGGCATCAGTAGCCGATCGAGCAGCGCCAGCACCCGCGGATGATCCACCAGCCGGTCGCAGACGCGGGTCCTGCTCAGCACGCTGTAAATGCGCTGGGTCCGGCGCCCTTCAAAGGAGTTGCGCCCGGAGTGTGAGAGCCAGGGTTCGACGGCCTCGCGGATCTGCCGACACTCCTCGGTGTCGAGCAGATTCTTCAAGATCACATAGCCGTCGCGCTCAAGGGCCGCCATGTCCGCGTCGACGATCGCAGGGTCGACCGCCGCCCCGCTGCTGGGTGTCCACTTGTGTCTGCGCGCCAGGTCGCCCTTCAGGTCGTCCAGGGTTGTGACGGGCTCGTCGTCGACACTCATCGGCTCTTGTCCTTCCGTGGAAAAATGCCGGCCCGGTCCCACGTGGTCGGGCGCGCACAAGACCTATGCATCCAGCATGACCGCTGGTCGATCCGAACGGGCTGCGTTCACCCAAGGTCCGCGGCAGTGAACATCGTCTCTCCCGAGAAGGCGCTGCACATCGCGATGGCGCGTCAGTGACGGCCCCGGTCGGGCCACCGCGTATCGTTAGCCACCGACATGACGGCGATAGGCCTGTACGCCCCCCATCTGACAGTGAATCGGAGACGACTTGTGCGATCGCCCGGCGACCCCAGGCGCAGTTGATCAGCGGCGATACCGCGGCGACGGCGCCGCGTCCCGTGCGCGATCGGGCGCCTGTGCCAGTTGACGACGGTTTACCCCTGGCCTTAGCCGACGCCGTCCCCGATCTACTCGACGCACCGCGTGCGCGCGGTTGGATCCATCTGTACTCCGCGGCCGTGTTCGCCGTCATCGCTGCGGCGCTGGTTCCGATCGCGTGGATCACCCACTCATCGACCGCAGGCTGGGCGACGTTGATCTATGGCACCACCAGCGTCGCCTTGTTCGGTGTCAGCGCGACCTATCACCGGGTGCGGTGGCGGTCTGCCTCCGTGAAACTGTGGTGGAAGCGCGCCGATCACTCGCTCATCTTCGTCTTCATCGCCGGTAGCTACACTCCGTTCGCGCTGCTGGCGATGCCTTTATCCGTCGGCGAACAATTGCTCACCGTCGTATACGCCGGCGCCGCAGCGGGCGTCGCCCTCAAGATGGTGTGGCCCTCGGCCCCGAGGGCGGTCGGGGTGCCGCTGTATCTCCTGCTCGGTTGGGCGGCCGTCTTCTTCGCTCCGACCCTTCTGGAAGGCGCAGGCCTGGCAGCCGTCGTGCTGCTGCTCGTCGGGGCGGCGCTGTACAACGTCGGCGCGATTCTCTACGGCCTGCGCTGGCCCAACCCCTGGCCGCAGACGTTCGGCTACCACGAGTTCTTCCACGCGTTGACCACCGCGGCCGGCGCATGTCACTTCGCCGCCGTTTGCATCGTCGCTGTATGACGTTCGTCGAGCGCGAGCTCAGAAGTAGGTTGTAGCCGTCGTGCTCGTCCCGTTGTCACACGTGATCGTGACCGTCCAATCCCTGAACTGCGGAACGGCCGGGACGATCCTCAGGTCGTAGGTCGAGTTGGCCGTCAGCGCGAAGCTGCGGTTGACGTTGTCGGTCGCATAGGTGCACTGGGAGGACACGCCGCTGCGGTCGGTGATGTGGGCGACAAGTCCGCCCAAGACCTTCTCGAACGACACCGTCGGGCCCTGCTTCGGCGCGGGCGGTGGCGGCGGCTGATCGGGCGGCGGTGGCGAGGTGGCGCCGCTCGAGCAGCCGGACACGATGACCTTCGCGCCCTGCTGGTTCTGCAGCTTGGCCTTGGCCTTCGCCTCGGCGGCCGGGCGCGACGGGTCGGACGCCCCCGCCATCTCCCCGTAGTCGTTGGACGCGGCCGCGGCGCACTCGTTCTTGGCGATGACCTGCGTCACGCATTGACTGCCGCCGTTGTTCTGACAGTTAATCAGGGAGCCCGTGGCGGCCTGCTGCTGGTCGGCGCTGATCGCCGATCCGCCGGCCATGGTGACGGGGGGATTCTCGTTGATAAATCCGATAGCCAGGGCGATATATCCGTCGGCGGCGTGCGCCGGCGCGGGGACGCTGAGCATGCCCAGGACCGTCGCGACCGCAGCCAGCAGGGTGGCGGCGACGAGCCGACCTCGCCTGGAACGCCTGTCATATGAGGTTGTCATGTCTACTCCTGATGGGTATTGGCTGCCTCGGGGGCTGCACTCAGGAGTTCGATACTGCGTACCGCCCGGACGAGGCATTATTCCGTGAATTGATCGGTTGGCCCTTCCTCGCGGATGTTTGCAGTGATACGCGCGACTATTCACCCTTTTCCCGGCGCCCATACCCGGTTCGGCAATAGTCGGGCTGGCCGTGTGATCGCCGGACGGCAGGCAGAAGATCAACCCTTGCGGTGCGGCGGTCCCAGGTAGGGGAATTCGTCGAGAATGTCGGTGTGTGGAGCCAGGCCGGTCGGCGGGCATTCACCTTTGGTCAGGAATGCCAGCCGGTAGTCGATGACGTCGTCGGTGAAGACACGGCCGTTGGGATACCCGGCGGGCCTCGAGGTATCGAAGTGCAGCATGTCGGGCAGCGTGCCTTCTTCGTCGATCGCGGCGACGGCTTCTTCTTCGCTGTAGCCGCCGGTGTGGCCCATCAGGTGAACGAACATCGCGGTCCAGCGATCCCGATCGTTGACCGGCTCGCTGGCGTTGTACTCGAGTTTGGTGTCGTCGGTATTGAAGAAGCTGCTGACCGACGGATGGCCGGCGCGATCCACGTGCTGCAGCTCACCGTCCTTGCGCACACTGCAGCGCGCCCAGATCCGGATGTCGGGGTTGGCGCCGAGTCGAGCCGTCGGCAGTTCGATCACTGTGGAGAAGACGTTGGCTTCGGTGTTGGAATCCACACCGGTCCACGGTGATTCGTCGCCGAGATGCGGTTCGGTGAAGTTCCGTTTACCCGAGGTGTCGAACAGATTCTTGATTCCGTCGAAGTCGAAGAAGAACGCGTCACTGCGGGTACCGGCGAAGAAGGTGATGTCTTCGTTGGTCGCGATGTGCGGCTCGTCGCCGACGAACGACACCGGCACACCGGAGAAGATCTTGTCCCCGACGGCCTCGACCTCGCGGGCAAGCTCACCTGTGGCCATGTACACATCGACGGTCTGCTTGCCGTCGCTCGGTGTTGAGAAAACGTAGCTGAACGCGACGTCGTTGAGCAGATCGCCGTCATTGTCGACCGCCAGCCGGTAGATCGCGTCGGGATGCAACGCGTCGGCGTTCGGGTTGGCGTTGAGGATCAACACGGTCCGACCGGCGTTGGCCGGTGACTGGAACGCATAGAGGTCACAAAGATCCAGCCGCTGGTCTCCCAGCGGCGGGCCGAGGCTCAGTCCCGTGAAGTGGTTGGACACCGTCGCAACGTACCCCGGGCGTGAACTCGTCGCGCAGCGAATAGGGCGAGATCATCCACGGGCTAGCCTCGCACGTTCATTCAGATAATGGGGAGGCGGGGCCCGATGTAGCATTCGCCCCGGGACGAGACCAGGTCTGGCCGGTCAAGAGCGCCATCAGCAAGCGGAGAAGCAGATGAAGGATATCTTGATCGGCATCGCTGTCTTCGCGATCATCTTCGGCGGCGCATTGTTCGGGATGTTACTCGGGAAGCTCCTTCCTGACCAGCATCTGAGCACCGAATCGCGCGACACTATCAGGACCGTAATGGCCATGTTGGCAACACTTTCGGCTGTGGTGCTCGGCTTGCTCACCGGCTCTTCGATTGCGTCGCTCGGCGAGAAGGAAGCCGAATTACGCAGTGCTGGAGCGCAATTCATCATGCTCGATCAGACCTTGGCCGAATACGGGCCGGAGACCGATGAAACCCGGACTCTGCTCAAGCAGCTCCTCAGCGAAAGAATCAGCCAAATTTGGCCTGAGGAAGACGGCGCGGTGTCGCTCACGGCGCTCAGCGGGGGGCCCGGAATCATTTTGGTTCAGCGGGATCTCTTCGCCCTGTCGCCGCAGACGGAACAACAGCGATGGCTACGGTCCAATGCGCTGGAGGTCACCAACACGATAGCGGAGTCGCGATGGACGACCATCGAACAAATCGGCAGCAGGTTCCCTTGGGGTTTCTTCGTTGTCGTCGTGACGTGGCTAACGGTTATCTTCGCCAGTTTCGGGCTCTACGCACCCCGCAATGCCAGCGTCGTAGCAGCGTTGCTCATTGCCGCGCTTGCACTTGCCGGCCCGATCTTCATGATGCTCGAAATGGATCAGCCTTATGGTGGGGTGGTCAAGATACCCAGCACGTCGCTGCGCGTCGCCTTAGATCAACTGGGTCAATCGTAATCGGTGCCTCAAGTAATTGAAGGTGTCCCGACGACATGCAGTCACGGATAAGCTGGCCGCCACCGCATCAGAGAGACGCGCGGCGACGCGTTCGTCGTCCGGCTTCACTGAGCACCGCTCAGTCGTCGATGAGGGTGAATTCGTGTCTATAGGTGGAGTCTTCGTTGCGCGTGGTCGCCACTTGGCCGCGGGCGCCCATGAAGTTGCCTGTGCCGCCGACGACCGCGCGAAGTTGCGGTGCGCTCGCCGACATTTCCACGGCCTCGCCTCGGTAGATCGACTCACCGACTACCGCGATCATGTTGCCGTTTCCGAGGTCGAACGACAACTGGCCGAGGCGGTCGGAGTGGAGGTCACCGGTCTCGGGGTCGGGAATGTCCGCGGTGATGAGAAAGCCGGTCAGCAATCCTGACTCGCCGTGCTCACCGGTGATGGTCGACTCGTACAGCACCGCGTCGGCCACGCTCAACCCCGGAGCATGCTGGTCGACCGGACGCAGTACAGGCGGTTGCTGGGTCAGCACGAAGGTATGGGTCTGCCTGTCGGCCTGCGCGAGCGGCGCATTCCCCACAAACATCAGAGATGTCCCGATCATCACGGCTACGGTTGCGGCGCGCGGCCCCGTGTGAGAGTTCATTGTCCTACCTCCGTGTCGACCGCCGGTGACGTGAGGAGCGGCCAACCGAATGTAGCCCCTGCTGACTGTGGGGAGGTGAGATCTGTTGTATCTGAACGGCCGAGCATCTCATACGCCCGGGCTGGACAGGGCGCATTCGCTGAGACACCCGGCGGGATACTCCACCCCCGCAAGTGTCAGGAAAGCCCCGCCGAGCACTCGACTTCGACACCGCGGGCGACAACCTCGGTGCCCTGAAGCCGCCTCATCGCGAGCGCCATTCCCTGCACTGGGCTTGACCTTAAGGACGATGAGTCCTGCCCTGCGGGGCAGTCTGATTTGTATGGGCAGACTCATCTATGGCTTCAACGTGTCGGTGGACGGATACATCGCCGACGGACAAGGCAACATCGACTGGTCCGATCCGAGCGACGAACTGCACGAGTACTGGAACGACTTCGAGAGGGAGACTGCCCTGTCGTTATACGGGCGGCGGCTCTACGAGCTGATGTCCGCGTACTGGCCGACCGCCCACAAGGCCCCGGACGCCACCCCTCTGATCGTCGACTTCGCCCGCATCTGGCGCGACATGCCCAAGGTCGTGTTCTCGCGCACCCTGGCGTCCGTCGACTGGAACTCCCGCCTGGAACGCGGCGACCCGGTCGAGGTGGTGACGAAGCTCAAGGCCGAAACCGACGGCAGGCTGGAGGTGGCCGGTGCGACGCTGGCCGCACCGATCGTGCAGGCCGGACTGGTGGACGAGTACCGAATCGTGGTCGCGCCCGTCGTCGTAGGCGGCGGCACCCCGTTCTTCCCAACACTGCCGTCATGGATCTCGCTGCGACTGTTGGAGAACCGCACCTTCCCGGGCGGCACGGTCCTGCTGCGCTACGAGGCGAGAAACGACTGATCGGACTTATAGGCCAACCGTGAGCGCTGTCAGCCGTCGACCAAAGCAGAACTCGTTGGCCCACAGCGCGGGGCGCGAACATTGACGACGGGCGGCTGGCACGCCGGGATTTGCGGATCAGGTAGCCGCTTGTGCCGTCACTTGTTGCCGTCGATCTTCACGGCCGGTGCCTGATCGAATGGTGAATGGTCTCGGCTACAGCCGTTACCTCGGGGCGGCAGCAGCCCGGAGAACAGGTACTCGCGTTTGACCCGTTCTGCACAGGTGCTCGCGACATACATGCTGGTATGTCCTGCGCCCTCTGTCACCACTACGCGGGCCTCATACAACTGGGCTGCGCCGGCATATGCGCCCGCCAGCGGAGTAGCGGGGTCGTTTCTCGTGTTCAGCACCAGAATCGGCGCGGAAGTGCGCCGGTTCCAGGGACCCGTATACCGGTCGGCGTCGTGGCCGCGCCAGAACGCGCACGGCATCACGTCGAAGACCGAGATGCGGCCGAAGTCCGGTGACGCCGCGTCCGCAGTCAGCGCCGCTCGGGTGTACGCGGCGAGGTCAGTCGGCACAGTGCTGTCGGTGCACTGGATCGCGTCGTACGCCTCTTCACGATTGCTCAAGTACAACCTGTCGACATCAGCCGGGGGCGGATCACTGCCCGTTATCGCGTCGATGAGTTCGGGTGCTGCGGTACCAGCGTCGGAAAATTGTTGCAGCAGCTCGGCGAGTTGAGGGTAAGTGGACGGCTTCGCCAACGTCGCGGCCACCATCTCCGGGTAGGTCCACGCGTGGCCGTAGACGAAAACAGGCGACAAGCGCGAACGTTCGACCAGCGCCGCCCACTTGGCTCTCGGCTCACCTTCGGAGAACGCACAGCGTCGGTCGGCCGCCGAACAGTCCCGCAAGAACTCCTCGAACGCCGCGGACGTGCCGGTCGCGACATCTTGTCGGGCGTTGAGCGGCACAGTATTCCCCTCGGGGCCGTGACCGTTGACGTTGCCTTCGAAGTCGATCGAGCCGTCCAATGCCATCGCACGCACGCGACCAGGAAACAGGTTGGCGTAGATCGCGCCCAGCTGGGTGCCGTAGGAGATGCCGTGATAGGTCAACGACGAATCGCCGACCGCGCGACGGAGCAACTCCAGATCGCGCGCCGCGTTCGCTGACGAGACGTGGTTGAGGATCGGGCCGGCCTGCTGCTCACAACGCTCGGCCAAGTTCTCTGACCAATCGAAGAGTTCCTGCTCTCCACGAGCATCCATGGGTAAGCCCGGACTGGGTACGAGAACCTGCCACTGTTCGGCTGAGTCGGAAAAACAGCGCACCGCGGCGCTGCGCGCCACCCCCCGCTGATCCCACGACACGAGGTCGAATCGCGATCGGAGTTCCTCTGAGAACAACCAGGGCCACCTCGCACGCCCGCGCAGCCGGTCAACGCCGGACTGACCGGGACCCCCGAAATTGACGAACAGCGTTCCGATTCGGCTGCGTGCATCGGTCGCGGGCAGTTTGATCACCGATAGCTCAATCTGCTCGTCGTGTGGCCGGTTGTAGTCCAACGGAACTCCTACTGCCGCGCAGACAAATCCGTCACCACAGTCGGCCCAGTCCAAAGTGGGCGTACCGGCACCTTCGGCCAGCCGATCGATGTGGGGGTCGGCTGCCCCGGTGCCGGCGAACGCCGGCGAAGAAGTACCCACCGATACAGCACTGAGCACGATCACCAAGGCCACGAAAGCGAGATGACGCCACGCACGGCTGCGACCAGTATCAGCCTGCAACGATGCGAAATCATCACCGAGTGCCCGATGGAGCATACGAAGAGTGATGGCCGACCCGGGGTGCTGCTTCGCCGTTGTTGGCTTGTGGGCCCCGTCCAATCGGTCCGCTGTCATTACGTAAGGGTATTCGGCCGCCGACGCATGGGCTGATTTACGGCGAAGCAAGTTCCTCACTCGACAACGGGGGATAACCTGCGACTAACCAGCCCAAGGATGACATGTCGCGAATCTTTCTCAGCCATTCGAATCTCGACGCGCGGGAGGCGTTGGCTCTGAAGCGCTGGCTGGTGGATCAGGAGCCGCCGCTGGCGACCGACATATTCCTCGACATCGATCCGGAGGTGGGGCTGCGACCGGGCGAGCGATGGAAGGACAGACTGCAGCAGGCGAGTGCGAAATGCGAAGCCGTGGTCTGTCTGCTGTCAAGCAACTGGGAAGCGTCCCATGAGTGCAGGACCGAATACCGCGTCGCAGAGAACCTGAACAAGCAGATTCTGTGTGCCCGCCTCGAGCCGTCGGCCGGCGATGACTTGACGTCGGAGTGGCAGAGGTGCGACCTGTTCGGCGAGAGCGATATGACCTCGATCGATGTCAGCGGTGGACCGCCGGTCACATTCGCCACCCCGGGCCTGTACAGGTTGCGAGACGCCATCCGCGGAACCGGCATAAGCGCGCATTCGTTCGTATGGCCGCCGCCGGACGACGTCGATCGGGCTCCATATCGCGGTTGGGAACCGTTCGAACAGGTCGATGCCGCGGTGTTCTTCGGCCGGGATGCGCCGATCGTGCACGGACTGGACGACCTCCGCGGCATGAGAATGGCCGAGACGAAGTCGATGTTCGTCGTGTTGGGCCCGTCCGGCACAGGCAAGTCGTCGTTCCTACGCGCTGGTTTACTGCCGAGGTTGGCCCGCGAAGATCGTCGATTCGCGCTGTTGGGCGTTGTGCGGCCCGGTCGCAACGCGCTGACGGGCGATACCGGTCTGGCAGCTGCCATTTGGCATGCCCGAGACAGGATCGGCTTATCGGCACCAAGCCTCGGCCAGATCAAGTCCGCGTGCACGGACGACATCGAGCGACTGCGGGCGTTGCTGATCGACGTGCAACAGGCAGCGGCGGATCGCTTACCGGATCCGGTTCGGGGCGACGATACACCGACCCCTCCGACGCTGATACTGCCGTTGGACCAAGCAGAGGAGTTGTTCTCCGCTGACGCCGGAGTCCAAGGGGCGCAGCTGATGTCGCTGATTCGACGGCTGACCGTACGAACCGATCTGCAACCGCTGAACCTGATCGTGGTCGCCACCATCCGGACCGACCGATATGAGGTCATGCAGACCCATCCCGAACTGGCCGGGGTGGAGTCGAGGGTTTTCGACGACCTCAAGCCGATGCCGCCGACCCAGTTCAAGGAGGTGATCACCGGCCCTGCGGCCCGAGCTAGCGAAGGGGGCCGCCGCCTCGCCGTTTCACCTGACCTGGTGGAGCGACTCCTCGTTGACGCCGCCGAGGGCGCTGACACACTGCCGATGTTGTCGTTGACGCTGGCGCGCCTGTATGCCGACTACGGCTCGACGGGTGAGTTGACAGTCGAGCAGTACGAGGCGATGGGTGGGATGCGCCGTGTCGTAGAGACGGAGATCAATGAGGTCCTCGCGGCCGATCCCGATCAACGCCGATATCAACTCAATTGTCTGCGAAAAGCTTTCATTCCATGGCTTGCCACAGTCAACCCTCACAATGATCAGCCGATGCGTCGGATGGCCCGCTACGAAGACTTGCCCGAGGACAGCAGACCACTGATAGACGCACTGGTCGCCAAACGACTGTTACTGAAGGACCAGCGCGACGGCCACGTCGTGGTCGAGGTCGCCCTGGAAAGCTTGCTGCGCCAATGGGATGACTTGGCAGACTGGCTTCGCGAGCAACGCCAGGAACTCCAGGTCGCCGATGACGTGGAGCGAGCCGACACGGCGTGGAGAAGCAACGGGAAGGACTCGGCGTGGTTGCTCGCCGGATCCCGTCTTGCTGATGCCGAGAAGGTGGTTAGCTCATCGACTTTCACGCACAGATTGAATCCTGTTCGCGAATACCTCGATGCTTCTCGACAAAGCGAGAACGAGCGGGTGGCCGCTGAGGAAGAACGCGTGCACTCCGAATTACGCAATGCGCAGGAACGGCAAGCTGAGGCTGAAGCGCACGCGAGGGACTTGCGCAAGCGGTCGCGGATCTTGCGCGCCGTCGTTGCAATGACGGCGGTGGTCGCGGTGGTCGCCGTAAGTGGATTCGTGTTCGCGATGAGTGCCCGCGGCCAGGCGCAAGAACGGTTCCGCCAGGCGACTAGCGTGCGGCTCGTCTCAGAGGCGAACGCGATAATGGACAGCAGCAGGCCGGGCACCGAAGCCAGGGCCCTGCAGGAACTACTTGCCGCCGATGCACTTTCTCCGAAATCTCTTGAGCAAGACTTGTATTCAGTGGCGGTCAGGACCTTCAACACTCTCAAGATCATCGACACCTCGCGGGGGGTCTTCGGGGCAATCTTCAGCCCTGCAGCGATCTTCAGCCCTCAAGGTCGCCGGTTTGTCACCGGCGGCGACGATGGAAGATTGCATCTGTGGGACACCGAGACCGGCCAACAGGTGGGGCAGGACTTAGTCGGCCATGACGCTTGGGTGAATGACGCGGCGTTCAGTGCCGACGGGCACGTGATCGCGTCCGCAAGTGACGATCGTACCGTGCGGCTGTGGAACGCGGACACCGGACAACCGAGCGGAAACCCCATGGCAGGCCACAACGACGAGGTATGGGCAGTGGCGTTCAGCCCGGACGGACTCATGGTGGCGTCCGGCAGCGTCGACACCACTGTGCGGTTGTGGAACGCAAGCACCGGTGAGCCCATTGGCCTACCGATGGATCATCCCGCCCGAGTCCACACCGTGGAATTCAGCCCCGATGGACGGCGCCTCGTCACCGGCAGCTCCGACGGGACAGTGCGGTTGTGGGACGTCAAGACCGGCCAACAAATCGGTTCTCCGCACAAGGTTGACGAGGACCCCGGAGAAGACGTGATCGACGTGGCATTCAACCCCGATGGCCGCTCATTCGCCTCGTCGACCAGCGATGGGGATGTGCAGTTTTGGGATGCCGGAACCGGCGCACCGATCGGCGCGCCCCTGTCCGGGCATGGGACCCAGGTGCTCAGCCTGGCGTTCAGCCCCGACGGCCGCCGGCTTGCTGATGGCGGTGCCGACGGTGCGGTGCGGCTGTGGGATGTCGACACCAGGCAGCTGCTCGGCCAACCCATGCTGGGCCACAAGAGCGGAGTGTGGGCCCTGTCGTTCAGTCCGGACGGAACCCGCCTGCTGTCGGGATCGCAGGCCGGGGTGATCCGCTTGTGGGATGTCGGCATACGTCGTCCGCTCATCGGCCATATCGGAGGAGTGTCGAGTGTGGTGGTACGCCCGGACGGGCGTCGCATCGCTTCGGCTGGTGAGGGCGGCGCGGTGCGATTCTGGAACGCCGACAACGGCCAACCGATCGGCAAGCCACTCGTGGGCAGCGGGAAGCCGCTTTCCAGCATCGCCTTCAGCGCGGATGGACGACGTCTCGCCACCGCTGGCACTGATGGCGCCGTCTGGCTGTGGGACGCAGACGCCGGCACGCCCATCGGTGCACCGATCAATCCCGGGCAGGGACCACTGGCGAGCATCGCGTTCAGCCCCGATGGACGCCGCCTAGTCATCGGCGGCGGGAACACCGTCGGGTTGTGGGATTTCGAGACGCATCGTCCCATCGGTGCACCGCGGATCCACGGCGATCTGGTACACAGCGTCGCATTCAGTCCCGATGGTAATCACTTCGTCTCAGGCGGGATGGAGGCCGCCAACAACGGCACAGTTAGATTGTGGGACGCCAATACAGGTCAGTTGGTGAAGGCAACCACGATCGGCGACGCAGAGCCCGTCGTATGGGCTGTGACCTTCAGCCCCGACGGGCAGCGCATCGCGGCGGCAGGTGCCGACGGTGTCATCCAGTTGATGGACGCGCACTCGCTCGAGAAGAGCGGCCAGGCCTTCAGAGGCCATGAGGACACGGTCGCCGGGCTGGCCTTCAGCCCCGACGGGCGCAAGCTGGCTTCCGCGAGTCGTGACGAAACCATCCGGTTGTGGAACGTCGAGTCCGGACAGCAGACCGGCGACGCGTTAACCGCCCACACCGACGATGTCGACAGCATTGCCTACAGTCCCGATGGCCAGCGCATAGTTTCGGGTAGCGCGGACCGCACGGTCCGAGTCTGGCCCGCTGTCGCAGGTCCAAAGGAGTTGTGCGACAAGTTAACTGAAAACATGAGCCACAAGCAGTGGAACGAGTGGGTGTCGGCCGACATCGAGTACATCAAGATCTGCCCAGATCTGCCGATCACCCCCGAATAGCCGCGGCAGGACGTAACAATTCGCCTAGCGATCATCGCCGATGAGCGTCGGTTGTCCGGCGCGCCTCCCGCTGGCGCCGGACCTGATGGCTTTCAGATCGACCAGGGCGAGCGCGTCAGGAATCTGACGCACGGCGTCGCGATCCAGCTCGGCGATGTCGTCCGGCAGCTCATCGAATGGAACCAGGTACGGCGAAGTCTTGCGCTCAGGGTCCTTCGACCCGAGTCGCCAGCCGGACTCCAGACGTTCAGTCACCCATCGTTTGTGCTCGGCGATCGCCAGCGCTTCGAATTCCTCGTCGGTGAACTCGAACGCTGGTGCGCGTATGTCATGCAGCGGAGCGATCGTGCACCCGATGCTGCGAAGCTTGAATGGCATGTCACGGGCTTGAGCTCGACTGGATTCCCTGCGCGACTCGTCCAGGTCAGCCCACGGTGGCGCGTCATTACCTACGGCGAGTTGCCCTGCCCGCCAACGGTCGTGGATGGCCACCGCAATCCTCTCGAACGACCCGCCGGCAGCCAACTCGGCCGTACACGTGCGCTCCAGCGCCGGGAACACGCTGACGTTCGTCAGTTCGCCGCTGGTAATCACGTCGGTGAAGAGCCTGGCCACCCCATCCGTGCGCGACAATGCGACGACGAACGGCACCGTCGGATCGAGCTCGTGGCGCAATCTGAGCAAGGCCTCGATCGCGTCTTCGTCGCGGTATGCGCTCACGTAGGCGCGCGTCACGGGGGGCGCTCCCGTGTCGGCTTGCATCGTGTCGAGTCGTGCCAGATCGCGCACGGACATCGACGATTCGTTGAATCGGCACACCGATTCGAGGGCCGGATATTGATCGAGGAGTCCCTGAACGCGGTCGCGAGCCTGGTCGTCCACAACTGTGACCCACAGTGGCGTTTCGTCAGTTCGGTCTGTAAACCAACCCCACGCCGCATGTTTGACCAACCAGGTCCCCATGGCATCAAGGCGACTGACGAGGACGTGTGGCGAACCGTTGGTCCCCGCCGTAATGGGGAAATCGTCGAGGCATAGTCGCGCGCTGATCTCGTCGATGTTGAAGAAGTCCAGCGACGATTGGGCACCGTCGTTGGAATTGACCTCCTGGACCCGTAGCAACCGGCACAGCTCCGAGTTGTCGATTCGGGCCAAGCATCGCAGTTGACCGCGTCGGCGGCCGGTCACAATTCGCCGCGCAACGGCGACGATCTCGGCGTTCACTGCATCGTCTGGGCAGAGTGCGAGCAGTTGGGCCGCACGGTGCAGCCCAGCCTCACGCAGCGTGGCCTCAAGCCGTGCGTCGCCCAGGAAAATCGGGCAGCGCCAACTGCGACATGCCGTTAGGAACGGGTTCGCTGGGTCCAATTCGACGACGACGACCTGATAGCCGGCCCTGCGAAGGCGATCCCCGAACAGGCTGCCGACATAGCCCAGTCCGCAGATGACGACATGGCCTCGCATCAGTGGGACGCGAAGCTGTTGAAACCGATCGTGAAACAGAAGTACCAGCCCGCTCAGCGCGGCGTATCCGGAGACGAGTGGGGCGAGTATCCGAGCGATCTCGAGAGTTATGGGTAACCCCGTCGTGCCGGGTGACCCCATCAAGAACAGCTTGAGTGTGTTGTACGCGATGTCGGTCGCCTGAGGGGGATGCTTGACTGCTCCCTCGGCGTACAACTCATAGAGGTACTCCGTATATCCCACCCAGCCAAGCCCGAATGCGGCCAGGGCAGCGACGCCGAGCAGGGCCCATCGGAATTCAATGATGGTGAGTCGAAGAGATCGCGGAGAAATCATCGGGATCCTTGTGCTGAGGTCGGATCTGCACTGCGAGAGACACCGAGGAGCGACGTCATGGGGCGAGCGTAACCGGTCATAGGGTGCTGCAAAGGAGAAGCGACATCTGGCGATCCGGCTCGTCGAAGCCGGGTGGTCCGTATTGTTCAAGTCTCACGCATCGTGCTGGAGAGTCCTGGTGCGCTTCATCCGTATCGTTGCCAGTGCAGCGGGCGCCTGCTGCCGGGGGTACTCCTGGCCACCGCGCTCATCCTGCCCACCAGCCCTGTGGCCGCAGCAGGTCCCGGGACGCTCGCGCTGGGTGGGCTTTCGCTCGACGCAATCACGATCCCCGAGCCGCGGGAGCGCATGCAGGCCGGCGGGCTGACCGCCGTCGGCCTGACGCAGGCCTACTCGGACCGCATCGCCGAGGTGGACGATTACTCATCGCCGCCCTCATTCGCCGTCGTGCGGTTGACGTTCCGTGTCTGGGTAACGACGAAGAGCCGCCGCACATCTGGGCCACCCCCATGGACAGCGGCCTTGACCTCATCCGACCCACCCACATGAGCGCCCGTCAAGTCTGCCAGGACGCCATCAGGCACGGAATCGGGTGTTCTCGCTGATGACGTACGACGCACAGACCCGGTGATAGCCGTCGGCAACTTCGAGTTGTATTCCACGCAGCGCGTCTCCCCGAACCAACAGGATGGGCGCCAGTTTCCCACCGTCGACGATGTCTCGCAGCTTCGCTGTGACACTGGCTTGGTGACCACGTCGGCTTCTGCCAACATGCTCAGATAAACGGCGGCGCTGTCGAAGTCGTCGTCTCGGGGTTCGTCAAGCCATTGAACTGCCATGCCGACGGTTACCCATTGACGATGATCCCAACCCCCGGTCAAGGTCACCGCTGCGGACGCTACTGCGCGAGGTATCCCCCGTCCACAGGCAGCACCACGCCGGTGATGAAGGAGGCCTCGTCAGAGGCGAGGAAGAGAATGGCGCTGGCGACTTCGGCCGGTTCGCCGATGCGGCCGATCGGGTGCATCCGCTCGATCGCCGCCAGATATTCCGAGCCACCCGGCTCCTCCGGGAGCCGCTTGACCCGCTCGGTTCGAATCGTCCCGGGAGCAACGGCGTTGACTCTGATCCCTTGGTCGGCCCACTCGACCGCAAGATGCTTGGTCAAGCCGGTAGCGATGAACTTGGCGGGCCCGTAGGCGGCCTGCCGCTTCTGCCCCGCCAGGCCCGAGATCGAGGAGAGACAGACAATGGCGCCACCACCGGTCGCCAGCATCGCCTCGATCGCGAACTTGCACGAGAGGAACATGCCGCGCCCGTCGATGGCCATCACCTCGTCCCAGCCGGCGGCGCTCACCTCGGTCGCATCGCCGAGCGGGATGATCCCGGCGTTGGCGACCAGCACGTCGAGCCGTCCGTAGCGCTCGGCGGCCGCCCTGATCATCCGCCCCGCATCGTCTTCTACCGAAACGTCACCGATGATGGTCTCGACTTCCGCCCCGGCGCGGCGCAGTTCATCGGCCAGGGCAAGTAGCGGCTCGCTTTGAATGTCGGTCACCACCAACCGCGCGCCCTCGCGCGCGAACAGCACGGCCGTCGCCCGGCCGATGCCGAACGCCGCCCCGGTGATCACAGCCGACTTTCCGACCAGCCGCCCCAGTCCCTGAGTCACGCCTTGGTCATCCCCTTGATCCGCCAACCGTCCTCAACCTCCCTGTTGTGCGCCGACCTTATCGACGCGATCCGTGCCAAGCTGGACTTCCCTACGTACCGCTGCGGCACGCGGCCCCGTGTGAGAGTTCATAGTCGTACCTCGGTGTCCACCGCCGGTGACGTGAGGAGCGGCCCACCGAATGTAGCCCCTCCTGACTGTGGGGAGGCGACATCCGTTGTATGTCTGCGGTCGGCCATCTCTCGGGCCCGAGCTGGACAGGCGGCGCGTACATCCCGGCCACACCCGCTGACGTCACCGTCCTTGCGGGTGCCGCTGCGGAGGGAATGCTGAGTTCCATTGCGCGACCACGACGCAACGCCACCTGCGTGTACGCGACGAGTGTTGACGGCGTCAACACGCAGTCGCGCCTCCCAATTCGATGCCGGAAAGGCGAACTGCGCAGTGCGGGAGTGCAAGTCATCATGGTCGACCGGTCGTTGGCAGAATATGGACCGGAGACAGGTCAAACAGGGGCCTGCTCCGGCAACTGCTTGCCGAGTCGCGCTGGACGACCATCGAACAGATCGGCAGCAGGTTTCCCTGGGCATTCTTCATCGCCGCCCTAACCCTCGCCTGCCCCGATCTTCATGATTCTTGAAATGGATCAGCCGGATGGTGGGCTGGTCAAGATCCCGAGCACTTCGCCTTGGATCAACTGGGCCGATCGTAACCAAAGTCTCAACAAGTCCCAGACTGTGCAGTTGACGGTTCACGGACACGTTCGCCGGCAGTGTCGATCGACGAGTAGCCAAGTACGTCAACGCGGTACGTGACCGCGCCACTACGCGGCGCCGAGGCCTGCGCTACCGCTCGGCGCTTGTACTTAGCCACGATCACGGAATGGCTCATACCGCCGCGAAATGAATGCCATACTCCCTATGGCAGCTGAGCGGTGACCTCTCGGGGCCATTGGAGGAAATATGAATATCGCTCGGACGCTTGGCGTATTGGCCGTCTTCGCTCCACTGGCCATCGGGATAGCGAGTCCCGGCTGGGCAGGCGGTCCGCCTAACTCGACTTCACCCCCTGGTCCCACCCCAGCCGCTCCCATCGGGGAGTTGAGCGGCACCTACACCTTCACTGTCGACTCTGGAAACACAACTACGTGGACGGTCACACCGTGTGGCCCAGGTTGCGCCGATATCGCAGCTACGAATTCGTCGGCCGGTAACGCTCCCTACAACGGGCAAGCGCAGTTGGCGGGTGATCGCTGGAACATGACGGCTGCGCGACCCGATGCGCTTGTGTGCGACGACAACAGTCACGCTGCGGGGACGACCATTTATTCGTGGGACGCGGCCACGCTTGCCGGCACAGCGTTCACCCAAGGGAGCCCCGGCACGTGTGGCAGCACCGAACCCAGCGGGCCCCGCGGACCTGCTACCGGGTTCACATTGACGAAAGTCGGCTGAGCGGACCACTGCGCCACCCCGGCTCCATCGGCTCGCGAGGAAAACCGCGGCATCAGTGACGCCCGTCGATGAGCGGCGGGGCCCAGATGGCAGGAGATCACCGAAGGATGAAACGCTCATTTCGGCTGGGTTGAGCGCACGTGTGCGATTCGACGCGGGCTGAAATCTCCACACACACACGACAATTCGATCTCAGAGGTCACTTCTGCGCAGGGGGTGTAGGCGCAGCCTGGAAAAAGGTCGCGCACCAATTGCTCAGGCATTGTCGCCGCTCGACACCATAACGGACGCATACACTTCCTCGTAATCGTCGACCATGCGCTCGAGGCTGAAGTGGTTCTCGACATGAGCCCGGCAAGCGTGCGGATCGATGTCGCCGATGGCTTCCAGGGCTGCTGCGAGCTCTGATGGTTCGTCGCAAACGTATCCGGTTTCACCGTCAGCGATGACCTCACCGACTGAGCCGGCGCGCAGGGCCACGACGGGTGTGCCCGTCACCATCGCCTCGATCATCACCAAGCCGAATGGCTCTTCCCAACGAATCGGGAAGAGGAGGCATCGCGCGGCAGCGAGCAATTCACGCTTCGCTGTGCCGCCGATGGGCCCGATCACCCTGTCGCGCTCTCCGAGCAGCGGTCGGACCTGCTGGTCGAAGTAGGGACGGTCGGTCGGCTCGACGAACGCCCCGGCGAGAACCGCGGGGACGCCTGCCGCGCGCGCGGCAGTCAAGGCCAGGTGCGGAGCCTTTTCCGCACAGAAACGGCCGAGGAACAGAGCGAAGTCGTCCTTCGTCGACCGAAAGGGCCAGTCAGCCACCCCGAGGCCGTGGTGGACGGTACGTATCCAATTGAGATCCGGCGCCAGCACGCGTTGACGATTGCTGATCGCTATGAGGCCGAGGTCGCCGTCGAGTGCCGAGTAGTAGCGGTGCATGTCGGCATCAACGACCGCATGCACGGTGGATACCGTTCTGACGCCGAGGCCTTCGTAGGTCGGCGCGTTGAGGGCTCCGGACATCGTGTGGTCATGGACGATATCAAGCCCGTCGAGGCGAGCGAGCCGCTCGATCACCCGACGCACTTGTATGGCGTGCACGATCTCTGGGCGCACCTGGCCGAGCCGCTCGGGAATCGCCTCCGGTGCAACCGCGATGAACCTCGCATTCGTCGTCGATCGGCCCGCCCCCAGGACGACGACGTTGTGGCCTCGCGCTACAAGGCAGTTGGCCAGATCCGCAATCAAGATCTCGGTTCCGCCGTAATCCATCGGTGGAACCTCGTAATACGGTGGAGCGACAAGAGCGACTCGCAGTCGTTCGGCGCTCAATTCAGTTCAGCTTCGTTGCGTGACGACCGGAATCGGCAACCGCGGTGTTCATCGAGGTGAGCAGCTCCCGCCACGGCCCGGCCGGAAAGATCGACTCGACAACTTCTCGGTTTTGTCGCAGGTCGGCGATCGACGCATCGTCGCGCCGTGCGAAGCCGGCCAGCCAGTCGACGAATCGTCCCGCCGCTTCGGTCATTCCTGTTCCGTCCGGCTCGAATACCGGGCATGTGAAGCCTGCGGCGCCGTAGACCTCGGTGAAGGCCTTGTATCGCGTAGACACGACGGGGATTCCCGCGGCGGCTGCCAAGCCGGGCGCAAGACCAACCGTCTCGAAATCACTGACCGAGGGTGTGAAGACGACACCCCCGTTCGTCGCCCGGGCCAACCGCAACAGATCGACTTCGTCTAACCGCCAGTCTCCGTTGGCTTCTCGCACTGTTTCCAGGGGGACACCGCCGAGGAATCGAACGCGCGGTCCAATAGCGAGCTCATCACGAAGTGACGTGAGTTCGGCCGCATACTCCGGATCCTCGTCGAGACTGCCGAAAACAAGCAGAGAGGGAGCGGGCAGCGAACGGGACGAACATTCGTTCAGCACTTCTCGGTGGAATCGCAGTGACTGGCTCACGCCCTTCACGCGGTAAATCCGAACCGGGCTCAGAAGTATCGGTAGTTTGAGGTCCAGATTGAGCTGCCGGGCAAACTCATGATGGCGTTGTTCAATTCCCGGCGGGACTGTGGGCAGCACATTCGCGAGTACCTGCGGGCGCGCTGTCGTGTTATACGTTTCAGCCTCGCGTTCCAGCGCTTGGGATACGACGATCCACTTGATATGGCGGGCGTCGGTCGGAACCGGGGTCACATCGCTGGGGACAGCCGGATAGAAACGACGATCAATTGCAGTGTCCCACCGCCCGTTTGATCCGCACAGATCGTGATCCCAGACGACCAAACCGCCACGTCGTGCACCGTAATGCTGGTTCGCAGCCGCGAAGAGCGCCGATGTAGCACTCACCGCATGCGGAAGAGTGAGATTGATAGCGAAAACCCAATCTGGGTCATGGCGCTTAAACCACGCCGAGAAATGACCGAAATACAACGTCCGAAGACAGGCGATTCTGTCGACTAACGACTTCCGCTGCAATTCATCGAGCTCGTCGAACCCGGCGACACATCGCCGGATGTCTTCGACCTCCGTCGCCACCGTGGCCCAATCCGAGCTGCCGATCGAACGGTTGATGGTTGGTTTCAGCCACCGGGGATAGCGCTGAGGGTTGGGGCCATGGGGGAAGAATCGCGCTTTATCAGGTCGCCATGAATACCCGAGGTCGGCGGCGACCACGTCGTCGAAGAGCCCCATCGATCGGCCGAGATGAAATACGTTGCGGAATACCGTCAACAGTCCGGAGACAGGTAGGCCGTCCCCGGAGATGAGGCCAATCTTCACTCGGACCCGCTTCCAACGCGCGTTGCGTCTACGTGAGTGCCTGCGGAGCTTCCTGCGCCGCAAGCGGACGGTAGTCGCCGCGAGTGAAGTACTCCTCACACTTGCCGGTGCGACGGACATCCCATGTAGCGCAATGCAGCGAGCCACCGAACTCGAAGACGTTGCGAAATGGAATGGTGCAAACGTCAAACCCGAGTCCGGACAGCAAGTCCTGCAGAGGCTTCTCCTGGTCTTCGCAGACAACCGTCGTCGGTGAGATGCTCAGGATATTCATCGACAGCCATTTCGACGACTGGCAGTGGTCAGGCATCTCACTGTTGCTTGATGTCGGTTCGGGAGCCGAAACGAATTCCCAGCCGTTGGACAAGAAGAACTCTTCCTCCCCGTGGCGCAGCGGGCGGTCTGGATTAGTGAGTATCAGCCCCGGTCGGAGCGGAACGAACGTGCAGTCGATATGCGAGGGAAAGATATCAAGAGGGAAATGCACAGGATGGACACGAAACCCCTTTGGCTCAAGATGACGCTTCAGCCAGGTCATTCCTGCCCGGTTGGTTGTCATCGATTCCTGAACGATCAGGTCCCGCCCGAATCGGCTGATGTCAGCCGCATCGAAAATGACCTCATCCTGTGTGACGCAGAACTCGAAGGAGTGCATCTCAGAATGGCGCTTCTCAAGGGGCCATTCCCAGAAGCCTTCGCGATACATGCCGTCGCTCATTGACGGCTTGGGCGCGGTCGTCCAGACAACATTCGCATCCGACCGCCAATATTCGTAGACAAGTTCGCGATAGACTTCGTACTCGAAGTACCGCGCTCGGCGCGACATCGGCGCTTCGATTATCTCGTTGCCGATCGCGATCATCACGTCCCGTGGGCATACCGCGCAATATTGGTTTTCGACGGAGAAGTCCGGCGTTACCACACGCCTGTTGAAGTCGTGCGGTTTCGGCCTGCGGACCTTTACTCCATGCGATTCCAATAGAGCAACGAGACCGGCCAGTTCCTCATTGGCCCGCTCAATGGTCTCGCGCGATTTCGGTCCCGTTGGAAACACCGTGTCCGGCATTGCGTTGCGAATCTGCGGATGATTGCCCGGCTCCATCGGCTCGAAGCATGCGCCGTCCGCGGTACCCACGACGATCTCCTCAAGCGGATCCCACTCATTCCAGGAATTGACCACTGCCGACGGAGTAGTCATGGCATACAGCCCCCTTCGAGAAGAGTTGGCGATGAGTCACCTACCGCGACGCTCACGGTAGTAGGCCCAAAGCCCCCACAAGGCGAAGAGTGGAAAATGACTGGCGGATATCTGACGCCGGCTCAATCTGGCAAGACAACTAAGCGGGATTCGACTTGATGACCTGAACGACTTGGCGCAGTGGCTCCGGAGATGTCCCGACACGTCGAAGTCTGTCTGCCGTCGAGCCGGTGGAACACCCCTGAACTTAGCCGGTGCCGTCTCTACGCGACATCTCCCGCAGCGAAGCTACGGAAGCAGAACAGCGCTCGATATTGATGATATGTAGATGGGAGAAAAGACTGGTCAAAGCCCATGGGCTCTGACCAGTCTTCGTTGTGGAGCTGCCGGGAATCGAACCCGGGTCCTACGGCATTCCCTCAAGGCTTCTCCGTGCGCAGTCCGCTGTGCCTCTACTCGGATCTCCTGATCACGCGGACGAGTCAGGATGACGATCCCAGTCGCTGTTTGGTGTCCCGATGAGTCCCGCGACCGGACTCACCGGTTTATCCCTCTAGCTGATGCCAGACACCGGGTCGAGGGCGTTCCCGGGCTGACAGACTAGCTGTCGCTTAGGCAGCGAGAGCGTAGTCGCGCTGATTGGAATCGGCGCTTAATTGGTTGCAACGACGCTTACGGTGGTCTCTTGCCTGCACCGGCACGCTTCCCTTGATTCGATGCGCGAAGTCGAAACCGTTCAGCCCCTCGCATCCCCGCCGACTTTCGGCAGGACTGTTCATTCTACCGACGACTGCAACACATGCCAGCGAGTGCCCATTCCGGCTAGATCACGTAGTTGAGGTGCTCGACGATGCGCTCGCCGACCTGCTGGTCACCGCCGTAGCTGATGGCCTCCGCGTGCTGCTCAAGGGGCGTGCGCCCGCCGGCAAGCCGGGTGAACAGCACGCCGTCCAGCGTGATCGTCGCCGTCGGCTGATGGTCGCCGAAGTCGTCGACGAGTTTGGCCCGCCCGTCGACCAGGACGTTGATCGTCCGCTTCAGCGGTCCGGTAAGTTCGATCGACACCCGGGAGCCGTCGGGCGCCTTGCCCAGCTTGCCGACCACGAAGCCCATGCTCGCCGCGACCTCGTCAAGCGCCTGGCTCGCAGGCGCTCCCGCCGGGTCGGCCGCGGGCTTGCCGACCGCGTCGCGAATGTCGTGCTCGTGCATCCAGCAGTCGAAGACTCGCACCCGCATGAACCGGCCGTAGGTGTCGGGCCCGGCGGGCGTCATGGTGACCTCGTTCCAGGCGTCCTCGGGCATCGCGGCCAACGCCTCGCGGCGCTCGGCGGTGATCGAGCGGTACTGGTCGAGCAATTCGTCGGCGGGCAACGTGCGCAGTCTGCGGACCCAGCGCTCGTTCATCGCGCCGATGTCGTTACGGACGTGCTCGAGGGTCGAGATGTCGACATCGGCGTCGGGCGTGCCGATGCCGTGCAGCATCGATTCCGTCCCGACGACGTGCGCCACGACGTCGCGCACCGACCAGCCGGGCAGCGATGTCTGCGCCTGCCACTGGTCTTCCTCGAATCCGCTGACGAGGTCGTCGATGTCCTGCCACACCGCCGACAGGGCCGCCACCACGGCGGTTTTGTCGAGGACGGTCACGGGTCGCGAGGGGCTGTTCACCCGGGTGACGGTAACGCTCGTCGCCCGCGAGCGTGCGCAAAATGCTGCTGCGAAGCGGCGTGTCGTGTGCAGACCCGCACGCTCGCCGAAAAAGAGAGGCAACAGCTAAGCCATGCCCTTGGCGCGGCGGCCCAACTCGCGGGTGATCTCGCGCTGGGCGTCTCGACGGGCGAGGTCCTGCCGCTTGTCGCGCGCCTCCTTGCCGCGGGCCAGCGCCAACTCGACCTTGACCTTGCCCTCGGTGAAGTACAGCGACAGGGGGACCAGGGTGAGGTTGCCGTCGCGAATCCGGCCGATCAGCTGGTCGATCTCGCTGCGGTGCAACAGCAGCTTGCGGTTGCGCCGCGGCGCGTGATTGGTCCAGCTGCCGTGGTGATATTCGGGGATGTGGACGTTGCGCAGCCAAATCTCGCCGTCGTCGATGGTGGCGAAGGCGTCGGCCAGCGAGGCCTGCCCGTCGCGCAGGCTCTTGACCTCGGTGCCCACCAGCTGGACCCCGGCCTCGTAGGTCTGCAGGATCGAATAGTTGTGCCGCGCCTTGCGGTTGGTCGCGACGACCTTGTTGTTGGGCGACCGCGAGGGGTCCGCTTTCTTCGCCACCGCTACCGTCGGATGTAGAGCCGGAGCGTGACGTAGGCGGTGATCCCCGACATCGCCAGCCCGAGGAAGAGCATGAACGGAGCGCTGAAGTACAGGACGTCGGCCCAGTCGACCTTCGCGATGAGGTTGGCTTGATAGAACTGGTCGAGCGCGTTCTCCAGGAACAGCGCCCGCACCAGGATCAGGCCGACGATCGCGATCACCACGCCGATGAACGCGGCCAACATGGCCTCCACCAGGAACGGCAGCTGCGTGTACCACCGGCTGGCGCCGACCAGCCGCATGATCCCGATCTCGGTTCGTCGGGTGTACGCCGCGACCTGAACCATGTTGGCGATCAGCAACACCGCGCCGATGGCCTGCACCAGCGCCACGGCGAACGCGGCGTTGCTGATGCCGTCGAGCACGGCGAACAACCGGTCGATCAAATCCTTCTGGTTGAGCACGTTCAGCACGCCGGGCTGACCGAGCATCGCCTGGTCGAAGTCGCTGTGCTGCTCGGGATCGGTCAGCTTGACGATGAACGACGCCGGGAAGGCCTCGCGTCCGGCGACGTCCTTGTACTGCGGGAACTTCTTGATCGCGTCGTCGTAGGCCTCGTCGCGGTTGAGGAACCGCACCGAGCGCACGTCGTCGCGCTCCTCGATCTGCTGGCGCAGCGACTTGCACGGGTCGGTGTCGCAGTTGGGGTCGTTGGCCGAGACGTCGTCGGTCAGGAAAACCTGGCTCTCGACGCGGTCGAGGTAGATGTCGCGCGACTGGTCGGCCAGCCGTACCACCAACATCCCGCCGCCGAACAGCCCGATCGAGATCGCGGTGGTCAGGATCATCGCCACCGTCATGGTGATGTTGCGACGAAATCCGGTGAGGACCTCGTTGATGAGGAAGCCGAAGCGCACTAGCGGTCCATCCCGTAGACGCCGCGCTGCTCGTCGCGGACCAGCCTGCCGAGTTCGAGTTCGACGACCCGCTGGCGCATCGAGTCGACGATGTGATGGTCATGGGTGGCCATCAGCACCGTCGTCCCGGTGCGGTTGATGCGTTCGAGCAGGTCCATGATGTCCTTGCTGGTTTCGGGGTCCAGGTTGCCGGTCGGCTCGTCGGCCAGCAGCACCAGCGGCCGGTTGACGAAGGCGCGCGCGATGGCGACGCGCTGCTGCTCACCGCCGGACAGTTCGGCGGGCAGGCGGTTGGCCTTGCCGGAGAGGCCGACCATCTCCAGCACGTCGGGCACCACCCGGTTGATGGTCTCGGGGCGCCTGCCGATGACCTCGAGGGCGAAGGCGACGTTCTCGAACACCGTCTTCTGCTGCAGCAGGCGGAAGTCCTGGAACACGCAGCCGATCACTTGACGCAAGCCTGGGACGTGGCGGCCGGACAGCTTGTTGACGTGGAACTTCGATACCCGGATGTCACCGGAGGTCGGCGAATCCTCGGCCAACAGGAGCCGCATGAACGTCGACTTGCCCGAACCCGAGGGTCCGATGAGGAAGACGAACTCACCCTTCTCGATCTTGACCGAGACGTTGTCGAGCGCGGGCCGCGCGGACGACTTGTACTGCTTAGTCACGTTGTCGAGGGTGATCATCACGGGTCGCCAGTGTAGCGGTGAAAGCCTGCGGCCCTAGTTGGCCGGATCGACGGTCGTCGTCGGTGTCGGCGGCGGCGATCCCGGCGACGGCGACACCGTCGGGGTGATGGTCTGGGTCGTCGGCGGCTCGGGGCCGGGCCCGTCGGGGTCCACCACAGTGGTCGTCGGCGATGTCGGCGTGATCGTCGTGGTGGTCGTCGGCCCGTTCGTCGTCGTGGTCGTCGGCGTCGGCGGCGTCGTCGTGCTGGTAGGTGTTTCGGTGGGCTCGGTGGTGCGCTGCACGTTCGTTCGCGGGACCCAGGTGTAATTGGGATCGGGCACGAAGCCGGGCGGCACCACCGCGGGCGTCGGGGCCGGCGCGCGCTCCGGCTCGAACGTCTGGTAGACCCAGAACAGCGTGGCGAACACGACGATGAGCACCACCGTCGACAACCGCATCCGCCCGAGTCGGGCCTTGAACCAGTCGGTCACTTCTTCTGCTCCGGCGGGCCCTGGGTCTCCTGCTCCGCGCCGCCGGCCGTAGCCGGGTGGACGATGGCGCCCACCGTGGCCGTCGCCGTCGTCTCGCCGTGCGCGACGATGCCGGCGCGGGTCAGCGCCGCGATCACCCGGATGCGCAGGCGGCGGCCCACCTCGAACTGCTTGCCCGGCAGCGTACGGGCGACGATCCGGACGTTGACGGTGTCCACCTCGATGCTCTCCACGCCCATCAGGGCCGGTTCATCGAGCAACAGTTGGCTCAGGTCGACGTCTTCCATCGCATTGGCGCAGACCTCGTGCAGCAGCGCGTTCACCTCGTTGAGGTCGGCCGTGATGGGTACCGGGACGTCGATCACCGCGCGCGCCCAGTCCTTGGACATGTTCAGCGACCGCACGATGTTGCCGTTGGGAACGGTCCACACCTCGCCTTCGCTCGTGCGCAGCTTCGTCACGCGCAGCGTGACCTCCTCCACGGTGCCCTCGGCCGAGTCGGGCGCGCCCAGCATGTTGACCTGGACAAGGTCGCCGAAACCGTACTGGCGCTCGGTGATGATGAAGAATCCGGCGAGCAGGTCCTGCACCAGCTTCTGAGCACCGAAGCCGAGCGCGGCGCCGAGCACCGCGGCGGGTGCCACCAGCGACCCGATCGGAATGGCCAGGGTGTCATACACCTCGACCAGCACGACCACGAACAACAACGCGACCGACACCCACGAGATGACCGAGGCCACGGCCTGCCGGTGCTTCGCGCTCTCCGTGCGGACCAGCTGATCGCTTTCCTGGTACTCGGCGTCGATGCGGCGAACGATGCGCCGCGCCGCCCAGTTGATGAACCGGGCGGCGAGCAGTCCACCGATGAGCAGCAGCGCTATCGGGACGCCGCGCTCCAGGATCCACAGGCCGATGTCGCCGCGCCAGAAGTCCTGCCAGCCGTCGGCGTAGTCGATCGCAAGCACGGTGCTATTCGTCATCTTTCCTATTGCGCCAACGGATTCCGGCCTCCAGGAACCCGTCGATGTCGCCGTCGAGGACCGCCGCGGGGTTGCCGACCTCGTGTTCGGTCCGCAGGTCCTTCACCATCTGGTAGGGATGCAGCACGTAGGACCGCATCTGGTTGCCCCACGAACTGCCGCCGTCGCCCTTCAGGGCGTCCATCTCGGCGCGTTCTTCTAAACGTTTGCGTTCCAACAGCTTTGCCTGAAGTACCCGCATCGCTGCGACCTTATTCTGCAGCTGAGACTTCTCGTTCTGACAGGTGACCACGATACCGGTTGGGATGTGGGTGAGTCGAACCGCCGAGTCGGTCGTGTTGACGGACTGCCCGCCCGGCCCGCTGGACCGGTAGACGTCAACGCGCACATCGGTTTCGGGAACGTCGATGTGGTCGGCGGTGTCCACCACGGGCAGCACCTCGACGTCGGCGAACGAGGTCTGCCGCCGGCTCTGGTTGTCGAACGGGCTGATGCGCACCAGTCGGTGCGTGCCCTGCTCGACCGACAAAGTGCCGTAGGCGAACGGTGCGTGCACCGCGAAGGTGGCGCTCTTGATGCCCGCCTCCTCGGCGTAGGAGGTGTCGAACACCTCGACGGGATAGTTGTGCTGTTCGGCCCACCGGATGTACATCCGCATCAGCATCTCGGCCCAGTCGGCGGCGTCCACCCCGCCTGCGCCCGACCGGATCGTGACGACGGCTTCACGCTCGTCGTACTCACCCGAAAGCAGCGTGCGGACCTCCATCGCCTCGATGTCCTCGCGCAACTGCCGCAGTTCGGCGTCGGCCTCCGCGTGGGCTTCTTCGGCCCCCGCTCCGGCTTCTTCTTCGGCCAGCTCGTAGAGCACGGGCAGGTCGTCGAGGCGCTGGCGCAGTTCCTCCACCCGGCGCAACTCACCCTGGGTATGCGACAACTCGCTGGTGACCTTCTGGGCCCGGGCCTGGTCGTCCCAGAGGTTGGGGTCGGACGCCTCGTGCTCGAGTTTCTCGATCCGGCCGCGCAGTCCGTCGACATCGAGGACCCGCTCCACCGTGGTCAGCGTGGAGTCGAGGGCGGCGAGGTCGGCTTGACGGTCGGCATCCACGGGAAATCAGGGTACCCGTGGCGACTTCAGCGCCGGATTGGCGTGACTGGCGGCGACGGCCGAGGTCCTCGTTCTAGCATCGGGTGCGTAATCAACCCGGCCCCGACGCGACAGCCCCGAGGGACCGGACAGCGACCAGAAGGCAGTGAATGCGCCCATATCACGTGGCAATCGTCGGCTCGGGACCTTCGGGTTACTTCGCCGCGGCGTCCCTGTTGAAGTTCGCCGACGCCGCGCATAAAGACGAGGCGGACGCCGGCCAGAAGAAGGACGTGCGCGTCGACATGTTGGAGATGCTGCCCACACCGTGGGGCCTGGTGCGCTCCGGCGTGGCGCCCGACCACCCGAAGATCAAGTCGATCAGCGCCCAGTTCGACAAGACCGCGCTCGACCCGCGATTCCGGTTCTTCGGCAACATCGCCGTCGGCGACCATGTGCAGGCCGCCGAGCTGGCCGAACGCTACGACGCGGTGATCTATGCAGTGGGCGCACAGAGCGACCGGTCGCTGGGCATCCCCGGTGAGGACCTCGACGGCAGCGTGGCGGCCGTCGACTTCGTCGGCTGGTACAACGCGCACCCGCACTTCGAGGAGATGGCACCCGACATCTCCAGCGGTCGCGCCGTCGTCGTGGGCAACGGCAACGTCGCGATCGACGTGGCCCGCATCCTCGTCACCGATCCCGACGTGCTGGCCACCACCGACATCGCCGACCACGCGTTGAAGTCGCTGCACGACCGCGGCGTGGAGGAAGTGCTCATCATCGGCAGGCGCGGTCCGCTGCAGGCGCCGTTCACCACGCTCGAGCTGCGCGAGCTCGGCGACCTCGAGGGGCTGGGCGAGGTGGACGTCATCGTCGATCGGGCCGACTTGGCCGACATCACCGACGAGGACCTCGAGGCCGCGGGCAAGACCGTCCGCAACAACATCAAGGTCCTGCGGGGCTACGCCGAGCGCGAGGTCAAAGGCGCCAAGCGGCGCATCGTGTTCCGCTTCCGCACCTCGCCCATCGAGATCAAGGGCGACGGCCAGGTCGAGTCGATCGTGCTGGGCCGCAATGAGCTGGTCGACGAGAACGGCCGCATCGTCGCCAAGGACACCGGCGAGCGAGAAGAGGTGCCGGCCCAGCTCGTCGTGCGTGCCGTCGGATACCGCGGGGTGCAGACGCCGGGGTTGCCGTTCGACGAGCGCAGCGGCACGATCCCGCACACCGACGGGCGAATCGAGGGCAGCCGCAACGAGTACGTCGTCGGCTGGATCAAGCGTGGGCCGACCGGTGTCATCGGCAGCAACAAGAAGGACTCCCAGGACACGGTGGACACGCTGGTCGCCGATCTGCAGGGGGCGGCGCTCGCGGATTTCGGCGACGACCACGCTGAGCGGCTGGCCGAATGGCTGGTCGAGCGACAGCCCAAGGTCGTCACCGACGACCACTGGAGGCTCATCGACGAGCACGAGCGCACGACCGGTGAGCCGCACGGCAGGCCGCGGGTGAAGCTGACGAGCGTCGCGGAGCTGTTGCGCATCGGGCACGGCTGACACGGCTGAAGCAGCCGGCACAGGATCCTTCAGTACACCTGCGGCGGCGGCGGCGCCGGAGGGGGCGGAGGCAGCTCCTGCGAAGCGAATCGCCAATTGTCCGGGTTCTTCGGTGAATACACCACGGGGAACAGCTGGCCCATCGTCGGCCAGTCGTTGACGTCGACCTCGAGGCGTTGGTAGATCACGTGCTCGCTGACCGTGGGCCCGTTGATCACGCCGGTGATGGTGACGAACTGCGGACCGGTCTGATCGGCCGGCGGCGGGCTGACGCCGGTGACCAGCAGTTGACCCGACGGCCAATCCGCGCCCGCCCCGCGACGCCGCATCAGCCACGGCCCCGCGATGAGCACGAGCACGCCGACCAGCAGCAGAATCATCGCGAATTCGAACACACCGACATGGTAGGACGACAGGCATGCGGACCGAGGTCGACGATCTGATGCTGGCGCTCATGCTGGCCGACGAGGCGGATGCGATGACGACGATGCGCTTCGGGGCGGTCGACCTGGTCGTCGAAACCAAGCCCGACATGACACCGGCCACCGACGCCGACATCGACGTCGAATCCATGATCCGGCGCCGGTTGAGCGAGTCGCGGCCCGAGGACTCGGTGTTCGGCGAGGAGTTCGGCGGCACGAAGGAATTCGCGGGCCGCCAGTGGGTGATCGACCCGATCGACGGCACCAAGAACTTCGTGCGCGGCGTGCCGGTGTGGGCCACGCTGATCGCCCTGCTGCGCGACGGCGTTCCGACGGTCGGGGTGATCAGCGCGCCCGCGCTGCACCGACGCTGGTGGGCGCAGGAAGGTCGGGGCGCGTTCGCGACGGTGGGCGACGGGCCGCCGCGGCGGCTGCAGGTGTCCAAGGTCGACGACCTGACCGCGGCGAGCCTGGCGTTCTCCAGCCTGTCCGGTTGGGCCGCCCGCGGTATCCGTGAGCGCTTCATCGCGCTCACCGACGAGGTGTGGCGGGTGCGGGGCTACGGCGACTTCTTCAACTACTGCCTGGTCGCCGAGGGAGCCGTCGACATCGCCGCCGAACCGGAGGTCTCGACGTGGGATCTGGCGCCCCTGGACATCCTGATCCGCGAGGCGGGCGGCACGTTCACCAACCTGGCCGGGCGACCGGGTCCGCACGGCGGCAGCGCGGTGGCCACCAACGGCCTGCTGCACCGCGCGGTGCTGAGCAAGCTGTGAGTTCACTAACAACTTACTCAGGAGTCAGTTCAGATACCTTACTCTGGAGTCAGTTCGGCGAGCTCGAACCTCATCCCCCGAAGCGAGGCATTCGACATGACCAAGACCGTGCCGCCGAAGAGCGGACCGAAGCGAACAGGTGACAAAGGCAAAGAGAGCGCCGTCGGCCTGAAGAAGCACAAGCGCTCCGCGACAGATCTGGGTCTCGCGCTGGTGACGCCCCTGGTCGGCCAGGAGTTCCTGGATCGCCACAACCTGCGCGATCCGCTCAACCGCGGCCTCAAGTACGGCGTCAAGCAGGTGTTCTCCGTCGCCGGTGCGGCCACCCGTCAGTTCAAGCGGGTGTCGGGAAGCCAGAGTGGGCCGGCCCGGCTGAAGAAGAGCGGGTCAGACTACTTCGACCTGACCCCCGACGACGAACAGAAGATGATCGTCGAGACGGTCGCCGAGTTCGCCGATGAGGTGATCCGCCCGGCCGCACGCGAGTCCGACGAAGCGGCGGGTTACCCGGCAGACCTCGTGGCCAGGGCCAGCGACCTCGGCATCACCGCCATCAACGTCCCCGAGGATTTCGAGGGCATCGCCGCCCACCGCGCCGCCGTGACCAACGTGTTGGTCGCCGAGGCCCTGGCGTACGGCGACATGGGCCTGGCGCTGCCGATCCTCGCGCCCGCCGGTGTCGCGGCGGCCCTGACCCACTGGGGCAGCGCTGATCAGCAGGCCACCTACCTGACGGAGTTCGCGGGCGAGAACGTGCCGCAGGCCTGTGTGGCGATCGCCGAACCGCACGCGCTGTTCGATCCGACCGCGCTGAAGACGACCGCCGTCCGCACCCCGAGCGGTTATCGCCTCGACGGGGTCAAGTCACTGGTGCCCGCCGCCGTCGACACCGAATTGTTCATCGTCGCAGCGCAACTCAACGGCAAGCCGGCCCTCTTCCTCGTCGAGTCGTCGTCGAAGGGGCTGACCGTCACGCCCGACCCGGGCATGGGCATCCGGGCGGCTGCGCTGGGCCGGGTCACCCTCGACGGCGTCACCGTCCCGCTGTCGGCGCGCCTCGGCGAGGATGCGGCGACCGACGAGGACTACTCGGAAGCGGTCGCGTTGTCGCGCCTGGGGTGGGCGGCGCTGGCCGTGGGGACCTCCCACGCGGTATTGGACTACGTGGTGCCATACGTCAAGGAACGCCGGGCATTCGGCGAGCCGATCGCGCATCGGCAGGCGGTGGCGTTCATGTGCGCCAACATGGCGATCGAATTCGACGGGCTGCGGCTGATCACCTGGCGCGGGGCCTCCCGCGCCGATCAGGGCCTGACGTTCGCCCGCGAAGCCGCGCTGGCCAAACGGCTGGGCACCGACAAGGGCATGCAGATCGGTCTGGACGGCGTGCAGTTGCTCGGCGGCCATGGCTACACCAAGGAGCACCCGGTCGAACGGTGGTATCGCGATCTGCGCGCGATCGGCGTCGCCGAGGGTGTCGTCGTTATCTGACCGGGCGTCATTCCTCCCACGAAAGAGCAATCATGGCAATCAATTTGGAACTGCCCCGCAAGCTCGAAGCGGTCATCGAGAAGGCTCATCAGGGTGCCGCCGAGATGCTGCGGCCGATCTCGCGCAAGTGGGATCTGCGCGAGCACGAGTATCCGGTGGAACTGGACACTCTGGCCACGCTGTTCGAGGGCATCCAGGACGCCAAGGCATTCGCCTTCGCCGGCGCCGAGGCGTTCGCGGCCGGCCAGGCCAAGGACGTCAACCACAACGGCGGGAACATGTCGGCCGTGCTCAACGTCATGGAGATCAGTTGGGGCGACGTGGCTCTGATGCTCTCGGTCCCCCGGCAGGGCCTCGGCAATGCGGCGATCTCGAGCGTCGCCACGCCCGAGCAACTGGAGCACCTGGGCAAGGGCGTGTGGGCCGCGATGGCGATCACCGAGCCCGACTTCGGGTCCGACTCGGCGGCGGTTTCGACGACGGCCCGGCTCGACGGCGACGAGTACGTGATCAACGGCGAGAAGATCTACGTCACCGCCGGATCGCGGGCCACCCACATCGTCGTGTGGGCGACGCTGGACAAGTCGCTGGGCCGGGCGGCGATCAAGTCGTTCATCGTGCCCCGTGAGCACCCCGGCGTGACGGTCGAGCGACTCGAGGACAAGCTCGGCATCAAGGCTTCCGACACCGCCGCGATTCGCTTCGACAACGTGCGGATCCCCGAGGAGAACCTGCTCGGCAGCCCGGATGTCCAAGTGGATAAGGGTTTTGCCGGGGTCATGGAGACCTTCGACAACACACGTCCCGTCGTCGCGGCGATGGCCGTCGGCATCGCCCGAGCCGCGCTCGAAGAATTGCGCAAGATCCTGACCGACGCCGGGATCGAGATCTCCTATGACAAGCCGTCGTATGCCCAGAGTGCGCCGGCCGCCGAATTCCTGCGGATGGAATCCGACTGGGAGGCCGCCTATCTGCTGATGGTGCGCTCGGCGTGGCAGGCCGACAACAACATTCCGAATTCCAAGGAAGCCTCCATGGGCAAGGCGAAGGCCGGCCGGGTGGCCAGCGACATCACCCTCAAGGCGGTGGAGCTGGCGGGCACCGTCGGCTACTCGGAGGCCACCCTGCTGGAGAAGTGGGCCCGCGACAGCAAGATCCTCGACATCTTCGAGGGCACGCAACAGATCCAGCTGCTGGTGGTCGCGCGCCGACTGCTGGGGCTGTCGTCGTCCGAATTGAAGTAGCCCACTCACCGACGGCGGTCCTCGCCTACCAACGCGAAGATCCCCGGACACTCGAGTGTCCGGGGATCTTCGCGTTGTCGTCGGTCAGCCCAGGTAGGAGATCAGGTCGGGCTTCATCTGCTGAAGCTGCTGACCCCAGTACTCCCAGCTGTGCGTGCCGTAGGGCGGGAAGTTGAACACTGCGTTGTTCCCGCCTGCGGCGATGTAGTTGTCGCGGAACGTCAGGTTTGTCCGGATCACCAGCCCCTCGAGGAACTCGGCAGGCAGGTTCGCCCCGCCCAGCTCGTTGGGCGTGCCGTTGCCGGAGTAGACCCACAGGCGAGTGTTGTTGGCCACCAGCTGCGGGATCTGCAGCATGGGATCGTTGCGCTTCCAGGCGCTGTTCGGGTCTTCGGTCGGACCCCACATGTCGTTGGCTTCGTATCCGCCAGCGTCGCCCATGGCCATGTTGATCAGGAACGGCCACGACCCTTCGGACGGGTTGAGGAACGACGACAGCGCGCCCGCGTAGACGTACATCTGCGGGTGGTACGTGGCCAGGATCATCGCGGAGTTACCCGACATCGAGAGGCCGACTGCGGCGTTGCCGGTACTGGACACGCCGCGGTTCGCCTCGAGCCACTGCGGCAGTTCCGCGGTAAGGAAGGTCTCCCACTTGTAGGTCTGGCAGCCGTTGTTGCCGCACGCGGGCTGGTACCAGTCGGTGTAGAAGCTGGACTGACCACCGACCGGCAACACGAGCGAGAGCGGGGTCTCGTAGAACCATTCGAACGCCTGGGTCTCCAGATCCCAGCCGTTGTAGTCCTCGCGGGCGCGCAGACCGTCGAGCAGGTACACCGCGTGTGAGCCGGTGCCCTTCTGGAACTGCACCTTGATGTCTCGGCCCATTGACGGCGACGGCACCATCAGGTACTCGACCGGCAGGCCGGGGCGGGAGAAGGCGCCCGCGATGGCCGACTGTCCGGTGATTCCCACCAGCGCGGGCAGGAGCGCCGCGGCGACGGCCGCGACCGTGAAGCGCCGCGCCCACCGGCCGCGAATCTTGTCAACAAGGCTCATACTGCAACTCCGTCCAATCTTGGTAGTTCGAAACGAGGTTGTTCCACGGCGATGGCGAACGCCATCGCACCGCAGCCCGCCGGCCATGTCGGCCGGCGTGCGATGTCACCGTCATTGACCCAGCAGCACCCTTTGCAGGTCGGGCTTCATCTGCTGAAGCTGCTGGCCCCAGTACACCCAGGTGTGCGTCCCGGTGGGCGGGAAGTTGAACACCCCGTTGTTGCCGCCAGCTGCGAGGTAGGCCTCCTGGAACCGAAGGTTCGAGGCCAGGGTGAAGTTCTCCAGGAATTCCTGAGGCAGGCCCGAACCACCCAGCTCACCGGGTCGGCCGCTGCCGCAGTACACCCAGATGCGGGTGCCGTTGTCGGCGATGAGCTGAACATTGACCGTCGGGTCGTTGCGCCGCCAGGCGGGGTCGCTGGAGGGGCCCCACATGGCCTCCGCGCTGAACCCACCCGAGTCGCGCATCGCAAGGCCCACCAGCGTGGGCCAGTAGCCGTCCGACAGGTTCAAGAAGCCGGACAGCGACCCGGCGTAGATGAACTGCTCGGGGTGGTAGGCGGACAGGATCAGCGACGCCGAGCCGGCCATGGACAGCCCGACCGCCGCGCTACCGGTGGGCTTGACGTCCCGGTTGGCGGCCAGCCACTGCGGCAGCTCCTGTGTCAGAAAGGTCTCCCACTTGTAGGTGTACGTGCGGCCGCCGTTGCCGACTGCGGGTTGATACCAATCGGTGTAGAAGCTGGAAGTGCCGCCGACCGGCATGACGACGGACAGACCGGACTCGTAGAACCACTCGAAGGCCTGGGTCTCGATGTCCCAGCCGTTGAAGTCCTCCCGGGCACGCAGACCGTCCAGCAGGTACAGGGCGGGCGAACCGGGTCCGCCGCTCTGGAACTGCACCTTGATATCGGTTCCCATTGCCGGCGACGGGACCATCAGGTACTCGACCGGCAGGCCGGGCCGCGAGAACGCCTGCGCCGTTCCCGTCTGTCCGGTGACACCCACCAGCGCAGGCAACAGGGCCGCCGCCAGGGCTGCCACGCCGAAGCGCCGCGCCCACGGGCCTCTCATCTTCTCAATCAAGCGCATACTGCGGGTCCACATCTTCCGGTCGTCTCCAGGAGGTCATTCCCACCGCGATCGAGCGATCGCCATCGACGGCGCAGCAATCCGCCACTGCGTCGTCGTGCCCGCTCGACTGAGCCCGGTGCCCTCGAACGGACCGAGAAGTTTCAGTTGTCGCGTGTGCAGTAAAACATGGGACCTGGACCCGACCAAGCCTGATCCGCGTTTGCTGCCTTTTTCCGACGCGGGAATGGATTTGACGTCGGCGTCACGTTCGCACCGACACGGTTCGCCGCCCGCCGTAGGCTGCCGAACATGGCGAACGCCCGCGCTGCCCGGTTGTCGGTCGACGACTGGATCCAGGCCGGCTTCGGCATCCTGGCCGAGGAGGGCCTCACTGCGCTCAAACTGGACCGGTTGTGCGCGCGCGTGGGCGCGACGAAAGGCAGTTTCTACTGGCATTTCACCGATATGGCCAGTTACCGCGCCGTGCTGGTCGCCGCCTGGGGAGAGTTGCGCGACGACGACCGCCGCCACTTCACGACGATGGCCGACGCGCCGCCCCGCCAGCGCCTGTCGCAAATGATGACCGCGCTCGTCGACACCCGCCATTGGACGCTGGAACGGGCGATGCGGGAATGGGCGCGGACCGACGACGCGGTCGCGGCCAGTGTGCGGGCATCCGATGCGCGTGTCGTGAGCGCGGTGCGGCAGGCCTTCGTCGACGACGGCTTCGACGACGACGAAGCCGAGGTGCGGGCGAACGCCACCTTCGCGGCGGGGATCGGCTTTCTGCACCTGTCGGGATCGCGGCCCAGCCCGCGTGGCGCCGCGGGCTGGGAGCGATTCCTGGAGATCATGCTCGGACGCTGATCCAGCCGATTTCCGTACGAAAAAGTATGGTAAGGTTCGCGGCATGGCGGTGCCCGCGACCACCGCGATCGACGCGGCCTTCGTCGCGAGGCTGGCGGATCGGGCGCAGGAGGCAGAAAAACTGCGGCGGCTGCCCGCGGCCACCGTCGCCGAGCTCACCGGATCGGGGATCACGGACCTGCTGGTGCCGGCCTGCTTCGGGGGACAGCAGGCGCCGTTCAGCGCGATCCTCGATCCGGTGCGGCGGATGGCTCATGGATGCGCCTCGAGCGCGTGGACCATCGGCTTCTACATGCTGCACAACTGGATGCTCGCGTTGTTCGGGAAACGGGCCCAGGAGGAGGGCTTCGCGACCCGCCCGTTCCTGGCGCCCGCTCCCCTGGCTCCGACGGGTCGTGGCCTGCCCGCCGACGGCGGCGTCGGGCTGACCGGTCGCTGGTCATGGGCGACCGGCGCGTTGGACGGCAACTGGATCATGGTCGGCGCGCTGTGTGGAGCCGAGAACGATCCCGCAGGCCTCTACCCGGCGCTCGCGCTGCTGCCGATCGACGAGGCCGAGATAGTCGACGTGTGGCACACCGACGGGATGCGGGCGACCGGTTCGCAGGACGTCGTCATCACCGATGCGTTCGTCCCTGAGCACCGACTGGTTCGGGTCGCCGACATCTACACCGGCGCCGCCCCCGGCGCCGGACTACACGACGCCGACACGTACCGCTGGCCGATGGTGCCCGCCCTGGCGCTGCTGGCGGCGATGCCGGCGCTGGGCAGCGCCGAGCGGGTGGTCGAGATCTACGCCGAGCGGCTGTCGGCCCGCGTCCTGGCCTACGAGGGTGTCGTCCAGAAGGACAAACCGATCGCCCAGGCCCGTCTCGGCGAGGCCGAGGTGCGGCTACGGGCGCTGAGGGGCCTGCTGGTCGACACCGTCGAAGAGATCGAATCCCTGGTCGCCACGGGCGATCCCGTGCCGCGGCCCAGGCGCGCGGCCGCGCGGATGACGGCGGCGCACATCGTGCACGAGTCCAGGGCCGTCATCGCCGGGTTGCTCGAGGCCTCGGGTGCCAGCGCACACTTCTTCCACAATCCACTACAACGCATCAAGCGCGATGTGGACGTCCTTGCCGGCCACGTGGTCTTCGACTACGACACGAGTCGCGAACTCGCGGGCGCCTTGAGCTTGGGTATGAAAGTGTCGCGGACAGCGATGGTCTGAGAGGAGCCCCCATGGCCGACGTGCGGGACCGATTCACCGGTTTCTTCCAGAAGCGGGTGGCCAACCCGCTGACGCGGCGGCTGCCGTTCCAGACGCTGCTGGAGACGACGGGCCGCAAGTCGGGCCAACCTCGCCGGACGCCGTTGGGCGGCAGCAGGATCGGTGACCAGTTCTGGTTCGTCTCGGAGTTCGGCGACAGATCGCAGTACATCCGCAACATCCAGGCCAACCCCCGCGTCCGTGTCCGGATCAACGGTCGCTGGCACAGCGGCGTCGCTCACCTGATGCCCGACGACGATCCGCACGAACGACTCGAATCGCTGCCGCGGTTCAACAGCATGGGCGTGCGCACATTCGGCAGCAACTTGCTGACGGTTCGCGTCGATCTCACCGACTGAGGCGTTGACCGTCGGCTGAAGTAAAAGTAAAGTCACTTTTAGTTCTGCCTCGGCCGACCACCGCCGCCATCGATGGAGCTAACCATGGAATCATTCGTCCACCTGCGCAAAGGCCGCACCCCGAGGCGGCTACACGCCGACCTCGACGGCCTCAAGGACGATGAACTCGGCCGCGGCGGATTCGTCGGCCGCACCGCCAACATCTACCGCCGCCACGACCCCACGGCGTACCGGGCATCCGGCCCCCTGCGTCCGCTGGATGTGATGAGCAGCGAGCTGAAACCCAGCGACGCCACCGACGCCGCCGGCGCCCCGCTGCTGCTGTTCGGCAACGACGACTGCCGGATTTCGCTGTCCCGACGCAGCGAGGAGATGCCGTTTTACGTCCGTCATGTCGATGGCGATCTGCTCTCGTTCGTGCATCAGGGCAGCGGAGTGCTCGAGACGGAGTTCGGCCCACTTCGCTACCGCGAAGGCGACTGGGTGTACATCCCGAAGGCCACGACGTGGCGACAGGTACCCGACGGCGAGACCACACTGCTGATGATCGAGGCGACCGACGAGTTCCGGGTGCCACCGCCCGGCCCGCTCGGCAGGCACTTCCCGTTCGACCCGTCGCAGGCCGTCATTCCCGAGCCCGCGCCGGTCGACACCGGCGACGGCCCGCAGACCAACGGCGAGTACGAGGTTCGGCTGATGCACCCGACGGTTCCGGGTGGCCCGACTTCGCTGTACTACCAACACAATCCGCTCGACGTCGAGGGCTGGCGCGGTGACAACTTCGCCTTCAGCTTCAACATCGCCGACTACAACGTGATCGCCAGCGAGAGCGTGCACCTGCCGCCGACGGTGCACCTGTTCATGCAGGCCACCGGCGTGGCCGTGATGAACTTCCTGCCCCGTCCCGCCGAAACCGTGCCCGGCACCGAACGCCCACCGTGGTACCACCGCAACGTCGACTACGACGAGGTCTCGTTTTTCCACGGGGGCGACCTGTTCGGCATCCCGATGCCGCCCGGACTGATCAGCCATGCCCCGCAGGGTGTGCATCACGGCGCTCCGGAGAAGGCGCGTGAGCGGGCGCGACGCAAGTTCGACGAACAGGACCGCGTCGGATGGCAGGTCATCTCCATCGATACCAGTAGGCGGCTGACGCCGTCGGCCGAGGTGCTGGCGCACGACCTCGGAGCGGCGGCCGCGACATCAGACCTCGGAGCGGCGGCCGCGACATCAGACCTCGGAGCGGCGGCCGCGACATCGAACGAGAGCAAGCACGCATGACCACTGCGGTGAGACACGAGTACGACCGCATCCCCTATCTCGTTGCCTACCACAACAATTCGGCTGTACGCGATGTGTACGGCGGCGTGGCCGAGTTGGTGGTGCTGGAAAGCCACCTGCTGCGGCCGAAGGACAAGCCCGCAGATACCGTGCTGGTCTTCATGCACCCGATCGGCGGTGGTGCGTACCTGCCGATGATGAACGCCCTCGCCCGGGCGGGCCACCACGTCATCTACTGCAACAGCCGGTTCCGCGGCACCGACTCGGCGCTGCTCATGGAGAAGGTGGTCGAGGACCTCGGCGAGTGTGTCAAGGACGCCAAGAAGCGGCTCGGCTACGCCAAGGTGGTGTTGGCCGGGTGGAGCGGCGGGGGGTCGCTGTCGGTGTTCTACCAGCAGCAGGCCCAGCACCCGACGGTGACGGCCAGCCCGTCGGGCGACGGCCCGGACCTGACCTCACTGGGGCTGATCCCCGCCGACGGGCTGATGCTGCTGGCGGCCCACATCAGTCGCCACGGCACCATGACCGAGTGGCTCGACGCGTCCATCCTCGACGAGTCGGACCCTTCGAAGCGCGATCCCGAACTGGACCTCTACAACCCCGACAACCCCAATCAGCCGCCGTACACCAGCGAGTTCCTCGACCGCTACCGCCAGGCGCAGATCGACCGCAACCGGCGAATCACCAAGTGGGTCAAAGAGAAATTGGCGAAGCTGGCCGCTGAGGGTCGGCCCGATGACGAGTTCGCGTTCGTCGTCCACGGCACCATGGCCGACCCGCGTTGGCTGGATCCGGCCGTCGACCCCAACGAGCGCACCCCGGGCACCTGCTACCTGGGCGACCCGCAGGTCGTCAACAACAGCCCCGTGGGCCTGGCCCGGTTCTGCACCCTGCGCAGCTGGCTGTCGCAGTGGAGCTACGACGACGCCAACGGCGACGCGGTGCGGTGCGGGCCGGACATCGCGGTGCCGACGCTGGTGATCGGCAACCTCGCCGACGACGCCTGCACACCGAGCCATACCCGCCGGCTGTTCGAGGCCATCGGGCATCATGACAAGGAGATGCACGAGATTTCCGGCGCCAACCACTATTACGCGGGCGCCGACCAGCGCGACAAGCTGCGCGAAGCGGTCGGCGTCGTCACCGACTGGCTGCACCGGCACGGTTTCTCGTCATGACTGTCTCCGGTCCGCTCGACGGCATCCGCGTCATCGAGGTCGGCACGCTGATCTCCGGACCGTTCGCCGGCCGCCTGCTGGGCGACATGGGCGCCGAGGTGATCAAGGTGGAGCCGCCGGGCGCTCCGGATCCGCTGCGCACCTGGGGTCAGGCCGAACTGGACGGACTTCACTTCTTCTGGACAGTTCATGCGCGCAACAAGAAGGCGGTGACGCTGAACCTGCGCACCGAGGCGGGCCGGGCCCTTTTCCTGGATCTCGTCGAGCGCTCGGACATCGTCGTGGAGAACTTCCGGCCGGGCACCTTGGAGAAATGGAACCTCCGCTACGACGTGCTGCGTGAGCGCAACCGCGGCATCATCCTGGTACGGGTCTCGGGCTACGGGCAGACAGGGCCCGAAGCACACAAGGCGGGCTATGCGTCGGTCGCCGAGGCAGCCAGCGGGCTGCGGCACATGAACGGATTTCCCGGTGGTCCGCCGCCGCGGCTGGCACTCTCGCTGGGCGACAGCCTGGCCGGGATGTTCGCCGCCCAGGGTGCGCTGGCCGCGCTGTACCGCCGTTCGGTCACCGGCGAGGGGCAGGTCGTCGACGCCGCGCTGACCGAAGCATGCCTGGCGGTGCAGGAGTCGACGATCCCCGACTACGACGTCGGCGGGGTGGTGCGCGGCCCGTCGGGCACCCGCCTGGAGGGCATCGCGCCGTCGAACATCTACCGCAGCGCCGACGGCAGCTGGGTGGTGATCGCAGCCAACCAGGACACGGTGTTCCGCCGGCTGTGCGCAGCGATGGGCCAGCCCGAACTGGCCACCGACGACCGGTTCGCCACCCACGTGGCCCGCGGCCGCAATCAGGACGAGCTGGACAAGCTCATCGGCGACTGGGCCGCCCAGCGCGAGCCGGGCGACATCATCGAAACCCTCAGTGCCGCAGGGGTGATTGCGGGGCCGATCAACACCGTCGCCGAGGTCGTCACGGATCCGCAGTTCTCCGCGCGTGGCATGATCGCCGATCACTACGACGAGCGGATCGGCCGCAACGTCAAGGGCCCCGGAGTGGTGCCGGTGCTCTCGGAGACACCCGGCACCATTCGGTTCGCCGGTTCGTCGCGGCCGGGGCAGCACAACGACGAGGTCTACCGCGGCCTGCTGGGCAGGAGCGAGGCCGACCTGGACGCGCTGCGGGCGAAGGGAGTGTTATGACCGACCTACCCGAGCATGTCGCCATCCGCGACGTCTCGCTGCGCGACGGGCTGCAGATCGAGAAGCCGATCCCGTTGTCGGCCAAGCTCGAACTGCTGGCCGCGGTGGCCGCGACCGGGGTGCGCGAGATGGAGGCGACGGCGTTCGTCTCACCGTCGAAGGTGCCCGCACTGGCCGACGCCGCCGACCTCGCGACGCATCTGCAGGAGTTCCGTGACTCCCACGGCATCGAGTTCTCCGCGCTGGTCGCCAGCCCGAACGGCGCCAAGCGGGCGCTTGCGGCCGGGTTGGCGTCGATCGAGTACGTGGTGTCCGCGTCCGACGGACACAGCGCCGCCAACGTCGGGCGCACCTCTGCCGATGCGACCGCGCAGATCGGCGAGATCACCGCGATCGCGCACGACAGCGGCGCTACGGTCGAGGTGATAGTCGCGACCGCGTGGGACTGCCCGTTCGACGGCCCGACACCGCATCAGCGGGTGGTCGACGTCATCACCACCGCTCTGTCGAGTGGCGTGGACCGGTTGGCCATCGCCGACACCATCGGCACCACCACCCCTCGGCGGGTCGTCGAGACCGTCGAGGCGCTACGCCCGATGATCGGCGATGTGCCGTTGGGCGCACACTTCCACAACACCCGCGGCGCCGGACTGGCCAGCGCGTACGCCGCGGTCAACGCCGGCGTCACCCGCCTGGACGCGTCGGTGGGCGGGCTCGGCGGATGCCCGTTCGCGCCGGGGGCGAGCGGAAACATCGCCACCGAGGACCTGGTGTACCTGCTGCGTGACAGCGGCATCGGTGTCGACGTCGACCTGTGCGCCGCGATCGAGGCGGCCGCCGTGGCGCAACGTCTCGTCGGACATGATCTGCCGGGCTCGCTGCTGCGCGCCGGCGACCGGATCCTCGGCGACTGACGTGCCCGCCGGACCGACGGGGACGCTGAGCGCCAAGGGCCTGCAGACCCGGCAGGCCATTGAGCTGGCCGCCCGGAAGTTGTTCGCCGAACGCGGCTTTCACGGAACGACCCTGGGCGACATCACGTCGGCGGCCGGGAAGTCACCGGCGGCGTTCTACCGGTACTTCACCGACAAGGAGGACCTGCTGGCGGCGTTGGCCGAGTCGTTCCTGCACGACATGGTGGCGCCGTCGGGGTCGAGCCTCGAGCTGTCCCACTCCCCCGACGACGATGCGTTCTTCCGTTCGGTGGTGACCGGCTACTGGAACATGTTCAAGCAGAACATCGGCATCATGATCGCCGTCGCGCAACTGGCCGCGACACAACCGCGCTTCGCCGCCGTGCAGAACCAGTTCCGCCGCTTCGGCATGGATGTGGTCGCCGCCTCGGTGCGCCGCGCCCAGGAGCAGGGCTACGGCGCCGACCTGAATGCGGAGCACACGGCGGCCGCGATCGCGCTGCTGTTCGAGAACTTCACCACCGTTTTCGTGGGCACATCGGGTCTCGGCGTCGAGATCAGCGACGAGGACGCCATTGCGACGCTGTCGACGATCTGGAAGAAGACGCTGTACGGGACCTGAAGGAGATCACTGTGGATTTCACCCTGCCCGACCACCTGCCCGGCCTGCTCGCCGAGATGGACGCGTTCATCGAGGCGGAGATCAAGCCGCTGGAACGCGACCACATCCAGTATTTCGACAAGCGCCGCGAGCACGCGCGCACCGACTGGGACAACGGCGGCATTCCGCGGCGCGAGTGGGAGGACCTGCTCGGCGAGATGCGCAAACGCGCCGATGAGGCCGGCTGGCTGCGCTACGGGCTGCCCTCCCAGTTCGGCGGCCGCGACGGCAGCAACATCGACATGGCGGTCATCCGGGAGCACCTGGCGCACAAAGGGCTCGGCCTGCACAACGACCTGCAGGACGAGTCGTCGATCGTCGGCAACTTCCCCCAGGTCATCATGATGGACCGGTTCGGCACCGACGAGCAGAAGCGGCAGTGGACCGAGGCGCTGATCACCGGTGAGCGGTCGATGGCGTTCGGACTGACCGAGCCCGATCACGGCTCGGACGCCACCTGGCTGGAGACCGTCGCGGTGCGCGACGGCTCAGCAGACGGGGAGTGGGTCATCAACGGCACCAAGCGGTGGAACACCGGAGTGCACCGGGCCACGCACGACCTGATCTTCGCCCGCACATCCGGAGAACCGGGTCAGGCGCGGGGCATCACCGCGTTCCTGGTGCCGACGGACTCGCCCGGCTTCGCGGTGCCGTTCTACTGGTGGACCTTCAACATGCCCACCGACCACGGCGAGGTGGAGCTGAAGGACGTGCGCGTGCCCGCCGACGCAGTGCTCGGCGAGGTGGACCGCGGCCTCGAGGTGGGCCAGACCTTCCTGCACGAGAACCGGATCCGCCAGGCCGCCAGCAGCCTTGGCGCGGCGCAGTACTGCATCGACCGGGCGGTGGCCTACGCGGGAGAGCGCACCGTGTTCGGCAAGCCGCTGTCGGTGAACCAGGCCGTGCAGTGGCCGCTGGTGGAACTGCAGACCGAGGCGCAGATGGTGCGGCTGCTGGTGTACTACGCGGCCACCGAACTGGACCGCAACCATCACATAGAGGTCTCCGACAAGGTGTCGATGGCCAACTACCGCGCCAACAGGCTGGTCTGCGAGGCCGCCGACCGGGCGATGCAGGTGTTCGGCGGGGTCGGCTACAGCAGGCACGAGCCCTTCGAGCACATCTACCGCCACCACCGCCGGTACCGGATCACCGAGGGCGCCGAGGAGATCCAGATCCGGCGGGTCGCACAACGGCTCTTCGGGTTCGGGCGCAAGTGAAGTCGGAACTCGAGGCGGTGCTGCGGCCGGTACTGGGGGACGGCGTCACCGTGGCGAACCTGCGGGCACTGACCGGTGGGGCGAGCAGGACGACGTGGGCGTTCGACGCCGTCACCGCGCACGCGAGGAGCGAAAAAGACACCGCGCACGCGAGGAGCGAACAAGACGCCGATCAGCGTCAGGCGTTGATCCTGCGCACCGGACCACCCGACGACGTGCACGCGCCCATGGAACTCGAGGCCGTCGTGCAGCAGCGCGCGGCGGCCGCCGGCGCGCCGGTGCCGCACATCCTGTGCGCGGACAACTCCCCTGCCGCACTGGGCAATCCGTACCTGATCTGTGAGGCCATCGACGGGGAGACCATCGTCCGCAGGATCCACCGCGCGCTCGACGACAACGGCCGCGACCGTCTGCTGCACCAGTGCGCGCGGGCGCTGGCCGACATCCACCGCGCCGACCACGCCGGTGTCGAACTCGCGGCGTCGGACCAGCTCACCGAATGGCAGGACCGGCTCGACGAAATGGGCGACACAACCGCCACTTTCGAGTGGGCGTTTCGCTGGCTGACCGCGCACCGGCCGCAGCCTTTGCGGCAGGTGCTGGTGCACGGCGACTTCCGGATGGGCAACCTGATCGTCGACGAGTCCGGTTTGGCGGCGGTGCTGGACTGGGAACTGGTCCACCTCGGCGAGGTGTACGAGGATCTGGCCTGGTTCTGCATCCGGGCGTGGCGCTTCGGCGCTTCCGAAGAACTCGGAGCCGGCGGACTGGGCAGCGTGGAGACCTTCCTGTCCGCCTACGAGTCCGCCGCGGAACAGGCGCTGGACCGGGATGCGTTCCGATGGTGGCTCACCGTGGCGACCCTGCGCTGGGGGGTGATCTGCCGGTTCCAGGCCGAGCGGCATCTGTCCGGACAGGCGCAGTCGGTCGAGTTGGCCGCGATCGGACGGCGGGTCAGCGAAACCGAATGGGACATACTCGATCTGCTCGAGGGAGGCGGTCCGCGGTGAGCGGAGTCTACGGGAGGCCGACGGCAGCCGAGCTCGTCGCGGCGGTGGCCGGCTTCCTGGAGACCGACGTGCGAGAAGCGACTCGGCCCGAGCGTCGGCCCGCCGACGCCGGTGCTGTCAACTTCCACGCGCGGGTGGCCGCGAACGTGCTGCGCATCGTCGAACGCGAACTGCTCGACACCACGGTCGCCGAGGTCACCGACGCGGTGGGGTCGCTGGGCTTCGCCGATGAGCTGGAGCTGGCCGACGCGATCCGCGGCGGCCTGCTCGACGGACGGGGCGCCGAACTGCTGCCCGTGCTGCGGACCGTCGTACGGCACCGACTCGACATCGCTCACCTCGGCTATGCCGAGTGACTTCGGCGGCGAACGTTGAGTACCGTTCGAACAGCGAGAAGGTCGAAGGAGGGCAGCCAAGTGACTGTTGTCGACGCCGATACCGTCACCGACGTGGCCGATCGCCTCTTCCACGCAATCGAGACCGGCGACCGTGAGGGAGTCCAGCACCTGTGGAGCGACGACGTGGTGGTCTGGAAGGTCGCCGACCGCGACCGTGATAAGGACCGCGCCCTGCGGGTGATCAACTGGTTCATCGACGCGACCACTCAGCGCCGCTACGAGGTGCTGGACCGTCGCCTGTTCGACGGTGGGTTCGTCCAGCAGCACATCTTGCACGCCAGCGGCCGCAACGGTGGGTCGATCGCGATGCGGGTGTGTCTGGTCGTGCAGGTAGGCGCCAACGGTCTGATCGGCCGGATCGACGAATACTTCGACCCGGCGGAGATGGCGCCGCTGCTGGGTTCCTCAGAAGGAGACTGACATGGCAAGCCTCAGCGAGTTTTTCAGCGACCCGGACACCGCCGGAACCTGGACCGTCGACGCCGACCGGTCGACGATCACCGTCAAGAGCAAGTCGATGTGGGGCCTTGTTCCGGTCAAGGGCAAGTTCACCGAGTTCAGCGGCGATGGCCAACTAGCCGCTCCGCAAACGGTTTCCGGCCGCCTCGAGATCAAGGCCGCCTCGCTGCGCACAGGCATCCGCAAGCGCGACGAACATCTTCACTCCGCCGATTTCTTTGCGGCCGATAAATTTCCCGACATCGTCGTGGTGGTCTCGTCGGCCGACGTGGTCGACGGTGACTCCCTCGACCTGCATGCGCAGCTGACCGTGAAGGGCACGACCAAACCGCTGTCATTGCGGACCAAGGTCACCGCGGTCGGCGACGGCGGCATGCGGCTCGAGACGCGGGCCACCGTCAACCGGCAGGACTTCGGCGTCGACGGGAACATGATCGGCATGATCGGTGACACCGCCACGATCTCCGGTGACTTGGTGTTCCGGCGCGTCCGCTAGCCGTACGATCACCGCATGGTCGAGTCATCGCCACCGTTGCGGGTCCTCGTCTACAGCGACAACCCCAGGACCCGCGAGCAGGTACAACTGGCGCTCGGCAAACGGGTGCACCCTGACCTGCCGGAATTGACCTATTTCGAGGTGGCGACCGGTCCGATGGTCATCCGGGAGATGGATCGGGGCGGGTTCGATCTGGTGATCCTCGACGGTGAGGCCACCCCGACCGGCGGCATGGGAATCGCCAAGCAACTCAAGGACGAGATCACGGACTGCCCGCCGGTCCTGGTGCTCACCGGCCGGCCGGACGACGCGTGGCTGGCGAGTTGGTCACGCGCGGAGGCCGCCGTTCCGCACCCGATCGACCCGATCCGGCTCGGCGACGCCGTCAGCTCTCTGCTGCGAGCGCCAGTGCAGTAGCCGGAGAACACGGATTCGCCTGTGCCACATGCCTTCTGCGGGCATGACGACATAGCCACGTGTTGCCAATAGCGATACTAATCAAAAGGTGTGGCACCCATCGCTAACCCCGCTAGGGTGTGGGTAAGCTCACATCGACAGCCCACGAGGGAGCGTTTGCGCGGAATGGATTTGTACACACCGATCCTGGTGCTTGGCGCTATTGCGGCCGTGTTCGCGGTCGGCTCGGTCGGCATAGCTCTGTTTGTCGGTCCGCGGCGCTACAACCAGTCCAAACTCGAGGCCTACGAGTGCGGCATCGAGCCGGTCCCGGAACTGGCCAGTGCCCATTCGGCGGGCCAGCGCTTCCCGATCAAGTACTACCTGACCGCGATGTTGTTCATCATCTTCGACATCGAGATCGTGTTCCTCTATCCCTGGGCTGTCGCCTTCGACAATTTAGGGGTGTTTGCCCTGGTGGAGATGTTGCTGTTCATGGTCGTGGTGTTCGTGGCGTACGCGTATGTCTGGCGGCGGGGAGGTCTGGCATGGGACTAGAGGAGAAGCTGCCCGCCGGCATCCTGCTCTCGACGGTCGAGAAGGTGGCGGGCTACATCCGCAAAGGCTCGCTGTGGCCCGCGACGTTCGGGCTGGCCTGCTGCGCGATCGAGATGATGGCGACGGCGGGGCCGAGGTTCGACATCTCACGGTTCGGCATGGAACGGTTCTCGGCCACCCCCCGCCAGGCCGATCTGATGATCGTCGCCGGGCGGGTGAGCCAGAAGATGGCGCCCGTACTGCGGCAGATCTACGACCAGATGGCCGAGCCCAAGTGGGTGCTGGCGATGGGCGTGTGCGCGTCGTCGGGTGGGATGTTCAACAACTACGCCATCGTCCAGGGCGTCGATCACGTCGTGCCCGTCGACATCTACCTGCCCGGATGCCCGCCCCGTCCGGAGATGTTGCTGCATGCAATCCTCAAGCTGCACGACAAGATTCAGGAGATGCCGCTCGGCGTGCACCGCGAGGAGGCGATTCGCGAAGCCGAGAAGGCCGCCCTGGCCGTGACCCCGACGATCGAGCTCAAAGGCCTGCTGCGGTGACCGACAACGACAACGGCCCGGCCACGGGTGCCGAGCCGGGTCCCCAGGCCGACCTGCAACCCCCCGAAGTGATCGGCGTCCGGCGCGGCATGTTCGGTGCCACGGGCTCCGGCGACACGTCGGGCTACGGCCGCCTGGTGCGCCCGGTGGCGCTGCCGGGCGGCTCGCCGCGTCCGTACGGCGGCTACTTCGACGAGGTCGTCGACAGCCTGGCCGCCAGGATCGGCGAGGAGGACTACGCGGCCGCCGTCGAGAGCGTGGTGGTCTACCGCGACGAGCTCACGCTGGAGGTCCGGCGCGAACACTTGCCGGCGACCGCCCAGGTACTGCGCGACGACCCGGCGCTGCGCTTCGAGTTGTGCCTCGGGGTGAGCGGGGTGCACTACCCCGACGACAAGGGTCGCGAATTGCACGCGGTGTACCCGTTGATGTCGATCACCCACAACCGACGCATCCGGGTGGAGGTCGCCGCACCCGACGACGACCCGCACATCCCGTCGCTGTTCGGGGTGTACCCGACCGTCGACTGGCACGAGCGGGAGACCTACGACTTCTTCGGCATCATCTTCGACGGCCATCCCGCGCTGACCCGCATCGAGATGCCCGACGACTGGGTGGGTCACCCGCAGCGCAAGGACTACCCGTTGGGCGGGATTCCGGTGGAGTACCACGGCGCCGAGATTCCGCCGCCGGATCAGCGGAGGGCCTACAACTGATGAGCACAACCCCCAACCCGCCCGAACCGGGCGGTCCCGAAACGGTGGTCGTGGTAGGCGGACAGGACTGGGACGAAGTCGTCGCGGCGGCCCGCCGGAACGCCGACGCCAATGTCGGCGAACGCATCGTCGTCAACATGGGCCCGCAGCATCCGTCCACGCACGGCGTGCTGCGGCTGATCCTGGAGATCGAGGGCGAGACCATCGTCGAGGCGCGGGCGGGCATCGGCTACCTGCACACCGGGATCGAGAAGAACCTCGAGTTCCGCAACTGGACGCAGGGCGTCACGTTCGTCACCCGAATGGATTACCTGTCACCGCTTTTCAACGAGACGGTGTACTGCCTGGGCGTCGAGAAGCTGCTCGGCGTCACCGACGACATTCCGGAGCGGGCCAGCGTCATCCGCGTGATGATGATGGAGCTCAACCGCATCTCCTCACATTTGGTCGCGCTGGCGACCGGCGGTATGGAACTCGGCTCGATGGGCGCGATGTTCTACGGCTTTCGCGAGCGTGAGCAGATCCTGTCGATCTTCGAAACCATCACCGGGCTGCGGATGAACAACGCCTACATCCGGCCCGGCGGCGTGGCGATGGATCTGCCCGACGAAGCGATCCCGCAGATCCGCGACATGCTCAAGCTGATGCCCAAACGGCTGAAGGATCTCGAGGACCTGCTCAGCGAGAACTACATCTGGAAGGCCCGCACCCAAGGCATCGGTTACCTGGACCTGACCGGGTGCATCGCCCTGGGCATCACCGGGCCGTGCCTGCGGTCCACCGGCCTGCCCCACGACCTGCGCAGGGCACAGCCCTACTGCGGATACGAGAACTACGAGTTCGACGTCATCACCGACGACGCCTGCGACTCCTACGGGCGCTACGTGATCCGAGTCAAGGAGATGCACGAGTCGCTGAAGATCATCGAGCAGTGCCTGGAGAGGTTGCAGCCGGGCCCGGTGATGATCCAGGACAAGAAGATCGCCTGGCCGGCCGATCTCAAGCTCGGGCCCGACGGGCTCGGCAACTCGGCCGAACACATCTCCAAGATCATGGGCCATTCGATGGAGGGCCTGATTCACCACTTCAAGCTGGTCACCGAGGGTATCCGGGTGCCGCCCGGGCAGGTCTACGTCGCGGTCGAGTCACCGCGCGGCGAGCTCGGCGTGCACATGGTCTCCGACGGCGGCACCCGGCCCTACCGGGTGCACTACCGCGATCCGTCGTTCAACAACCTGCAGGCCGTGGCGGCGATGTGCGAGGGCGGCCTGGTCGCCGATGCGATCACCGCGGTGGCGTCGATCGACCCGGTCATGGGAGGCGTGGACCGATGAGCGCTTGCGCGAAGAGACGAATACACCGATGAGCGCTTGCGCGAAGAGGCGAGGGTATCGATGAGCGTGTTTCTCGAACTGGGTCAGCGACCCGACGAACCCGGCCCGCCGATCCACGGGCCGGTGTCGTATCCAGATGACGTCACGACCAGGCTGGCCGCCGACGCCGAGAAGATCATCGCCCGGTACCCGCAGGGACGTTCGGCATTGTTGCCGTTGCTGCACCTCGTCCAGTCCGAGGACGGTTATCTGACGCCTGCCGGAATCGCTTTCTGTGCCGGTCAATTGGGCCTGACCGACGCCGAGGTCACCGCGGTGGCGACCTTCTACTCGATGTACCGCCGCACGCCGACAGGCGAGTACCTCGTCGGTGTGTGCACCAACACCTTGTGCGCGATCATGGGCGGTGACGCGATCCTCGAAGCGCTGCAGGATCATCTGGGCGTGCACGCAGGCGAGACCACCACCGACGGGCGGGTCACACTCGAACACGTCGAATGCAACGCGGCGTGTGACTATGCACCGGTCGTGATGGTCAACTGGGAGTTCTACGACAACCAAACGCCCTCATCGGCCCGCGATCTCGTCGACGGCCTGCGCGCCGGGACGCCACCGGATCCGACGCGTGGGTCCGCCCCGCTGTGCACTTTCCGCGAGACCGCCCGCACGCTGGCCGGTCTGCCCGATCACCGGTCCGGCGGCGGGCCGCCCGGCGAAGCGACGCTGGCCGGGCTCCGGGTGGCCCACGAGAAGGGCATGGCCGCGCCGAGGGCCGATGTGCCCGCGCAGCCCCACGACACGCCCGACGACGCGGAGGCAGGCGCCGAAGCCACCAGCGACGCGCCCGCCCCCGGGCCGTCTGCCACGGTGCCGCCGAAGCCCGACACCACCGAAACAAGCACAGAAGCAACGGATTCGAAGGCATGACCGCACTGACCCCCGTCCTGAGCCGGTTCTGGGACGAGCCGGAGCCGTGGTCGCTGCAGACCTACCGCCGCCACGACGGATACCGCGCGCTGGAGAAGGCGCTGACGATGGCGCCCGACGACGTGATCGCGTTCGTCAAGGACTCCGGGCTGCGGGGCCGCGGCGGTGCGGGCTTCCCGACCGGCACCAAGTGGTCGTTCATTCCCCAGGGCGACACCGGTGCGGCCGCCAAGCCGCACTACCTGGTCGTCAATGCCGACGAGTCGGAACCCGGCACCTGCAAAGACATTCCGTTGATGCTGACCACGCCGCACTTCCTGATCGAGGGCGTGATCATCGCGGCGTACGCGATCCGCGCGCACCACGCGTTCATCTACGTACGCGGTGAGGTGGTTCCGGTGCTGCGACGGCTGCAGGCCGCTGTCGCCGAGGCGTATGAAGCCGGCTATCTCGGCACCGACATCAACGGCTCGGGATTCGACCTCGAGTTGATCGTGCACGCCGGGGCGGGCGCCTACATCTGCGGCGAGGAGACCGCGCTGCTCGACTCCCTTGAGGGTCGCCGCGGGCAGCCCAGGCTGCGCCCCCCGTTCCCCGCGGTGGCCGGCCTCTATGCCTGCCCGACGGTCGTCAACAACGTTGAGTCGATCGCCAGCGTGCCACCGGTACTGCTCAACGGCGTCGACTGGTTCCGCTCGATGGGTTCGGAGAAATCGCCGGGATTCACGCTGTACTCACTGTCGGGCCACGTCACCACGCCCGGCCAGTACGAGGCACCGCTGGGCATCACGCTGCGCGAACTGCTCGACCTCGCCGGTGGTGTGCGCGCCGGGCACACGCTGAAGTTCTGGACGCCGGGCGGTTCGTCGACGCCGTTGTTGACCGACGAACATCTCGACGTGCCGCTGGACTACGAGGGGATGGCCGGCGCGGGCACCATGCTGGGCACCAAGGCGCTGCAGATCTTCGACGAGACCACGTGTGTGGTGCGGGCCGTGCGGCGCTGGACCGAGTTCTACGCCCACGAATCCTGCGGAAAGTGCACACCGTGCCGGGAGGGCACCTACTGGCTGGCACAGATCTACGAACGCCTCGAGACGGGCGCGGGGACCGAAGCCGACATCCAGAAGCTCCTCGACATCTCCGACAACATCTTCGGAAAGTCGTTCTGCGCCTTGGGCGACGGCGCCGCCTCCCCCATCCTGTCGTCGATCCAGTTCTTCCGCGACGAGTACCTGGCGCACCTGTCGGGGGGCTGCCCGTTCGACCCGCACGCCTCGACGCTGATGGCCACCGAGGGGGCGGGCGTATGAGGACGGCATCGATCGTGCGCCGTCATACGGCGGTCGCCGCGCGTCGCGTACGAACCGGCACCGTCCCGGCCGGAAAGGATTTCTAGATGACGCAGACAGCTGACACGGGCACCGAAGTCACTCCGGTGGAGATGGTGAACCTCACCATCGACGGCGTAGGTGTCAATGTTCCCAAGGGCACGCTGGTGATCCGGGCGGCCGAGCTGATCGGCGTTCAGATCCCGCGGTTCTGTGACCATCCACTGCTCGACCCCGTAGGCGCCTGCAGGCAGTGCCTCGTCGAGGTGGAGGGCCAGCGCAAGCCGATGGCTTCCTGCACCACCGCGTGCACCTCGGACATGGTGGTGCGCACCCAGCTCACCTCCGAGGCCGCCGACAAGGCGCAGCAGGGCGTGATGGAGCTGCTGCTGATCAACCATCCGCTGGACTGCCCGGTGTGCGACAAGGGCGGTGAATGCCCGCTGCAGAACCAGGCGATGTCCAACGGCCGTGCGGAGACCCGCTTCGAGGACGTCAAGCGCACCTTCCCCAAGCCGATCAACATCTCCTCGGAGGTGCTGCTGGACCGTGAGCGTTGCGTGCTGTGCGCCCGCTGCACCCGGTTCTCCGAACAGATCGCCGGTGACCCGTTCATCGAGCTGCTCGAACGGGGCGCGTTGCAACAGGTCGGCATCGCCCCGGGCGAGCCGTTCCAGTCGTACTACTCCGGCAACACCGTGCAGATCTGCCCGGTCGGAGCGCTCACCGGCGCCGCCTACCGGTTCCGCGCCCGGCCCTTCGACCTGGTGTCCAGCCCCAGCGTGTGCGAACACTGTTCGTCGGGTTGCGCGCAGCGCACCGACCACCGTCGCGGAAAAGTGTTGCGGCGCTTGGCTGGTGACGACCCCGAGGTCAACGAGGAGTGGAACTGCGACAAGGGCCGCTGGGCCTTCACCTACACCACCCAGGGTGACCGGATCGCCACCCCGCTGGTGCGCGACGAGGAGGACGGAGCGTTGCGGCCGGCCTCCTGGTCCGAGGCGATCAGCGTCGCCAGCGCCGGCCTGGCTGCCGCCCGGGGAAACGCGGGCGTGCTGGTGGGTGGACGGATGACGGTCGAAGACGCCTACGCCTACTCGAAGTTCGCCCGGATGGTGTTGCAGACCAACGACATCGACTTCCGTGCGCGGCCCCACAGCGCCGAGGAGGCCGACTTCCTCGCCGCCCACATCGCGGGTCAACCGATGCAGGTCACCTACGCCGATCTGGAGCAGGCCCCCGCCGTGCTGCTGGCCGGGTTCGAACCGGAAGAGGAGTCGCCGATCGTCTTCCTGCGGTTGCGCAAGGCCGTCCGCAAGAAGGGACTGCAAGTCAAGTCCGTCGCCCCGTTCGCCAGCCGCGCGCTGGCCAAACTGCGCGGTCAATTGATCGCCGCGGCACCGGGTGGCGAAGCGGCGGCGCTCGACGGGCTGGTGGATGACGCGCAGTTGACGATGCCGGGCGCGGTGATCCTGGTCGGCGAGCGGCTGGCCACCTCACCCGGGGCGCTGTCGGCCGCAGGCAGGTTGGCGGCCGCGACCGGCGCCCGGCTGGCGTGGATACCGCGACGTGCCGGCGAACGCGGCGCCCTGGAGGCCGGTGCGCTGCCCGGTCTGCTGCCCGGTGGTCGTCCGCTCTCGGATCCGGCGGCGCGCGAGCAGACGTCCGCCGGGTGGAGCTTCGGCGAGCTGCCGAGCACGCCCGGCCGCGACACCGCCGCGATCCTCGACGCCGCCCGCCGCGGCGAGTTGGGCGCGCTGGTGGTCGGCGGGGTGGAGCCGGCCGATCTGCCCGACCCCGACGCGGCGTTGGCCGCGATCCAGGCGGTGCCGTTCGTCGTGAGCCTCGAAATCAGGGACAGCGCCGTGACCGCGCTCGCCGACGTGGTGTTCCCCGTCGCACCCGTCACCGAGAAGGACGGCGCGTTCATGAACTGGGAGGGGCGCATTCGTCCCTTCGGCCCGTCGCTACAGAGCAACGCCGCCGCTGACCGCCGGGTGCTCGGATTCCTGGCCGACGAGTTCGGCATCGACCTGAACATGTCGAGTGCTACGGCCGCGGGTGAGGAGCTGGCGCGGCTCGGGCTCTGGGGCGGTCGACGCCAGGACGGGCCCGCGGTCACCGCGCCGGAGCCGACGCCACCGGCCCCTGGGCAGGCCGTGCTGGCCGGCTGGCGGCTATTGCTGGACGCCGGCCGACTGCAGGACGGCGAACCCCATCTGGCGGGTACCGCCCATGTCGCCGTGGCCCGGATGTCGGCGGCCACCGCCACAGGCATCGGCGCCGCCGACGGCGATCTGGTGACGGTGGGCACCGGCCGCGGGCAACTGACGCTGCCGCTGGAGATCACCGCGATGCCCGACGGCACCGTGTGGGTGCCGCTGAACTCCATCGGTTCGCAGGTGCACCTGACGCTCGGGGTGACTGCCGGAGCCGTCGTGTCGATCGGGCGGGCCTCATCATGACGTATCCCGATCCGACGCTCTTCGGTCACGATCCATGGTGGCTGATCGTCGTCAAGGCGGTCGCGATCTTCGCGTTCCTCATGCTGTCGGTGTTGGTCGCGATCCTGATCGAGCGAAAGTTGCTCGGCTGGATGCAGATGCGCCCCGGCCCCAACCGCGTCGGGCCGTGGGGACTGCTGCAGTCGCTGGTGGACGGGGTCAAGCTGGCGCTCAAGGAGGGGCTGATCCCGGCAGGGGTGGACAGGTTCGTCTATCTCGCCGCACCGGTGATCGCGGCGGTTCCCGCGTTCATCGCGTTCGCCGTGATCCCCATGGGCGGCGAGGTGTCCGTCTTCGGGCAGCGCACCGCGTTGCAGTTGACCGACATGCCGGTCGCGGTCCTGTACGTGCTGGCGGCGACGTCGATCGGCGTGTACGGAATCGTGTTGGCGGGCTGGGCTTCCGGATCCACCTATCCCCTGCTGGGCGGGCTGCGGTCCAGTGCGCAGGTGATCTCCTACGAGATCGCGATGGCGCTGTCGTTCGTGGCGGTGTTCCTCTACGCGGGCACCATGTCGACATCCGGGATCGTCGCAAGCCAGCAGGGTCTCTGGTTCATCTTCCCGCTGCTGCCGTCGTTCATCATCTACCTCATCTCCATGGTCGGTGAAACCAACCGCGCGCCTTTCGATCTGCCCGAGGCCGAGGGCGAACTGGTCGGCGGGTTCCACACCGAGTACTCGTCGATCAAATTCGCGATGTTCATGCTCGCCGAGTACGTGAACATGATCACGGTCTCCGCGCTGGCGACCACGTTGTTCCTCGGCGGTTGGCACGCGCCGTGGCCGATCAACATGTGGGACGGCGCCAACTCCGGCTGGTGGCCCCTCCTGTGGTTCATCGCCAAGGTCTGGGGCTTCATGTTCGTCTTCTTCTGGTTGCGCGGCACCCTGCCCCGCATGCGCTACGACCAGTTCATGGCGTTGGGCTGGAAGATCCTGATGCCCGTGTCGCTGGTGTGGATCGTGATCGTCTCGAGCGTCCGCAGCTTGCGCAACCAGGGCTACGACGACCTCACCGCGGCCCTGATCACGGTGGCCGTCGTGGTCGCGCTGCTGGTGCTGGTCGGACTCTGGCGAACTGTTCGGAGCAGACGTATGCCGGCCACCACCGTGCAGGATCTGGAATCGGGCGCGTATCCGGTGCCACCGCTGCCCTCGACGGGCACCGCCCCGAAGGAGAAGTCCAATGCCTAGGTTCTTCGATGCGATCGCGGGGTTCGGGGTCACCTTCCGGACGATGTTCAAGAAGCGCCTCACCGAACAGTATCCGGAGAAGCCCGGCCCCGTAGCCAAGCGCTATCACGGCCGCCACCAACTGAACCGGTATGCCGACGGGCTGGAGAAGTGCATCGGCTGCGAGTTGTGCGCATGGGCCTGCCCCGCGGACGCCATCTTCGTCGAGGGCGCCGACAACACCGAGGAGGAACGGTTCTCCCCCGGTGAACGGTACGGCCGGGTTTACCAGATCAACTATCTGCGCTGTATCGGGTGCGGGCTGTGTATCGAGGCCTGTCCCACCCGCGCGCTGACTATGACCAACGACTACGAGATGGCCGACGACAACCGCGCCGACCTGATCTGGGGCAAGGACAAACTGCTCGCTCCGCTGGAGTCGGGCATGCTGCCGGCACCGCACCCGATGGCGCCGGGAAGCACCGACGAGGACTACTACCGGGGCAAGGTGAAACCTCTGAAAACCGAGGCAACCGAGGACGCCCGGTGAGCCTCGATTTCCTCACCACGGCGGTCGCCGACGGCGGGGTCCCCACCTCGACCACCGAAGCGGTGCTGTTCTGGGTACTCGGCGCGGTCGCGGTAATCGGCGCGATCGGCGTCGTCGCCGCACCCAAGACGGTCTACTCGGCGATGTTCCTGGCCACCACGATGATCGTGCTCGCTGTCTTCTACATCACCCAGGACGCGCTGTTCCTCGGCGTCGTGCAAGTGGTGGTCTACACCGGCGCGGTGATGATGCTGTTCCTGTTCGTGCTGATGCTCATCGGCGTCGATTCGTCGGACTCGCTGGTCGAAACCATTCGCGGCCAACGAGTCGCGGCGATCGTCGTCGGCGTCGGCTTCGGCATCCTGCTCATCGCCGGTATCGGCAATGTCTCGGTGGGCGGTTTCACCGGGCTGGCGCAGGCCAACGCGAACGGCAATGTGCAGGGCCTGGCTGCGTTGCTGTTCACCCGCTACCTGTGGGCGTTCGAGTTGACCGGCGCGTTGATCATCACCGCCGCACTGGGCGCCATGGTGCTGGCACACCGAGAGCGGTTCGAGCGCCGCAAGACCCAGCGCGAGTTGGCGCAGGACCGGTTCCGGCCCGGCGGCCATCCGACGACGCTGCCCACCGCGGGTGTGTATGCACGCAGCAACGCCGTCGACGTGGCGGCCCGGCTCCCGGACGGATCGGCATCCGAGCTCTCGGTCAGCGCGCTGCTGCAGCGACGGACCGTCGGCCCGGACAACGGCGACGAGGGTGACGAATGAGCCCCGAGTACTACCTTTATCTGTCCGCACTGTTGTTCACCATCGGCGCGGCCGGGGTGTTGTTGCGCCGCAACGCGATCGTCATGTTCATGTGCGTGGAACTGATGCTCAACGCGTGCAACCTCGCCTTCGTCACGTTCTCGCGGCTGCACGGCCAACTCGACGGGCAGGTGGTGGCGTTCTTCACCATGGTCGTCGCCGCCTGCGAGGTGGTGATCGGTCTGGCGATCATCATGACCATCTTCCGCGCCCGCCGGTCGGCATCCGTCGACGACGCCAACCTGCTCAAACACTGATGAGCGCTAGCGCGAAGAAGAGACAACCTGGGTGGGTGTGATGACAACTCCTGTGTGGCTGACGATCGCCCTGCCGCTGGCGGGTGCGCTGATACTGCTTCTGGGCGGGCGACGCACCAACGGCTGGGGCCACCTGCTGGGCTGCGCGGCCGCCCTCGGGTCGTTCGCGGTCGGCGCGCTGTTGTTCGCCGAGATGCTCGGTCGCGACGACGGGCAGCGCACCATCCACGAGTCGCTGTTCAGCTGGGTGCCGGTGGCCGGACTGCAGGTCGACTTCGGCCTGCTGCTCGATCCGCTGTCCATGTGCTTCGTATTGCTGATCACCGGTGTCGGCTCCCTCATCCACATCTACTCGGTCGGCTACATGGCCGAAGATCCCGAGCGGCGACGGTTTTTCGCGTACCTCAACCTGTTCCTGTCGGCGATGCTGCTGCTGGTCCTTGCCGACAACTTCCTGGGCCTGTATGTCGGCTGGGAGGGCGTCGGCCTGGCGTCATACCTGCTGATCGGCTTTTGGTCGTACAAGCCGTCGGCGGCCACCGCGGCCAAGAAGGCGTTCGTCGTCAACCGTGTCGGCGACATCGGCCTGGCCGTGGCACTGATGGTGATGTTCGCCTACATCGGGTCGGTGTCGTTCGAGAACGTGTTCGCCGCCGCGCCGGAGGTCGGCGAGGGCGTGCTGACGGCCATCGGCCTGCTGCTCCTGCTGGCGGCGTGCGGCAAGTCGGCGCAGGTACCGCTGCAGTCCTGGCTGGGCGATGCGATGGAGGGCCCGACGCCGGTCTCGGCGCTGATCCACGCCGCCACCATGGTCACCGCCGGCGTCTACCTGATCGTGCGGTCGGGACCGGTCTTCGACCTCGCGCCCGCCGCACAACTGGGCGTCGTGATCGTCGGTGCGGTGACCCTGTTGTTCGGCGCCGTCATCGGTTGCGCGAAGGACGACATCAAGAAAGCGCTTGCGGCGTCGACGATGTCGCAGATCGGCTACATGGTGCTCGCCGCGGGCCTGGGACCGGCCGGCTACGCCTTCGCAATCATGCACCTGCTCACCCACGGCTTCTTCAAGGCCGGGTTGTTCCTCGGCGCCGGTTCGGTCATGCACGCCATGAACGACGAGGTCGACATGCGGCGCTACGGCGGGCTGCGCAAGGCGCTGCCGATCACCTTCGCCACCTTCGGCCTCGGTTACCTCGCGATCATCGGCGTGCCACCGCTGGCCGGGTTCTTCTCCAAGGACGGGATCATCGAGGCGGCACTCGGCGCCGGTGGGGTGAAGGGGTGGATCCTCGGTGGCGTCACGATTCTCGGTGCAGGCATCACCGCGTTCTACATGACGCGGGTGATGCTGATGACGTTCTTCGGCGAGAAGCGCTGGGCCGCACACGCGCATCCCCACGAGGCGCCCAAGGTGATGACCTGGCCGATGATCCTGCTGGCGATCGGCTCGGTCGGGTCCGGCGCCGCGTTCGCCATCGGTGGAACACTCGAGCACTGGCTCGAACCGGTCGTGGGCACACACGAGATCCACCACGTCGCTCCGGTGTGGGTGGTGACCACCGTGATCCTGGCGGTGGTGGCCGTCGGCATCGTGATCGCCTATCGCATGTACGGCACCCGGGCGGTGCCCGAGGACGTGCCTGCGGGGTCGGCGCTCACCGTCGCGGCGCGCAACGATCTGTACGGTGACGCGTTCAACGAAGAGGTCTTCATGCGGCCGGGACAGCAGCTCACCAGGGGGCTGGTCGAAATCGACGATGAAGCGGTGGAGGGCGCGGGCACCGGCCTGGCCACGCTGGTGTCCCGGACATCGGCCGGACTTCGGCAGACCCAGACCGGCTTCGCCCGGTCCTATGCGCTGTCGATGTTGGCAGGCGCGATCCTGTTGGTCGGCGCGATCCTGGCGGTGCAGCTGTGGTGACGACATTCCCCTGGTTGACGGTGTTATGGGCGGTGCCGATCGTCGGCGCCGCGGTGGTGATCCTGCTGCCCGCTTCGCTGCGCGCGGTGGCGAAATGGCTTGCGCTCGTGGTGTCTCTGGTCGTCCTGGTCGTCACGGTGCTGTTGGCGGTGCAGTTCGACCCCGGCGGCGAGCAGTACCAGTTCGTCGAGTCGTACCAATGGATCCCGTCGTTCGGCACGGGTTACATCCTCGGGCTCGACGGCATCGCCCTGGCGATCGTCGCGCTCACCGCGGTGCTGGTGCCGCTGCTGCTGATCGCCGGCTGGAACGACGTCAGCGACCAGGCCGCATGGGGCGGGCGCTCGACGCACGCCTATTTCGCTTTGACGCTGGCCGTCGAGGGCATGGTGCTCATGTCGCTGGCCTCCCTCGACGTGCTGCTGTTCTACGTCTTCTTCGAGGCGATGCTGATCCCGATGTACTTCCTGATCGGCGGGTTCGGGGGATCTGGAGGAAGGCGCACCGAGTCTTCCAGGGCCGCCGTGAAGTTCCTGCTGTACAACCTGTTCGGCGGCCTCATCATGCTCGCCGCGGTGATCGGCCTCTACGTCGTGACCGCGCAGAGCGACGCTTTCGCCGCAGGCACATTCGACTTCCGGGCGATCGTCGCGGCGGTCTCGAGCGGCGAGCTTGCCGTCAATCCCGCCGTCATGCACATGCTGTTCGGTGGCTTCATGTTCGCGTTCGCGATCAAGGCACCGCTGTGGCCGTTCCACCGATGGTTGCCCGACGCCGCGGTCGAAGCCACCCCGGCCAGTGCGGTGCTGATGATGGCGGTCATGGACAAGGTCGGAACCTTCGGCATGCTGCGGTACTGCCTGCAGCTGTTCCCCGACTCCTCAGCTTATTTCCGGCCGCTGATCATCACGCTAGCGGTGATCGGCATCGTCTACGGCGCCGTCGTGGCGATCGGTCAGACCGACGTGATGCGCCTGATCGCCTACACCTCCATCTCCCACTTCGGCTTCATCATCCTGGGAATCTTCGTGATGACGAGCCAGGGCCAGGCGGGCTCGACGCTGTACATGGTCAACCATGGCCTGTCGACCGCCGCGCTGTTCCTGATCGCCGGATTCCTGGTCACGCGCAGGGGTTCTCGCCTCATCGCGTCCTACGGTGGAGTGCAGAAGGTGGCCCCCGTGCTGGCGGGCACCTTCCTCGTCGCGGGCCTTGCCACTTTGTCGCTACCCGGACTGGCGCCTTTCATCAGCGAGTTCCTGGTCCTCATCGGCACATTCACCCGCTACCCGGTGCTGGCCGTGTTCGCCGCGACCGCGCTGGTGCTGTCGGCGATCTACATCCTGTGGATGTATCAGCGGATGATGACCGGTCCGGTCACCGACGGCAACGACCGGCTGCGTGACCTGGTTCCGCGCGAACTCGTGGTCGTCGCCCCGCTGATCGCGATGTTGATCGTGCTGGGTGTGTACCCGAAGCCCGCGCTCGACGTGATCAATCCCGCGGTCACACACACGCTGACCACGATCGACCAGCAAGACCCGGTGCCCCCGATGGCGGAAGGGCCGATTCGATGAACGTCCAAGCACCCGTTGTCGAGTACGGCCTGCTGTCTCCGATGCTGATCGTGTTCGGGGCGGCGATCGCCGGTGTGCTCGTCGAGGCGTTCCTGCCTCGGGCGAGCCGCTACCGAGCGCAACTGACGCTCAGCCTGGGCGCCCTGGCCGCCGCGGCGGTGGCGGTCGTTCTGGTATTCCGCGATCTCGACGGCGCGGTGGGCCGGTCCGCGGTGATGGGCGCCGTCGTCATCGATGCGCCGGCGTTGTTCCTGCAGGCCACGATCCTGGTGATGGGCGTGCTGGGTGTCATGCTCATCGCCGAACGGCAGGCCGGCGCGCAAGCCGACGGCAGAACGGCAGGACGCGGCCTGGATGCGTTCACCCCACAGGCGTCGGCCGTGCCCGGCGCCGTCGCCGAGCAGTTGGCGACCAAGGCCGGCGTCATCCAGACCGAGGTGTTTCCGCTCACGATGTTCGCGATCGGCGGCATGTTGCTGTTCCCGGCCGCCGACGATCTGCTGACGATGTTCATCGCGCTCGAGGCGCTCTCTCTGCCGCTGTATCTGCTGTGTGGGCTCGCGCGTCGCCATCGCCTCTTGTCGCAGGAAGCGGCGCTGAAATACTTTCTGCTGGGCGCCTTCTCGTCGGCATTCTTTCTTTTCGGCGCGGCGCTGGTGTACGGCTTCGCCGGGACACTCGATTTCCGCGGCATCGCCGAGGTGGTGGAGAGCGGGACCGCTGACACGTCGCTGGCGCTTATCGGCACGGGCCTGCTGCTGGTGGGCATCCTGTTCAAAATCGGCGCGGTGCCGTTCCATTCGTGGATTCCGGACGTCTATCAGGGCGCGCCGACGCCTATCACCGCATTCATGGCCGCAGCCACCAAGATCGCGGCGTTCGGCGCGATGCTGCGCGTCTTCTATGTCGCCCTGCCGGGCCTGAGCGGCGACTGGCGCCCCGTGCTGTGGGCGGTGGCGATTCTGACGATGGTGTTCGGCACGGTCACCGCCATCACGCAGACCGATGTGAAGCGGATGCTGGCCTACTCGGCCGTCGCGCACACCGGCTTCATCCTCACCGGTGTGATCGCCGGGAACGAAGCGGGCCTCTCGTCGACCCTGTTCTACCTGTTCGCCTACGGCTTCAGCACGGTCGGCGCGTTCGCGATCGTGAGCCTGGTGCGCAACACCGCCGACGGTGACGAGGACACCGCGATGGCGCGGTGGGCCGGGCTGGGCAGACGTTATCCCGTGGTGGCCGTGATGTTCTCGCTGTTCCTGCTGGCCTTCGCCGGTATCCCGTTGACCAGCGGCTTCGTCAGTAAGTTCGCAGTGTTCAAGGCGGCAGGCGAGGGCGGCGCGATCCCTTTGGTGGTCGTCGGTGTCATCGCCAGCGCGATGGCGGCCTATTTCTACGTGCGGGTCATCGTGCTGATGTTCTTCACCGACCCGCCGGCCGATGCACCGACGGTCGTGGCGCCGAGCTGGCTGAGCACCGCCGTCGTGACCGTCACCGCGGCCGTCACCTTCGCGCTCGGCGCGTTGCCTCAACCCTTGCTGGACCTGGCCAATAGCGCCGACCAGTTCCTGCGCTAGTTTCCCCCCATGGCTGATCCGCTCGTCCTGCACTCCGACCACGGCGCGGTCCGAGTGCTCACACTGAACCGGCCCGGGGCCAGAAACGCATTGAGCCGGGACCTGATTCGTGCGACCTATGCGGCGTTGACAGCGGCCGACGCCGACGAGGACGTCCGCGCCGTCGTGCTGACCGGAGCCGATCCGGCGTTCTGCGCCGGCGTGGACCTCAAGGAGGCCCAGCGTGACGGACTGGATTATTTCGAGGAGTTCCGGTCCGAGAGTTGCATCGCCGCCGTCGCCCAGATGCGGACGCCCACGGTCGGCGCGATCAACGGCGCAACGTTCACCGGCGGCCTGGAGATGGCGTTGGGCTGCGACTTTCTGGTGGCCTCGGAGCGGGCCGTCTTCGCCGACACCCATGCTCGGGTGGGCATCCTGCCGGGCGGGGGGATGACGGCGCGACTGCCGCAACTGGTCGGGGCCGCGATGGCGCGCCGGCTGTCGATGACCGGAGAGGTGGTCGACGCCGCACGCGCCGAACGTATCGGGCTGGTGACCGAGGTGGTGGCGCACGAACGTCTCATCGAGCGCGCCGTTGAGTTGGCCACGCAGATCACCGAGGTACCCGGTTCGGTGATGTCGGGATTGAAGCAGATCTACACGACGGGTGCAGCCGCGGTGATCGACCCGGCGTTGGCCGCCGAGGAGAGCATTGCGTTCGCCCAGCATCGCGATCTGGACGGGCTCGGCGACCGGTTCCAGGCGGTGTCGGACCGGAACAAGCGGCAGATCGGGAGCTGAAGGGCCCGCCAGCTCAGGCGCGCTCGCGGATCCGGACCGCCTCCATTACCTGGTTGCGGTAGCCGGAGTCGTCGGCCTCGTCGCGCAACGCCAGCTGCAGGTGGTGCTCGGCGGGGAGGCCCGCCTGAAGTTGACGCGCCCGTTCCAGTTCGGCGTCCAGTTCCGCGCCGAGCAGCAGAGCCAGATTGGTGACCCACATCCACAGCAGAAACACGATCACACCGGCCAGCGCCCCGTAGGTCTCGTTGAACCTGCCGAAGTTCGCGACGTAGAGGGCGAACGCCAGCGATGCGCCCACCCATGTCAGAACCGCGACGAAGGCGCCGACGCTGACCCAGCGAACCCGCACCGACCTGATGTTGGGCGTCGCCGTGTACAGGATCGCGATCATCACCATCGCGAACAGCAGCACCACCGGCCACTTGGCGTAGCTCCAGACGGTCAGGGCCGCATCACCCAATCCGACGGTGCGACCGATCGCCTGCGCGATCGGGCCGCTCAGCACCAGCATCAACGCCTCGGCCGTCACCAACAGCAGGGTGATGATCGTGATGAGGAGCCGGACCGGCAGCCGTCGCCAGATCGACCGGCCCTCTTCGACGCCGTAGATGCGGTTCATCGCGCGCCCGAACGCCCCGATGTAGCGGGAAGCCGACCACAGCGCCACGGCCAGGCCGATCAGCAGGGCGAGGCCCGCGGACGAGGATGCCGCCAATTGCTCGATGGGCGTCCGCAGCGTGTTCACCACCGACTGCGGCACGATGCGATCCAGAATGCCGAGCACGGTGTCGGTGGTGCGCTCAGTCTGCCCGACAAGGCCGAGCAGCGACACCATCACCAGCAGCGCCGGAAACACCGACAGCACGCCGTAATACGTCAGGGCCGCCGCCAGATCGAAACATTCGTCTCGCTGAAACTCGCGGGCTGTCCTGCGCAACGCGTAACCGACTACCTGGCGCTTCAGGCCGGTCGGCCCCTCAACCTTTCGTCGACTTCTCGAGTTCGTCATGTCGATCTCTCTGCGCATCGGGCCCGGGACGCAGCGTCCACCAGCAGGCGGCCAGCCAAGTGGTCACGAACAGGATGCTGGCGACGCCGTCGGTGACGTAGTGGACGCCGATGTACATCCGTGCCACCGCCACCGCCACGGCGAGCAGCAGCGCGGCGCCCAGCGCAAGGTAGCGCCACGATGATCGCGACCACAAAACGATCAGCACAGCGACGGCGCCGTAGAGACTCATCGTCGCGGCGACGTGGCCGGAGGGGAACGACGATGTCGGCGGAAGACCCGGCGACAGGTGTTCGACGTCCGGCCGCGTCCGCCCCACCACCCGCGCGATCGCAAGGAACAGCAGCACTTCACCGCCGACGGCGACGCCCAGGAACAGCGACGGCCGCCGGCGGTCGGTAAGCGCGAACAGGATCGCCGCGGTCACCAACAGCACAGCGACCACCGATGAGGTGTCACCGATCCGGCTGATCGTGAAGAAGACATCGGTGAGCGCTTCGGAGCGGATGTCGGCGAACCACCGCGCCACCGACGCGTCCATCGACCGCAGCACGGCCACCGACGTGACGAGGAAGCCCAGAGCGACCGTCGCACCCCAGATCAAGACCGCAGCCACCAGGAGATTGACGACGCTGTACCAGCCGGCGGGTAGCGGCGGATCGTGCTCGGGCGCGGGTTGCAGGTGCTCGCGCTCCTCGGGTTCCAATCCCTCGGTCAGCGGCGGACTGCCCAGCCCGACCGCACTGTGCCAGCGGCGGAAGGCGATGGCGGTCAGTGTGATCCACCAGATGCCGAGCAGCCACCCGCCGAGCACATCGGACGGATAATGAACGCCCAACGCCATCCGGCTGACACCGATCGCGAGGACCATCGCCACCGCGACGGTGATCACCGAGCGCCGCCACCGCGGCGCCACGATGGGCAGGAACACCAGCACCAGCACCCCGTAGGTGACAGCCGAGCCCAGGGAGTGACCGCTGGGAAAGCTCAGCCCGGGCGCCGCCGCAACGGGTGCCTCGACGGTGGGCCGGGGGCGGTCCACCAGGGCTTTGATCCCGCTTGTCAATGCGGTGGCGCCCAGCCCGGTCAGCGTGACGTAGACCGCCAGGGCTCCTTCACGTCGGATGAGCAACCACACGACCGCTGCCGCCAGTGCAATCCAGGCGACGATGGACCCGCCGAAGCTGGTGACGACCGTCAAGGCCCCCTGCACCAGCGGTGAACCGGACACCGCGGTGTTCAGCGCATCGAGAATCGCCTGGTCCGCCGACTTCAACGGACGCCAGCCGGTGGCAACCAGCACCAGCAGCAGCAGAAACAGCGCTCCCGAGCCGATCAGCAGGTAGGCGCTGGTGCGGTGCCGCACGCCGGAGCCGGCGGGCCGGTGTCTATCTGCGCGATTCGCTCGGCGCCCCCCGGCATCTGGGCGGTCGGCGCGTGTGGTCCGCTCGTTCGTCAGCTCTCGTTCGGGAATGGTGTCGCCTCGCCGTTCGTCAGTGCGGTTCCTGTGGGACGTCCTTTGACGTTGTCGGCGATCAGGAATTTCTCGCCGCCATACGGGTGGCACGAACCGGCGTCGCCCCAGCCGTACTCCTCGAGGCAGTGCCCCACAGCGGCCGGATCACACCCGTTGTTATCGTTTCGTTAGCGTCTGTGCCCTCTCACCGTTTACGAGCCGGACGCTCGGGTACGTGGTCGGAATGGCGCTTTCCGGTGCATGTGTGCGCTTCTGCCGAAACGCACTGCAAAGCAACGCTTCTCGAGCTCGAATATGAATTCGATCACGGTGGCGACATGAGTTCGGTCCCTCGCGTGCCCGAAACGGCGACCATGGCGGGTCGTGAACTCGGCGGTCGAACGGCATGGCGGGTGCTCGGCAGCGGTCGGCGCAGACTGCTGATCGAGTCCTTCCGCCGATTCCGCTACGGCGACGGTTTCTCGCATTCGCGTGCGCTGGGCTTTCAGCTCTCGCTGGCCATGGTGCCGTTGATGATCGCCGCTGTCGGGCTGAGCAACACCTACTACTCCGAACGCAGCGGGACGGTGTTGAGGCTGACGCTGCTGCAGCTCACCCCGGGGGCCTCGGACGCGGTGGTCGGCAACGCCTTGGCACACTCCTGGGGCGACGACAGTTCCGTCGTGGCGCTGTGGCTCGGCGTGTTCGTGGCCGTCTTCGCCATGACGACGGGGATGGGTCAGGTCGAACGCGGCGCCAACCGGATCTACGGCATACAGCGCGACCGGCCGGCCCTGCAGAAGTACACCCGCGCGTTCGGCATGGCGTTCCTGGCAGGGTTCCCGACACTGGCGGGCTACATCCTGTTGGTCGCAGCGACCACCTTCGGGGAGGCGGTCGAGCGCGTATACGGGTTCGACGACGACGAAATCACCGCCGCCGCCATGGCGTTGGGTGTCGCGCTGCTGCTGGCCTCGGTCACCGCGATGCTGCGTTTCGCGCCGCGTCGGCGTCAGCCCGCCTGGTCCTTCCTCGCCCTGGGCACGGGCATCGTGTTGATGCTGTGGCTGGTCTTCACCGGCATCGTCGTGGTGTACCTGGCGTTCTCCGACAACCTCGGCAGCGTGTACGGGCCGCTCACGGCGGTGGTGGTGCTGCTGCTGTGGGGATTCCTCACCTCGATTGCCCTATTCTTCGCCCTGGCCATTTCGGCGCAGGTCGAAGCCACGTGCGCCGGTGAGCATGAGGGCGCCTTCGAAGACACCGAGATTCAGCCAGCCCGTGTCGTGCCCTTCACGCGTGGCGCCGCGTATTGTCAGCGCGGCGGCGCGCAGCCCAGCGGCACGGCCGAGGCGGTCGGCTCGTAACGCAGGCCGTCGGCCCGCAACTGCTCCTCGATCCGCGCGAACGCGCGTTGTTCATCCTCGGAAAGATTCATCCCGACTCCTCATCGCTGAGACACGAATCGTGTTGCCGCCTCGACGTGTTCGGTGCTGACGAAAACGTCATACCGGGACGCCATCAGGGTCTGCACACTGGAGAAGTCGCGCTTGCCGCGCGTCGACCAGTGCGCAACGAACCCGAACACGGCCCCGAACAGGGCGCCGATGAGAATCGGGATGAGCAGCACCCAGATCCAGTACCAGAACGGGCCCACCGTGAACAACAGGAACAGCAGCCCTACGAACGCACCGAGCCATGCGCCGGTGCCTGCGCCCGCCAGCGCGGCCTTGGCTTTGGTCACCCGGCCGGTGACATGTTCCACGGTGCGCACACCGTCGCCCACGATGCTGACGTGCTCGACCGGAAAGCCGCCGTCGGACATGCGGTCCACCAGTGCCTGCGCATCTGCGTAGTCCGAGAAGGACGCAAGCAGCCGTCGCTTGTCGAGGGTCCGCGCATCTGCGTCTTGATGCTCAGTGGCATTCGTGGGTTCAGACATCGGTATCTCCCTTCCGCTCAGGTACCGCAGGTGCCCCGGCGATAGAGTGCGACACCCGGCAAAGCCCATCGTTACGACTTCGTTACCTTCCGCGGGTGTCCGCCCCGACGCCGCGTGCGCGCCGCAGAATGAAGTCCACCGCGGGCCGATCGCCGAACTCCGGCCGCGGACGGGTCGTCATCTCGACCTGTCGCCGCGCCTGCACCTCGACCGGGGTGTCGGGGTCGAGCACGCTCAAATACACACGGTGGGCGGCCAGCGACTCGACGGCGGTCTCGGTGTAGCCGTCCACCACTTCGCCGTGGGTGGCGTCCGGCCGTTCTCGAACAACCAGGTAGGCGGCGCGGCCAACGAATCATAAGCGGCGGCAACGGCATTGGCGAATTCGATATGGTCCCGCTGGTTCGGTGCGTCCGGCGCCCACTGCGGGCCGCTGTAGATGGTGATCACCACGTCGGGGTCCATTGCGATGATCGTCGAGGCGATCTTCGCGCGCAGTTCGGGGCTATCGCGGATCCGGCCGTCCGGGAAGCCCCAGAACTGAACGTCGCGCACCCCGACGACGGCGGCCGAGCGCACCTGTTCGGCCTCGCGGATTGGACCGGCCTGCTGCGGGGGCATGCCGGCGATGCCGGCCTCGCCCCGCGACGCCAACGCGTAATGCACGGTCTTGCCGTCGGCCGTCCACTTGGCCACCGCCGCGCCGATGCCGTACTCCGGATCGTCGGGATGCGGCACCAGGACCAGCGCCGTGCGCCAGTCGGCGGGAAACGGCGAAACCTCGGCCGCCGCGGTCATGTCATCACGCGCTCGACACACCGTGTACGACGATGGCGGTGGTCTGCTCGACCCAGTCGTCGCCCAGCGGTCGGCCGGGCGCCAACAGCATCCGCAGCAGCGTGGCTCCCCCGATCACCTCGACGAGCCGATCCGGGTCGACGCCCGCGTTGACCTCGCCGCGCCGAACAGCGTCGACGATGCGGGTGCGCACCGCCGAGAACACCCCGGTGAAGCGATTCATGACGCGGGCGTTGAGGTCGGCGTCGGCGGCCATGTCGGCGATCAGCCCGGGCAGCGCCGCCCGCACGACGGGGCTGGTGAACACGTCGCGGGTGGCGGCCACCATGGCGCGGATATCGGCGGCGATGTCGCCCGGCGGAGTCTCGATGGCGGTCGGCGCCGCCGGAAACGCCGCCTCGTGCACCAGTTCGGCCTTGCTCGACCACCGGCGGTACAGGGCCGTCTTGGTGGTGCAGGCCCGCTCGGCGACCGCGGCCATGGTCAGATTCGAATAGCCGATTTGCACAAGCAGATCCGCGGTGGCCCGCAGTATGGCAGCGTCGATACGCGGGTCCCGCGGCCGACCGGCCGCAGGGGTCTTGTCATCCGAGAACGCGTCTGCTTTCATATCGCTACCCACCGTATCGTAATACTCGGTCGAAGGAAGAAGTTGTGGCTACTGAACCGGCTGTCGAAGATGTCGGCCGCCTCGAGCATTCGAGTCGCGATCTGTCCACGCTGCCCGATGTGATGTCGCGGTGGCTGGCGACGGTACTGCCGGGCGGGGCGACCCCGGAGATCACCGTCGAAAGCGGTGTGGACGCCAACGGGATGTCGTCGGAGACGATCATCCTGACGGGCCGCTGGGACGACAACGGTCAGGTCGAGCAGAAGTGGGTGGCGCGCGTCGCGCCGACCACCGACGACGTGCCGGTGTTCGACTCGTACCGGATGGACCATCAGTTCGAGGTCATTCGACTGGTCGGCGCGCAGACCGACATCCCGGTGCCGCAGGTGCGGTGGCTGGAGAACACCGGCCAGGTGCTGGGCACTCCGTTCTTCCTGATGGACTATGTCGACGGACGGGTGCCGCCAGACGTCATGCCCTACACCTTCGGCGGCAACTGGTTCGCCGACTCCCCGGCCGAGAAGCGACGAGAGCTTCAGGACAGCACCGTCGGCGTGCTGGCCAAGCTTCATTCGATTCCCCGTCCGCAGGAGACGTTCAGCTTCCTCGACGACGGCTCGGACGCCAACGCCCTGCGGCGCAACCTGAACTGGCTGCAGAACTGGTATGAGTTCGCGGTGCCGGACATCGGGCGGTCACCGCTGGTGGAGCGGGCGCTGGACTGGCTCGAGGTGAACTGGCCCGCCGACGTCGCCGCCGGCGAACCGGTGCTGGTGTGGGGCGACTCGCGCGTCGGCAACGTGCTGTACCAGGAGTACCGGCCCGTCGCGGTGCTGGACTGGGAGATGGCCACCCTCGGACCGCGTGAAATGGACGCGGCATGGATGATCTTCGCCCACAATGTTTTTCAGGAACTGGCAGGCCTCGCCGGCCTGCCCGGACTGCCCGACTTCATGACCGAGGCCGACGTCACGGCCACCTATGCCGAGCTCACCGGCGTGCAGCTGGGCGACCTGAACTGGTTATACGTGTACTCCGGTGTCATCTGGGCGTGTGTGTTCATGCGGACCAGCGCGCGTCGGGTGCGCTTCGGCGAGATCGAGCAGCCCGACGACGTGGAGTCGCTGTTCTATCACGCTTCCTTGTTGAGACGACTCATCGGAGACGCCTGATGCTCGGTCCCACCGACGAATTCCCCATCCATCAGATCCCGCAGCCGATCGCCTGGCCGGGGTCGTCGGATCGCAACTTCTACGACCGCTCGTACTTCAACGCCCACGACCGCACCGGTGACATCTTCCTGATCACCGGCCTCGGTTACTACCCGAATCTGGGTGTGAAGGACGCGTTCGTGCTCGTCCGGCGCGGTGACACCCAGACCGCGGTGCACCTGTCCGACGGCATCGACGCCGACCGGCTCAACCAGCACGTGCTGGGTTACCGCGTCGAGGTCACCGAACCGCTGCACAAGCTGCGCATCGTCATGGAGGAGACCGAGGGCATCGCCGTCGACCTCACCTGGAACGGGCTGTTCGACCCCATTCGGGAGCAGCGGCACATCCTGCGCACCGGTACGCGAATCACGCTGGACGCGCAGCGTTTCGCGCAGGTCGGCTCGTGGAGCGGGACCATCGCGATCGACGGCGAGCACATCACCGTCGACCCGTCGGTGTGGATCGGCAGCCGGGACCGATCCTGGGGCATCCGGCCGATCGGCGAGCCGGAACCTGCAGGCAGGCCCGCAGTTCCGCCGTTCGAGGGCATGTGGTGGCTCTACGTGCCGATGGCCTTCGACGAGTTCGGTATCTGCCTGATCATCCAGGAGGAGCCCGACGGCTTCCGCAGCCTCAACGACGTCACCCGCGTCTGGCCGGATGGCCGCGTCGAGCAGCTCGGCTGGCCGCGCGTCAAGATCCACTACACCTCGGGCACCCGCATCCCGACCGGGGCGACCATCGAGGCGACCGCCTCCGACGGTGCGGTGCTGAGTCTTGAGGTCGAGTCGAAGTTGCCGGTGCCCATCCACGTCGGCGGCGGCTACGGCGGTGACTCCGATTGGCTGCACGGCGTGTGGAAGGGCGACAAGTTCACCGAGCGCCTGACCTATGACATGACCGATCCGGCGATCGTCGGGCGCGCCGGGTTCGGCGTCATCGACCACGTCGGCCGCGCGGTGTGCACGGAAGGCGGCAAGTCCGCCGAGGGCTGGGGCTTGTTCGAGCACGGGGCGCTGGGCCGCCACGACCCCTCGGGCTTCGCCGACTGGCTGAGCGTGGCGCCGTAGCTACGGGCTCGCGGCGGGCCCGGAACGCGGAACTTTACCGAATCGCGGATGTAAACAGACGCGGAAGCGCACACTTCCCTCATCGGCTCACGGCGAGCCGAGTGCGCCAGGGGGTGACACTCATGATGACCAGCAACGCTCTGCAGCCCTCTAGCCGGTGGCTTGCGCGCCCCGCCCAGTTCGCGGCGATAGTCGCATTCTGTGCTGCGGTGTGTCCGGCGATCGCGACGGCCGAACCCGTATGGGACATCGAGGAATACGACTACTGCATGAAGCAGACGACCGACGGCGTGCCCAGCAGCGATCCCGTCGCCCAGTTCGAGGAATCCGTCCGCTACTGCTGCAACCGGTCCGGCGGTGTGCACAACGGCCTCACCTGTACCGCTCCGCCCGCCAAGGCCGAGCAGACGGTGCTGCCGCCACCGAGAGCCGGTCTGCCGACCCTGCAGGTACGGCCGCCGCTCGTGGCACCACCGCCCAAGCCGATGCCGCCACCGATGGTGCCGGTGCTGCCGCCCTCGGCGGGCTGACCCCGCCGGCCGGTCAGGCGACGGGCGTCGTCGCGACCGGCGTTCGGCCGAAGACCATCGCCTCGTCGGCCGACTCGAACCGGTGGCCCAACGCGTCACGCAAGAAGTTGTGGCTCAACATCCACGGCCGCCTGGTGCCCGACTTCGGCAACACATGGAGCCCGCGTTTGACGTAGCCGGACTCCAGGTTGAACGCGGGCTGCTCCGGCATCGGGGCCCCGCCGAGGTGCGGATAGCCGTGGGTGTAACCGTGGGACCGCATGTGGGCCACCAGCCTGGCGAAGGACTGCGCGGTCATGTCGGCGCCCAGCGTCCACGAGGCGTTCGTGTAGCCGACACACCACGCCGCGTTGGGCACGTCCTCGAGCATGTGCCGTCGGTACAGGAACCGCTCGTGGGGGTCGATCTTCTCCCCTGCGATGCTCAGCGTCACCCCGCCGAGTAATTGCAGTTGCAGGCCGGTCGCGGTGATGATCACGTCCGCGTCGATCCGGCGGCCCGACTCGAGCACCGCGCCGTTCGTGTCGATGAAGTCGATGCGGCCGGTGACCATCTCGAGGCGGCCTTCGGCGATCTCCTTGTACAGATCGGCGCTCACGATGAAACACAGCCGCTGATCCCACGGGTTGTACGGCGGCTTGAAGTGTTCGTCGACGGGATAGCCGGGGGGCAGGTTCTTCTCCGCGATTCGCCGCAGCACGCGCTTGCTGAATTCCGGCGCTACGCGCGTGATGCCCCACAGCGCCGCACCGAGCAGTGCATTTCGCCACCGCACTATCCAATGAGCGAGTTTGAGCGGCAGCACTTTACGCATCACCACTGCGGTCGGCTCGATCTTCGTGGTCGACATCATGTACGACGGGGTGCGCTGCAGCATCGTCACGTGCGCGGCATCGGCGGTCAGGGACGGAATCAGGCTCACCGCCGTCGCACCGCTTCCGACGACCACGACCCGCTTCGCGGTCCAGTCGAACGACTCCGGCCAGTGCTGGGGATGTACCACCTCACCGGCGAAGTCGTCGATTCCCTTGAACTCCGGTCGGTACGGCTCGTCGTAGTCGAAGTATCCGGTCCCGAAGAACAACCACCGGCAGCGGTAATCCCTTTCGACACCGTTCTCTTCGCACCGCACCGTCCAGGTGTCGGTGTCCCAGTCCCAATCCGCGCTGCGGACATGCGTGTTGAACCGGATGTGTCGGTCGATGCCGTGCCGGCGGGTCGTGGCCTCAAGGTACTGCCAGATGTGTTCGCCGTCAGCGATCATCTCCGGCCGAGTCCATGGCTCCCACGGGAAGCACAACGTGTAGATGTCGCTGTCGGACCGAATTCCCGGGTATCGGAACAGGTCCCACGTACCTCCGACACGCTCGCGGCGCTCCAGGATGGTGTAGCTGAGGTCGGGGTTGCGCTCGCCGATGCGGTGAGCCGCGCCGATACCCGAGATACCGGCACCGATGATGAGCACGTCGCTGTAGTCGGCCATGAACATGCTCAGGCGGTGATCGCCTGCGCCGGCACTGGGCTCCGGCCGAACACCATCGACTCCTCGATTCGGTCCACGCGGTGGTCGATGGCGTCGAGCACGTAGTTGTGCCGCACGTTCCAGGGCCGGTGGGTGCCCGACTTCGGTAGCACGTGCGCCGAGCGCTGCACGTAACCGGCGTTGATGTTCCAGGCCGGCTTCTCCGGCATCGGCTTGTCCCCCAGATGCGGGTAGGCGTGCGTGTAGCCGTGAGCGTCCATGTAAGCCACCAGCTTCGCGAACGCCCGGGCGGTCAGATCGGCGCGCAACGTCCACGACGCGTTGATGTAGCCGACGCACCAGGCCAGGTTCGGGATGTCCTCGAGCATGTGTTCCTTGTAGACGAACCGATCCTGCGGCTTGACCTCCTCGCCATCCACGCTCAACGCGACGCCGCCGAGCGCCTGCAACTGGATGCCGGTCGCGGTGATGATCACGTCGGCGTCGATGCGCTGCCCCGAGCGCAGCGCGATGCCGGAGGCGTCGATGTGGTCGATCTGATCGGTCACCACGTCCATGCGGCCGGTGTTGATCGCCTCGTAGAAGTCGTCGTCGAGCATCGCGCACAGCCGTTGATCCCACGGGTCGTAACGTGGCTTGAAGTGCACGTCGACGGGATAGCCTTCCGGCAGAACGCGTTTCGCGTGGCTGCGGATGTAGCGCTTGCTGAGCCCCGGCGCCGCCCGCGCGAAGGCATAGACGAAGACCGTGAAGATCACGTTGTAGACGCGGGCCGCCCAGTACCCGGCCCGGCCGGGCAGCTTGCGGATCGCCTGCACGACCGGGTTGATGCGTGGTGTGGACAGCATGTAGGAGGGCGACCGCTGCAGCATCGTCACGTGGCCGGCCTTCTGGCTCAGCGACGGAATCATGCTGACCGCCGTTGCGCCGCTGCCGATCACGACCACCCGCTTACCCGCGTAGTCGAGGGACTCCGGCCAGTGCTGCGGATGCACCACCTCACCGCGGAACTCCTGCAGACCAGGGAACTCCGGCCGGTACGGCTCGTCGTAGTTGTAGTAGCCGGTGCCGAAGAACAGGAACCGCCCTTGGTACGTCCTGGCGGTTCCGTCCTGCTCGGCGTGCACGGTCCAGGTGTCGGTGGTCGAGTCCCACTCCGCTGAAAGCACGCGCGTGTCGAACCGGATGTGCCGGTCGATGCCGTGCTTGCGGGCCGTCTCAGTCAAATAGTCCCGGATGTCGGGCCCGTCGGCGACGTTCTCCGGACGCGTCCACGACTCCCACGGGAAGCTGAGCGTGAAGATGTCGCTGTCGGAGCGGATGCCCGGGTACCGGTGCAGGTCCCAGGTGCCGCCGATACGCGAGCGGCGCTCCAACACGGTGTAGGACAGGTCGGGGTTCTTCTCGTGCATGCGGTAGGCCGCGCCGATCCCGGAGATCCCTGCGCCGATGATCAACACGTCGGAGTATTCGGCCCGCTCGCCCGGCTCGTTGGCCACCATGCCCGACCTCCTCTGGTTCGGCTGAGTACCACGATATGGGTCAGGACCGCAGTGCGTCGATGATCTCGGCCAACGAATCCACCGCGATCGGCCCCGGCTGGTACAGGCAGATCCGGTCGGAGACCCCGTCGACACGGTCACGGATGTGGGCGGCCACCTCCGCCGGGCTGCCGCACGCCGCAACGGTGTGCAGCATCTCGTCGTCGATCAGCGCGGCCATGTCCTGCCAGCGTCCCTGCTTGGACATCGCGTTGAGCTCCGGCTGCAGATCACCCCACCCGTGCACCTCGAGCACCGGCCGGTAGGCCGGCGTTGAACCGTAGAAGGCCAGCAGGCGTCGCACGGCGGCGTGCGCGTCGGACGCTGAGTCCTCGCCCACCGACACGATGATCTCGGGCACGACGGCCAGCTCGTCGGGGCTGCGACCGGCCGCCGCCAAGCCCGCCCGCACCGCAGGCATCGTCGCCTCGTGCAGGAAGCGCTTGGAGCCGAACGGCATCACCAACAAGCCGTCGGCGACCTCGGCGGTCGCCCGGGTGAGCCGCGGCCCCAGTGCACCGAGGTAGATCGGCGGCGGACCGTACGGGTTGGGGCCCGGGTTGAACGTCGGGGTCATCAGCGTGTGCCGGTAGAACTCGCCGCGAAAGTCCAGCCGCTCGCCGGTGTTCCACGCCGCGAACACGGCCCGCAGCGCGCCGACCATCTCCTTCATCCGCGCCACCGGACGGTCGAACGCGACTCCGTACCGCTTCTCGATCTGGGCGCGCACCTGCGTGCCGAGACCGAGGACGAACCGGCCTTTCGACAGCAGCTGCAGATCGTTGGCCTGGTGCGCGAGCTGCTCGGGATTGCGGGGAAAGGCGATCGCCACGTTGCTCATCAGGTCGAGGCCGTCGACCGTGGCGGCCAGGGTGAGCGGAACGAACACGTCGTGCGGACCCTCGAAGGTGAACACCCCGCTGGCGCCGGCCTCGCGCAGCAGCTGGGCTCGCTCGATTGCATCCGTCGGTCCGAACAACGCCGTCATGACCTTCACGGCGTGAGAGCCTATCGGCGTGAGCATCCCGCACAGTGCCGACGTCGCCGTGGTGGGCGCAGGATTCGCCGGACTCGCCGCGGCGCGGGAATTGACCCGCCTCGGGCACGACGTGGTGGTGCTCGAGGGCCGCGACCGCGTCGGCGGGCGCTCGTCGACCGCGACGATCGCAGGTATACCGGTAGACCTGGGCGGCACCTTCGTCGGGCCCACGCAGGACGCGGTTGTCGATCTGGCGCGCGAGCTGGGCTGCGGCACCGTCGCCACGCACAACCGCGGCAAGAATCTGATCCGCTGGCGCGGCAAGGTCCGTTCCTACCGCAGCACCATCCCGCGGCTGTCGATCATCGAGTTGCTCGACGTGTCCCGTATCCAGTGGCGGTTCGAGCGTGTCTGCCGGCGGGTGCCCGTGCACAAACCGTGGGAGGCGTCGGTCGCCGATGCGCTGGATTCGCAGTCACTCGACGGCTGGCTGAAGTCGGTGCACGCCAGCGCCGGCACCCGCGACCTCATGGCGATCATGAGCAGGGTCACCTGGGGCTGTGAACCAGAGGCCGTGTCGATGCTGCACGCGGTGCACTACGTCAAGGCCGCAGGCGGCCTGGACCGCATGCTCGACGTCGAGGGCGGCGCGCAGCAGAACCGCTTCCCCGCAGGCACCCAGCAGATCGCCGAGCGAATGGCCGCAGAAATCGAAGCACTGGGCAATCCTGTCGTGCGGGGCGCGGTGGTGCGCCGCATCGAACGCCACAGCGACGGCGACGTGAGCGTGACATCCGATGCGGGCACGGTCACCGCCAAGGCCGTCGTCGTCGCGATTCCGCCCGAGCACCGCGCGGCCATCGCGTTCCTGCCCGACCTGCCACCCGATTACGGCAAGCTCGCCCAGCACTGGCCCCAGGGCAACCTCAGCAAGGCCTACGCCGCCTACGAAACCCCGTTCTGGCGGGCGAAAGGACTGTCCGGAGAAGCGCTTTCCGACGAGGGGCCGGTGTTCATCACCTTCGACGTGAGCCCTAGCGACGAGGGACCCGGCATCCTGCTGGGCTTCACCGACGCGCGGACCTTCGACCCGCTACCGCCCGCCCAGCGTCGCGAGCAGGCGCTGTCGGGGTTCGCGACGTTGTTCGGCGAGGCCGCCCTGGCGCCGATCGACTACCTCGATCACTGTTGGGGCGCAGAACCATTCGCCCCGGGCGGTCCGACGGCGGCGGTGCCGCCGGGATCGTGGACGACATACGGGCCTTGGCTGCGCAAACCGGTCGACGGCATCTACTGGGCCGGCACCGAGACCGCCGAGAAGTGGACGGGCTTCCTCGACGGCGCCGTGCGGTCGGGGCTGCGGGCCGCCGACGAGGTGCACCGCGCGCTGGCGGGCGCTAAGAGCTGACGCGACGCTCAACGGTCGCGGCTTCGACCAGCTGCCGCAGGTGGCTGTTGACCTCCTGCGGGCGTTCCAGGATCGCGCAGTGCCCGCCGGAGAGTTCGACGAACTGCGCGAGATGGGGCACCTCACGGGCGATGCGCCGCGACGAGACCATCGGCAGCAGCCGGTCCTTCTCGCTGCCGATCACCAGGGTTGGCACCGCCAGGTTCTTCAGCCCGATGTGCTGCGGGCCGAGATGTTCGACCAGGGTTCGGGCCCAGCCGCCACGACCGGCCGCCGAGGTGGACGCGAACAACTCGTAGACGAATTCGGCGATCGCGGGGTCGGCATCGCGGCCCACGGCCATCATCGAGATGAACCGCCGGTTCGGACGGTGGATCGGGCCCATCAGCGGAGCCGCGCCGAACGTCTTGAGCAGCGTTCCCGCCGCGAACACGCGGACGTCGGCCAGTTGCGGCGGAACCGGGAGCAATCGGACGTGGCGCAGCAGATCGCCGGTGGTGGTGTTGATGAGCGCGACGCCTGCGGCCCGCTCGGTCACCCGGTCGGCATAGCGCTCGGCCCACGAGGTGATAGCGATCCCGCCCATGGAGTGACCGGCGATGACAGCGCGTTCGTGTCGTGCCAGCGTCGCATCCAGCACCGAGTCGAGATCGCCCGCCAGGTGGTCCAGGCTGTAGCCGTGGCGCCGCGTCGGCACCGCGCTGCGACCGTGGCCGCGGTGGTCGAAGGCGATGACGCGGTAGTCGCGCGACAGGTCGGTGATCTGGTGCGCCCACACCCGAAGCGCACAGGTGATGCCGTGCGCCAGCACGATCGGGTAGCCGTCTTCGGGGCCGAAGACCTCGGCGTGCAGGCGGATGCCGTCCTTGGAGCGCACGGCGACGGCGCGGCCTGGCGGCAGCTGTCTGGCGGGGGCGAAGAAGGGGGCGTGCGTTGCGCCCCGGGGGCGACGACTCATGTGCGCTCCGTTCTCGGCACCGTTGCCGGATATCTGAGACTAGCCCTCAGTACCCAATACGGGCTTGATGACCCGCCCGGTCTTGGCGGCGTTCCAGACGGCGTCGAAGTCGGCGAAGTCGAACACCGTCACCAACTTCTCCAACGGCAGATCACCGCATCGGTACAGGTCAGCCAGGTACGGGAGGAAGGTGGGTCGCGCAGAGCGGCCGCGGTGTCGGACGCGCCCGGGTCGACAGTGGCCGTGGCACCCAGGTCGGCGGCCACCAGGCTGGGCTGTCCGAAGAAGCCGCCGATGAGGTCCGCGCCGACGGGCTCGCGGATCTGCACGTCGGTGAGGCGGGGGTCGGCGCCGGCGTCGAGGAGCACCGCGGCGCGGATTACGGGCATCCGAGGATGTTAAATAAGCGCCATGCGCGCGATTCAGATAGCCAGCCTCGACGGACCGCAATCCGCGAAGCTCGTCGAGCTCGACGAACCCGACGGCGAAGGCCAGATCGTCATCGAGGTGCACGCGGCCGGGGTGGCGTTTCCGGACGTGCTGCAGTCGCGCGGGCTCTATCAGTACAAGCCGGAGATGCCCTACACCCCGGGCGGCGAGGTGGCCGGTGTCGTGCGCAGCGCACCGGCGGACGCGCACGTCTCGGCGGGCGACCGCGTCGCGGCGCTGACCATGTTGTGCGGTGCGATGGCGGAAGTCGTTGCGCTGCCGGCCGAGCGGGTGTTCAAGTTGCCCGACAACGTTTCGTTTCAGGCCGGCGCCGGCCTGCTGTTCAACGACCTGACGATGCATCACGCGCTGCGCACCCGGGGCCGGTTGGCCGACGGTGAGACGGTGCTGGTGCACGGCGCGGCAGGCGGCATCGGCACGTCGACGCTGCGGCTGGCGCCGGCCTGGGGGGCGTCGCGGGTGATCGCGGTGGTGAGCACCGAGGACAAGGCCGAGGTGGCCCGGGCAGCCGGGGCCACAGACGTCGTGCTGGCGGACGGTTTCAAGGCCAGGGTCAAGGAGCTGACCGAGGGGCGCGGCGTGGACATCGTCGTCGACCCGGTCGGCGGCGACCGGTTCACCGACTCGCTTCGGTCGCTGGCGCCGGGGGGCCGACTGCTGGTCATCGGCTTCACCGGCGGTGAGATCCCGACCGTCAAGGTGAACCGGTTGTTGCTCAACAACATCGATGTCGTGGGGGTGGGCTGGGGCGCGTGGACGCTGACGCATCCGGGTTACCTGGCCGAGCAGTGGGCCGAACTGGAGCAGGTGCTGGCCTCGGGCGCGGTGGCGGCGCCGGAGCCGCAGGTGTTCCCGCTCGAGCGGGCCGCGGACGCGATTGCGGCGCTGGAGGACCGGTCGGCAAGGGGCAAGGTCGTCGTCGCGGTGCGGTGACGGTCGCTAGAGGTAGGGGTCGGCCCACGCGCTGATGATGCGCGCGGCACGGGCCGCCTGGTTCTTCTCGGTGAGCATATGGTCGGCGCCCTCGAGCGAGACGAAGCTGCGAGGGTGCCGGGCGGCGCGGAAGATCTCGCTGGCGTTGTCGATGCCGACGGTGTTGTCGGTGGGCGAGTGCATGACGAGCAGCGCGCGGCGCAGGGTGTTGATCCGCTCGCGCAGGTCGGCCTTGCGGACGTCTTCGATGAAGTGTCGCTTGAGGGTGAGCGCCTTGCCGCCGATGTGGAACTTGGCCTCGCCGTCGGCCTCGATGCGTTCGCACAGGGCGTCGTAGCTGTGCTCGACGTGGGCCGGTTCGTAGGGCGCACCGATGCTGGCGACGGCCGCGACGGTCGGACAGTCGTGGGCCGCGGCGATGACGGCGGAACCGCCGAACGAGTGGCCCACGAGCAGGTGGACCTCGCGGCCGGCGTCGTTCATGAACTCCACTCCCCGAACGGTGTCGGCGACCTTGTGCGAGAACGATCCGTCGCCCCAGTCGCCCTCGGAATCGCCAAGGCCGAGGTTGTCGAAGCGCAGCATGCCGATGCCCTCGCTGGCGAGTTGCTTGCAGATCCGGCTGGCGGCGGGGCTGTCCTTGCCGAGGGTGAAGCCGTGAGCGAAGACGCCCCAGCCGCGGACGTCACCGTCGGGCAGGTCGACTACGCCCGCCAGCACGGGCCCACTGGTACTCGCAAAACTGACGCTCTCGCTCACGCGCGCCATCCTGTCACCATGTATCGGATCTCACATCTGTGGGTACGCCCTCGGTCATGGCACATCGAATCGTCACCGCTGCTGCCCTGTTGATCCTGCCCGCTGCGGCCCTGGCGGGCTGTGGGACCGACGACCAGGCAGCCGAGCCGACCACGACCACCGAAGCGCCGCCCGCAGGCACGGATCGCCTGGCGGCCCAGTTCGAGACCGCCGACGGCACCCCGGTGGCCGATGCGACCCTGGACTTCGCGAACGGCTTCGCCCGGATCACAGTCGAAACGACCGAGGGCGGCGTCCTCAGCCCGGGCTTCCACGGACTGCACATCCACGAGGTCGGCACGTGCGAGCCCAACTCGACGCCACCCGACGGCGGCCAAACCGGCGACTTCCTGTCCGCAGGCGGTCACTTCCAGGCGCCGGGGAGCAGCGGGCACCCCGCCAGCGGCGATCTCACCTCGCTTCAGGTGCGATCGGACGGGTCCGCGGAGTTGGTGACCACGACGGACGCGTTCACCGCCGAGGAGCTGCTGGCCGGTGACGGCACCGCGCTGATGATCCACGAGGGCGAGGACAACTTCGCCAACATCCCGAACCGCTACAGCCAGCCCGACGGTCAGCAGGGACCCGACCAGGAGACGCTCGCCACGGGTGACGCGGGCGGCCGGGTGGCCTGCGCGGTGATCGAGCGCGTGGGTGCGGAGACGACCACGACGACGACCACCACGACGACCACCACCACGCCGACGACCGTCACCGAGACCACGGTGATCAGCCCGACGACGACCGTCGTACCCCCACCGCCGGTGACCGAGACGACGACCACGACCGCCACCACGGTCACCGAGACGACGACCACCACCACCGCACCGCCCACGACCACGACGACCACGACCGTCGCCCCGCCGCCGTGAGGCTGACGGTCACCGGAGGCGACGCTGCGTCAGTGCCGTGCCCGCGTCGCGCGATCCGTGCGCCCGCACCCATTTCTCCAGTGCCACGGCCAGACTCGTGAGCGCGGCCACCGCGAAGATGCGCAGCCACGTGCCGATGTCCAGCGGCGCGGTCTCGAACACCGTGTTCATGGCGGGCACGTAGGTGATGGCGAGCTGCGCGATCGCCTGTACGGCCACCCCCACGATCAGCCAACGGTTGGTGAAAAGACCGATCCGCCAGGCTGAATGGACCAGCGAGCGGCAGCTGAACAGGTAGAACGCTTCGACGACCACGAACACGTTCACCGCGGCGGTGCGGGCTTCCGACAACGACGCGCCGCCGGCCAGCTCCCATTCGAACAGCCACCAGGAACCGGCCACCAGCAAGCTCGACACCAACAGGATGCGACCCACCAGTGCCCGGGTGAGCAGCGGCTGGTCGGGGTCGCGCGGAGGCCTGGCCATGATGCCGGTCTCCTTGGGCTCGAACGCCAGCATGAGGCCGAGCGCGACGGCGGTGGTCATGTTGATCCACAGGATCTGGGTCGGCAGGATGGGCAGCGCCGCGCCCAACGCGATCGCGACCAGAATCACCAGGCCCTCACCGATGTTGGTGGGCAGGGTCCAGGTGATGAACTTCGTCAGGTTGTCGAAGACGCCGCGGCCTTCCTCCACGGCGGCTTCGATGGTTGCGAAGTCGTCGTCGGTGAGCACCATGTCCGCGGCGTCCTTGGCGACCTCGGTGCCGCCTCGCCCCATGGCCACCCCGATGCTCGCCTGCCGCAGCGCCGGCGCGTCGTTGACCCCGTCGCCGGTCATGGCGACGATGTGCCCTCTGCCCTGCAACGCCTCCACCAGCCGCAGCTTCTGCTCCGGGGACACCCGGGCGAAGACGCTCGCCTGCTCGACCGCCTCGGGAAGCTCCTCGGGCGCGGTGTCGGCCAACTCGGCGCCGGTCAGCACCCTGCGATGGGTTTCGTCCTCGGGGTCCAGCAGTCCGACCGCGGCGGCGATGGCACCGGCGGTGCCTGCGTGATCGCCGGTGATCATCTTCACCGCTATGCCGGCCGAGTGACAGGCGGCGACGGCGGATGCGGCGGCCGCTCGGGGCGGGTCGAGCATGGCGTGCAGGCCCGTCAGCGTCACGCTGCCGGGCAACGCGTCTTCGGTGAAGTCGCTCCCCTCTGCCGGGCGACGCACACCGGTGGCCAGCACCCGCAGGCCCGTCGCGGCCAGCCTGTCAGCTGCCTGCACTACCGCCGGACGGTCGATGGGACGCAGCGACCCGTCGGCGCCCATCTGCGTAGGGCACATCTCGAGCATCCGCTCGACCGCTCCCTTCACCAGCACCACCTGCTCGCCAGCGGCATCGTGCAGGGTTGCCATGTACTGACGCTCGGAACTGAACGGGATCGTCGCGACCCGCGGAAGTGTCCGTCCGAGTTCGCCGGCTGCGATGCCCGCCTTGGCGGCGACGACGACCATGGCCGCTTCGGTGGGGTCACCGGCGATGTCCCAGCGCTCGGCGTCGTGTGTCAGCACAGCGTCGTTGCAGGCCGTCCCGGCCAACAGCGACCAGCGCAGCGCCGCGTTCGCATCCACCGAGGCCGGCACGCCGTCCCTGGTCAGCAGTGCGCCGTCGGGTGCGTAGCCGGATCCGGTTGCTTCCCACGACTCGTCGGGTGTCCAGATTTCCCGCACCGTCATCTGGTTCTCGGTCAGCGTGCCGGTCTTGTCGGCACAGATCACGGTTGTGCTGCCCAGCGTCTCCACGGCGGGCAACCGGCGAATGACCGCTCGGCGCTTGGCCATTCGGGCGACGCCGATGGCCAGCGTGATCGTCACCGCCGCCGGCAGGCCCTCCGGGATGGCGCCGACGGCGAGCGCGATGGCCGCGGTGAACGTCTGCACCGCATCCTGGTGTCGAAGCAGACCGATGGCGAAGGTCGCCGCCGCCAACGCCAGGATGCCGACCGTCAGGATCTTGCTGAACCAGGCGAGCTTGGCGGTCAACGGTGTCGCCAGCATCTCGGCGGCGCCGACGAGCCGGTGGATCTCGCCGATCTCGGTCTCGGCCCCGGTGGCCACGACGATCCCGGCTCCCGCGCCGGCCGTCACCAACGTCCCCGAGTAGGCCATGTTGCGTCGGTCCGCCACCGGCGTCGCCGCCGGCAGAACCACTTCGTCCTTGTCCGCCGACACCGACTCGCCAGTCAACGCCGACTCATCGATCCGTAACTCGGTCTGGCGCAGCAACCGGATGTCGGCCGGGATCTTGTCGCCGGCCTCGACGCGCACCAGATCGCCCGGCACGAGCTGGTCGGAGGCGACGAGGTGCTCGCGTCCGTCGCGCACGACTTTGGCCTCGGTGTTAACCATTGCGCGCAGGCTCTGTAGCGCCGCTTCGGCCTTCGATTCCTGGATGAAGCCGATGACGGCGTTGACGACCACCACGGCGAAGATCACCGCGGAGTCGACGTATTCGTGTAGGGCCGCGGTGATCGCGCCCGCGACGAGCAGCACATAGATCAGCGGATGGTGGAACTGACGCCCGACCCTGAGCAGCAGACCCGAACTGCGGGGAGCGGGCAGGGCGTTGGGGCCGAACCGGTCAATACGCTCGCGGGCCTCCGCGCTGGACAGGCCGCGGTGCGAATCGGTCTGCAGCAGCAGCACCACTTCATGGCCGGCAAGTCCGTGGTGGGAGTCGGTTGCCACCGTCGCCGGTACCGCCGCCATCACCGCATCCGTAGCGCTTCGGTGTTGGTTCTGGCCGCCGCTTTCTGCGCCGGTTCGATGACGAGTACGGGGACGGCGGAGTGTTCTACGAGATCGGCGGAGACGCTGCCGAGTACGCGTGCCGACAACCCTCGGCCGCGTCGACCCACCACCAGCAGATCGATGTCGTTCTGCTCCGCGTACTGCCGCAGCGCCACGCTCGGGGCGCCGGCTAACACCTCGGTATGCACCGCGCCGACACAGTCGGCCTGTGCGGCCATCGTGGCCAACCGCTGCTTGGCCGCGTCGACATCGGCGCCGGTGACGTCGTCGGCGGCCTCGTAGTGCAGGACCTCGGCGATGACCAGCAGACCGCAGTGCGGCCCGAACATTCGCAGGACCGTTGCCAGCACCCGCTTCGACTCCTGCGAACCATCGAGGCCCACCAGGACCCGTGGCCTGCTGTCGGCGCTTGACCGGTGCGGTGGTATCGCTTCGCCCGGTCCGGCGGCACCGGGGCGGCGCTGCACGCGCTCGATGGCGATCGGCAGGAACAGCGGGCCCAGCGGCAGCGCGATGAGAATCCACAACGGGTCGTATCCACGTCGAGCCATCCACAGGCCGGACAGCAACCCGATCACACCCCAAGCGACGGCCAGCGCGATGACCAACGTTGTGTCCACACCTCGACCGTGGCAGACCCTCGGGGCGCGTGCCAGATTCCTCCGACAGGATCGGCGAGGACTTTCGGCCCCCGGGCGGCGTGGCTCGAGCGCAGCGACTGGAAGTGAATCGGCCCCCGGAAAGTCATCCGGGGGCCGATTCGACTGGTAGCGGGGACAGGATTCGAACCTGCGACCTCTGGGTTATGAGCCCAGCGAGCTACCGAGCTGCTCCACCCCGCGTCGGGTAAACGCAAGGTTACCGAAGGCGCTGGTGCACTTCCAAATCGCACGGCCCGTTATCGGCGTGACTCCGCTCACGGCGCACGCCGAACCACCCGGCGTGCTGCCCTGTGGCGCCCCGCACCAACGCTGCAGCGCGTGTACTCCGGTTCGCCGGGATACGCCACGGGTGCGGCGACGTGGCCACGCAGGCCCATACGAGTGAGCCCTTTCGGTGCGGCGCGAGCGTGCACGAATGTAGTGGCGCGAGCGGCGTGTCCGATACAGACACGCACGCTCGCGCCAATAGGGGAAACTCAGCTAGCGGACTGGTATTTCGCCATCGCGTCGTCGAGGCGCTGAAGCGCATCTCCGAACTCGCCGAAATTGCCGCTCTGCTGGGCTTGCCGCAACGCGTCCAGAGCGGTGTTGACCTCCCGCAGCGCATCGGCTTGCGGGCCGGACAACTGCACCGGGCCACCCGGTTGCGCCGCCGCCGGCGGCTGCCCGGTCGGCGCGCGGCCGTCCTGGCCGGCAGGTGGCTGGGCCGCGGCCACCTCGCCGTTGGTTGCAGGCGTCGCCGCGGGCTGCTGACCCGGCTCGCCCGTCGGCGCGGGCCCGGTGGCCGTTGCGTCCGCTCCCGGACCGAACAGGTCTATCAGGGCGTCGCGAACCGTCGGACCGTAACCGATCTTGTCGTTGTACATCATCGCCACGCGAATGAGTCGCGGATACGACGATGCCGCGTCACTGGAGCCCGGCGATGCGTAAACCGGTGCGACATAAAGCAGCCCGCCCGGGCCAACCGGCAGCGTCAGTAGGTTGCCCCATCGGATGCGGTTCTGGTTGTCGCGGCCGATGACACCGAGGTCCTGGCTGACGGCGGTGTCGGTGCTGATCGCGTTGAAGGCGAGCTTGGGTCCGTTGACCTGGCCCGGAATGGTCAGCACCGTCAGCCTGCCGTAGGTCTCGGGGTCCGAGCTGGCGCTGATGTATGCGGCGAGGAAGTCGCGGCGGAACCGGTTCATCGCGCTGGTCAGCTGGAACGACGCCGAACTGTCCTCCGACGCAAGGTCTTTGGCGACGATGTAGTACGGAGGCTGGAAGCTGCTCGCCGTCGGGTTCGGGTCCAGCGGCACGTCCCAGAAGTCCGACGTGGAGAAGAATGTCACCGGATCGTCCACGTGATAACGCGCCAGCAGTTCGCGCTGCACCTTGAACAGGTCCTCGGGGTAGCGCAGGTGGTCCCGAAGCTCGGGCGAGATCTCGCTCTTGGGCTTCACCGTGTCGGGGAAGACGCTCATCCACGCCTGCAGCACCGGATCGGACTCGTCCTGCGCGTACAGCGTCACGGTGCCGTCATAGGCGTCCACCGTCGCCTTGACCGAGTTGCGGATGTAGGACACCTGCTTGTCGGGCTGCAACCGGTTGATCGCCACCTCGGCGGAGTCGGCCGTCGCCGAGGACAGCGACATCGACTGCGAATACGGGTAGTCGTCGAGCGTGGTGTAACCGTCGACGATCCACACCATCCGGTCATTGACGATCGCCGGGTATATCGCGGTGTCGGTGGTCAGCCACGGCGCCGCCGCCTTGACCCGGTCGGACGGATCACGATTGAACAGGATTTTGCTGTCCGCACCGATCACGTCGGAGAACAGGAAGTTGCGCTCGGCGAACTTGGCCGCGAACAACGAGCGCGCCAGCCAGTTGCCGACCGGCACCCCGCCGCTCCCGGTGTACGTGTAGTTGCGCGTCTCGGTGTTGGTCTCGAAGTCGTACTCCCGAGGCACGCCGTTCTCCCCCACGATGGCGTAATCCGCCGCGGTGTTGGCGATCACCGGTCCGTAGTAGATGCGCGGTTGGTCCAGTGGAGCGGGCCCCTGGTTGATGATGCCGTCGGGACCCACCGCGTTGACCAGGAACTCGGGGTAGCCGCCGTTCTGGTTCGGATCGTTGGCGACGCCGCGTACGGTGTTGGCGGGGGAGGCGATGAACCCGTTGCCGTGCGTGTAGACGGTGTGCCGGTTGATCCAGTCGCGCTGGTTGTCGATCAGCCGGTCGGGGTTCAGTTCCCGCGCAGCGACGACATAGTCGCGCAGTTGGCCGTCCTCGTCGCGGTACCGGTCCATGTTGAGGTGGTCGGGGAAGTAGTAGAAGTTCTTGCCCTGCTGGAACTGGGTGAACGCGGGGCTCACGATCGTCGGGTCGAGCACCCGGATGTTCGACGTGGTGGCGCGGTCAGCGGCCACCTGCTGCGCGGTGGCAGGCGTGTTGCCGGGATAACTGCGGTAGGTCACCGTCTCGTCGGTGAGCCCGTAGGCCTGTCTGGTCGCCGTGATGCTGCGACTGATGTATTCGCTTTCCTTCTGCGCCGCGTTCGGCTTGACGCTGAACTGTTCGACCACCAGCGGCCAGCCGGCGCCGACCACCATCGACGACAGCAGCAGCAGCACCACACCGATCGCTGGAATTCGCAAGTCCCGCAGGAAGATCGCCGAGAAGACGGCCGCGGCGCAGATCAGCGCGATGGCCAGCAGGATCAGCTTCGCCGGCAGCACCGCGTTGATGTCGGTGTAGCCGGCGCCGGTGAACGGCTTGCCGCCGCGGCTGTGGCTCAACAGTTCGTAGCGGTCCAGCCAGTAGGCGGCGGCCTTGAGCAGCACGAAAGTGCCCGCCAGCGCGATCAACTGGATGCGCGCCGAACGGCTCAGCGCGCCGGTGCGTCCGGACAGCCTGATCCCGCCGAACAGGTAGTGGCCCACCAGGTTCGCCAGGAAGGCGAGGAACACCGCGACGAACAAGTAGTTCAGGACCATCCGATAGAACGGCAGGTCGAACGCGTAGAAGCCGAGGTCCTTACCGAACTGCGGATCCGCGACCCCGAAGCTGCTGCCGTTCAGGAACAGCTGCACCGTCTCCCACTGGCCGACGGCGAACAACCCGACGAACAGGCCGATCACCACGGGCACGCCGATGCCGACCAGGCGCAGCCGCGCCATCACCGCGGTGCGGTAGCGCGCGACCGGGTCGTTGGGTCCGCTGGTCGGCACGAACACCGGGCGGGTGCGATAGGCCAGTGCCAGCCCGGCGAACAGGATCAGGCCGACCACCAGGGACACCACGAAGAACAGGATGATCTGGGTGAAGATCACGGTCGTGAAGACCGACCGGTAGCCGAGTTCCCCGAACCACAGCCAGTCGACGTAGGTGTCGATCAACCGTGGCCCGATCAACAACAGCAGCACGGCGACAACGCCTGCCCCGATGAGAACTCGGCTACGTCGTGTCAGCTTCGGCATTCGTGCCGCGGGCCGCATACCCACTCGTCGACTCCAGTCTTACTTACGTTTTCAACCACGCCGGAACCCGACGTGCCCCAACTCTACGCAACCGCCGATCGGCGTTGAGCTAGCAACGGGGACGTTCGCCACCGGCGGAAAGCGTCTTGAGCGCGTCCACCGCCGTCGTCAGCGTGTCCACCTTCACCAGTTCAAGGCCGTCCTGCGGCGCGGTCTTGGCTTCTTCACAGTTGTCGGCGGGCACCAGGAACACGGTAGCCCCGGCCTCCCGCGCCGCCAGCATCTTGTGCGTGATGCCGCCGATCGAACCGACTTCGCCGTCACCGGTGATGGTGCCCGAGCCCGCGACGAAGCGACCGTCGTTGAGGTCACCGGTGGTCAGTTTGTCGACCACGGCCAGGGAGAACATCAGACCCGCCGACGGGCCACCGATGTTGGCGAGGTTGAAGTCGATGGAGAACGGCGCCCAAGGAGCATCGAGCACCCCGATCCCGAGGTAGCCCTGATCGCGGTCGGGATGCTTGCCCAGCGTGATGGTCGCGACGCCGGGCGGACCGTCCTTGCGGCGGTAGTCGAGCACCACTTCGTCACCGGGTTGGGTGTCCTTGAGCAGTGCCTGGAACTGCTCGAGGGTGGCCACCGGCTTACCGTTCACGGCGTCGATGGCATCACCGGCCTGCAACTTGCCCGCCGAGGGCCCGTCGTCGTTGACGTTCTCCACCGTCACGGACATCGGGTAGTCGAGGTACATCAGCGCGGCGTACTCGGCGCTGCGCTCGGAGTCGCGGAAGTCGGTGGTGTTGGCCTCGTCGATCTCCTCGCGCGTCTTGTCCGGCGGGTACACCAGATCGCGCGGCACCAACTGCTCGCGGCCCGACAGCCACAACGCCATCGCCTGACCCAGTGTCAGATCGCTGTGCTGCGACACCGTGGTCATGTTCAGATGACCCGAGGTCGGATACACGTCGGCGCCCTCGATGTCGACGACTTCTTTGCCCTCGACCTCGCCCAGCGTGTTGAACGTCGGCCCCGGCCCCAGCGAGACGTAGGGCACCGTCACGACCGACACCAGCACCCCGAACACCAGGATGGGGACCAGCGCGACGACCAACGTCAGTATCCGCCTGTTCACGCCGCCCAATGTAGAGGTTGGGGCGCACGTGCCCCCGCGCGCGAGACCTGCATCACGGCGGTGCGACGGCTCGATCGGCGCGCGAGGCCGCCGGTCCTTCCCCAGGTTCGCTGTCGGCGTGACCTGCCCGACCACACCCTCTGGCGCCGATGAGTACGGTTGAAGGCATGCCTGACGTGCCTTTCGGTTTCTCCCCAGGAGACGACCCCGAGCGCGACAAGCGCAAGAAGGACCCCGAGTCGGGCTCGGGCGCGGACCCGTTCAGCTCCGGCTTCGGGCCCGGCGGATCCGAGTTCGACATCTCCCAGCTCGGGCAGATCTTCACCCGGCTCGGCGAGATGTTCAGCGGCGCAGGCAACGTGATGGCCGGCGGCACGCAGTCCGGCCCCGTCAACTACGACCTGGCCCGGCAGCTCGCGTCGAGCCAGATCGGGTTCGTCGCGCCGGTGACCGAGGGCACGAGCGCGGCGATCGCCGACGCCGTGCACCTGGCCGAAACCTGGCTCGACGGGGTGACGGCCTTGCCTGCGGGCACCAGCAAGGCGGTGGCGTGGACGCCGACCGACTGGATCGACAACACGCTCGACCGATGGAAGCGGCTGTGCGATCCGGTGGCCGAGCAGATCTCCACGGTATGGGCCTCCGCGCTTCCCGAAGAAGCCAGGAGCATGGCCGGGCCGCTGCTGTCGATGATGACGCAGATGGGAGGCATGGCCTTCGGGTCGCAGCTGGGCCAGGCGCTGGGCAAGCTGTCACGCGAAGTGCTGACCTCCACCGACGTCGGACTGCCGCTGGGCCCAAAGGGCGTGGCGGCGCTGCTGCCGGAGGCCGTTGAGGCCATGTCGGAAGGGCTCGAGCAGCCGCGCAGCGAGATCATGACCTTCCTCGCCGCGCGCGAGGCCGCCCACCATCGCCTGTTCAGCCACGTGCCGTGGCTGGCGAGCCAGCTGCTCAGTGCCGTCGAGGCGTTCGCCCGCGGCATGAAGATCGACATGACCGGCATCGAGGAGCTCGCCCAGGGCTTCAACCCGGCCGCGCTGACCGACCCGTCACAGATGGAGCAGTTGCTCAACCAGGGCATCTTCGAGCCGAAGGCCACGCCCGAGCAGACGGCCGCGCTGGAGCGCCTCGAGACGCTGCTGGCGCTCATCGAGGGCTGGGTACAGACCGTCGTCACCGCTGCGCTCGGCGACCGGATTCCCGGCACGTCGGCGCTGTCGGAGACGATGCGGCGACGGCGCGCCACCGGGGGGCCCGCCGAGCAGACCTTCGGCACCCTGGTCGGTCTGGAGCTGCGGCCCCGCAAGATGCGCGAGGCCGCGGTGCTGTGGGAGCGGCTGACCGAGGCCGTCGGCGCCGACGCCCGCGACGGGGTGTGGCAGCATCCCGATCTACTGCCCACGACCGAGGACCTCGACGAGCCGGCCGGCTTCATCGACCGGATGATCGGCGGCGACACCAGCGGGTTCGACAGCGCCATCGCCGACGCCCTTAACCAGGAGCCCGGTCCCGAGAAGCCCGGCGACGAGGACGACGGCCCCCGCCGCTGAGCCTGTGGATAACCGGGCGGCGCAACGGCCCGGCCGTGGCACGCTCAAGCGATGACGCACTACGCGTTGAGCCCGGCGACTCCCGTCCTGCTGCGCCCCGACGGCGCCGTCCAAGTGGGCTGGGACCCGCGGCGCGCCGTGGTGATCCGTCCGCCCGGCGCGCTGTCGCCCCCCACCCTGGCCGCACTGCTGCGCCGCATGCAGTCCGGCGCCACCCTTACCGACCTGCAATCCGGCCTGCCCGCCGCCGACGCGGCGACCGTCGAGGAGCTGGTCACGTCGTTGGTCGCGGCCGGGCTGGTGACCATTCAAGCGCGGCCGCGGCTGAGGACGGCCGCCGTCCGCATCCACGGCCGCGGGCCGCTCTCGGACCTGCTGGCCGGTGCGCTGCGCTGCTCGGGCACCAGGATCACTCAGAGCAGCCGCACCCACGCCGGCGCGCCGCCGGAGCCGACGGACCTGGTGGTGCTGGCCGACTACCTGGTGGCCGATCCGCGGGTGGTTCGCGACTTGAGGGCGTGCGGCGTGGCGCACCTGCCGGTGCGGGTGCGCGACGGCGTCGGGCTGGTGGGGCCGTTGGTGATCCCAGGCGTCACTTCGTGCCTGGAGTGCGCCGATCTGCACCGCAGTGACCGCGATGCGGCCTGGCCGGCCGTCGCGGCGCAGCTGCGCCACGCCGTCGGCAGCGCCGACCGGGCCACGGTGCTGGCGACCGCGGCGCTCGCGCTCAACCAGATCGACCGCGTCGTGCGCGCGGTGCGTGGGGGCGAGGACCCGCGCCGGCCCGCCGAGCCGCCGCCCACCCTGGACACCACGCTGGAGTTCGACGTCAACGTCGGCTCGGTGCTGGCGCGGCGCTGGTCGCGCCATCCGCGGTGCTCGTGTTGACATCGGCTGTTGGCAAGTCGTTGCGATGTGTTCAGCCGCGTCGTGGATGATGGTCTGGTGAGCGAGATCAAGCGGGGCCGGGCCGCGCGCAATGCCAAGCTGGCAAGCCTGCCCGTCGGCATGGCCGGCCGGGCCGCGTTGGGCTTCGGCAAACGGTTGACCGGGAAGTCGAGGGACGAGGTCAACGCCGAACTCATGGACCGGGCCGCCCAGCAGCTGTTCACCGTGCTGGGTGAGCTCAAGGGCGGCGCCATGAAGGTCGGCCAGGCGCTGTCGGTGATGGAGGCCGCCATCCCCGAGCAGTACGGCAAGCCGTACCGCGAGGCGCTGACCAAGTTGCAGCGCGAGGCGCCGCCGCTGCCCGCCGCCAGGGTGCACCGGGTGCTCGATCAGCAACTCGGCACGAAGTGGCGTGAACGGTTCACCTCGTTCGAGGACAAGCCGATCGCCTCGGCCAGCATCGGCCAGGTGCACAAGGCGGTGTGGGCCGACGGTCGCGAGGTCGCGGTCAAGATTCAGTACCCCGGCGCCGACGAGGCGTTGCGCGCCGATTTGAAGACGATGCAGCGCATGGTCGGCGTGCTCAAGCAGCTCTCCCCCGGTGCTGACGTGGACAGCGTGGTCGACGAGTTGATCGAGCGCACCGAAATGGAACTCGACTACCGCCTGGAGGCCGACAATCAGCGCGCGTTCGCCAAGGCCTACCAGGGGCATCCCCACTTCACCGTGCCGCACATCGTGGCCAGCGCGCCGAAGGTGGTGATCCAGGAGTGGATCGAGGGCGTGCCGATGTCGGTGATCATCCGGGAGGGCACCCAGGAGCAGCGGGACCTGATGGCCACCAGGCTGTTCGAGCTCACCTACGACGCGCCGCGGCGGCTGGAGATGATGCACGGTGACGCGCATCCGGGCAATTTCATGCTGCTGCCCGACAACAAGATGGGCGTCATCGACTTCGGCGCCGTCGCTCCCCTGCCCGGCGGCATCCCGATCGAGATCGGTCTGTCGACACGCTATGCGCTGTACGACGATTACGAGAACCTGCTGACCACCATGCAGAAGATCGGGTTCGTCCAGCGCGGCGAGCAAGTCTCCAAACGCGAGATGGACGACATCATGCGGCAATACGTCGAGCCGCTGGAGGTCGAGACGTTCCACTACACGCGCACATGGCTTCAGAAGCTGACCGCGGCGAACATGAAGCCGGACCGGGCGGCGGGCCAGATCAAGGCCGCACGCCAGATGGACCTGCCCGCCAAGCTGGCGATCCCGCTTCGGGTCATCGCGTCCTGTGTTGCGATCGCGTGCCAGCTCGACGCGCATGTGCCGGCCAAACAGCTTGCCACCGAACTGATTCCGGGATTCGCCGACCAGGCTGCGTAGGTCGTCTCGCCACTCCTCCGCCGCTGCACGCGAGTCGGAAACATGTTGCGGCAGCGGTTTTCGTCATAGTTCGACGCTCGACGGGAAACCCGGCAGCGGCTACGCGGCTGCCGGGCTTCCGGTGTTCTTGCGGGGCCGTCCCCGTGGACGCTTGCGGGCGATGACCACACCCCGTTCGATGATCTCGCCGCCCCAGACGCCCCAGGGTTCCTGGCGTTCCAGCGCGGCGGCCAGGCACTCGCGGCGGATCGGGCAATCCGCGCACAGGGCCTTGGCGCGCTCGAGTTCGACGGGGTTCTCGGCGAACCACAGATCCGGATCGGCTCTGTGACACGGCACCGCCAACTTCGTTCTCTCGCGGCATGTCCCGGATGACATGTCGGGTCCTTTCTCGCTTGCTTGTCGTTTCTGTTGACTTCTGCGGGATCCGGGACTAATCGTCGAGGGCTTCGGAAAAGACGAAGGCCACGGATCCGATGACTGCGGTCCGTGGCCTTGGGGGCGAGATCTGGGCTTACCTAGGTGGTGCCCCGATCGACGGACGATGCAGTCGCGGCGGTGCGGCGCTTGCGCGGCGTAATGACGGCGGCAGCATTCGCGGCGGCGTGCGCGACGAACGCGGGATGCGCGGTGGCAGCGAAGACGACGTTGCCTACGCCGGTGAACGCGTAATGGCTCTCCATGATCTCGGCACCCTCCTTCCGCACGCGTGAACCCATCAGGTGTGTGATCTTGAGGCTAAGCCTAACAGCCCGTGGCCACAACCGATTTTCTGACCTGCGGTTTTGGCGCGATCTTTACGACTTCTGGCGGCCTTTGACCATGGCGAGGACGTCGCCGCCGTACTGCTCGAGCTTGCGCGCGCCGATTCCCGGTATCGCGACCAGCGCGGCGTCGTCGACTGGCAACGTCTCGGCGATCGCGATCAGCGTGTTGTCGGTGAACACCACGTAGGCCGGCACGCTCATCTCCTTGGCGGTGCGCAACCGCCAGTCCTTGAGTTCGGTGAGAAGGGCCTCGTCGATGTCCGAGGGGCAGCCCTCGCAGCGGCGCAACATGATCGCCGGCGGTGTGGTGAGCACGCTGTTGCAGACCCGGCAACGAGGGGTGGCGCCGCGGGGGCGCCGCGGTTTCGACGGCGCGCCGGGGTCGGCCGATGTGTTCGGGGCGATGCCGTTGAGGAAGCGTGACGGCTTGCGGGTCTGCCGTCCGCCGGGGGTTCTCGAGAGCGCCCAGCTGAGCGTGAGATGCACTCGCGCCCTGGTGATTCCGACGTAGAGTAATCGCCGTTCCTCTTCGACGGCTTCGCTGTCGGGGCCGTGGGCGAGCGCGTGGGAGATCGGCAATGTGCCGTCGGCGAGCCCGACCAGGAACACCGCGTCCCATTCCAGTCCCTTCGCGGCGTGCAACGACGCCAGCGTGACGCCCTGCACCACGGGTGGATGACGCGCGTCGGCGCGCTGCCGCAGTTCGTTGATCAACGCCCGCAGGTCCAGCGACGGGCGCAGCGCCACCTCCTCGTCGACGAGGTCGGCGAGCGCCGTCAACGCCTCCCACCGCTCGCGGGCCTTGGTGCCCGCGGGCGCTTCATCGGTGAGACCCAGCGGGTGCAGCACCGCCCGCACGACGTCGGGCAGTTTGTCGGAATCGCGTGCCGCATCCTTCTCGGAGGCGCGCTGCAGCGCGACCAGCGACTGACGGATCTCCTGGCGGCTGAAGAAACCCTCGCCGCCGCGGACCTGGAACGGGATCCCGGCCTCGGTGAGCGCTTCCTCGTAGACCTCCGACTGCGCGTTGATGCGGTAGAGCACCGCGACCTCGGCCGGTTCGGTGCCCGATTCGAGGAGTCGCTTGATGCTCTTGGCGACCGCGGCGGCCTCCGCGACCTCGTCGGGGTATTCGGCGAACGACGGCGCCGGGCCGGGGTCGCGCTGGCCGACCAGGTGCAGCTTGCTGCCCGCCATCCGGCCCCGCGCGGCGGCGATGACCCGGTTGGCCAGCGACACCACCTGCGGGGTGGACCGGTAGTCGCGTTCCAGCCGGACCACCGCGGCGTCGGGGAACCGCCGGGAGAAGTCGAGCAGATAGCGCGGGGTGGCACCGGTGAACGAATAGATGGTCTGGTTGGCGTCGCCGACGACGGTCAGGTCATCGCGGCCGCCGAGCCAGGCGTCGAGCACCCGCTGCTGCAGCGGCGTGACGTCCTGGTATTCGTCGACGACGAAGCAGCGGTAGCGGTCCCGGAACTCCTGGGCCACGGCGGCGTCGTTCTCGATCGCCGCGGCGGTGTGCAGCAGCAGATCGTCGAAATCAAGGAGTGTGGTGTCGTCGCGGCGGGTCTTGAGCGCCTCGTAGCCGGCGTAGACGGCCGCGACCTTGGCGGCGTCCAGGGGGATGTCGCGACCGGCCTGACCGACCGCAGCGGCGTAACCCTCGGGGCTGATCAACGACGACTTGGCCCACTCGATCTCGCCCGCGAGGTCCCGCACGTCATCGGTGCTGGTGCTCAGCCCGGCCCGGTTGGCGGCCTGGGCCACCACGGAGAACTTGGTGTCGAGCAGCTGCCATGAGGTGTTGCCGACGACCCTCGGCCAGAAGTACGCCAGTTGGCGGCGGGCGGCGGCGTGAAACGTCATCGCCTGCACCGAGCCGGTGCCCACACCGCCGAGAGCACCGTCGAGCGCGCGCAGCCGTCCCCGCATCTCCCCCGCCGCACGCGAGGTGAACGTCACCGCCAACACCTGCCCGGGCGCGACGTGGCCGGCGGCGACCAGATGCGCGATGCGGCGGGTGATGGTGCGGGTCTTGCCCGTGCCCGCGCCGGCCAGCACACATACCGGCCCGCGGGCGGCCAGCACGGCCTCGCGCTGTTGGTCGTCGAGGTCGTCGAAGGGGTTCGCGCCGGCGCGCGAGACGACCTCTACCGACATGCGGTCCATCTTGACAGGGCGCGGTGACAATGCGCCGGACGCCGTCGGGCATGTTCGCCCGATCAGCTACGTTGAATGGCGTTATGAGCGCAGCGCAGACTTCCGTGACCATGTACACCACCACCTGGTGTGGCTACTGCTTCCGCCTGAAAAAGGTGATGCAGAAGGAGGGCATCGCGTTCACCGAGGTCGATATCGAGAAGGATCCCGCCGCCGCGGAGTTCGTCGCATCGGTCAACGGCGGCAACCAGACGGTGCCGACCCTCAAGTTCGCCGACGGCTCGACGCTCACGAACCCGAGCGGCGCCGAGGTCAAGGCCAAGCTGACCGGTTGAGCGTCAGTCGAGTGCGGCCCAGGACTCGATGATCTCCCTGGCGATGGAGATGGAGCCGGGCAGCAGCAGCCGCGACTGCGACTGGCTGCTCCAGTCCCCGTGCTCGAGCGCATCGCGGATCTCGGCGCGGGAGAACCAGTGCGCTTCGGCGATCTCGCCGTCGTTGAAGGAGAACTCCTGCTCGGGATCGGCGATCGCGTGGAAGCCGACCATCAGCGACCGGGGGAAGGGCCACGGCTGACTGCCGAGATAGCGCACGTCGGTCACCGTCAGCCCGATCTCCTCGGCGATCTCGCGCACCACACACGACTCGAAGGACTCCCCCGCCTCGACGAAGCCGGCCAGGATCGAGAACAGCCGCTCGGGCCACACCGTCTGGCGGGCCAGGACAGCGCGGTCGTGGCCGTCGTGCACCAGGCAGATCACCGCGGGGTCGATCCGGGGGAACTCCTCGTGACCGTTGACCGGGTTGACCCGCGACCATCCGCCCTTGCTGGGCTTGGTGGGTGAACCGTCGAGGGTGCTGAACCGCGCACTGTCGTGCCAGTTGAGCAGTGCGGTCGCCGTCGCGACGAGTTGCGCGCTGACGTCGTCGAAGACCTGGCCGGCGCGGCGCAGGTCGAGTACCTCGCTCTCGGTGTGCGGATCCTCGGGTCCCTCCAGCGCCGACCGGATGCCCCAGACGTGTCTGCCGTCGACGAGCCGGCCCAGGAACACCGCGTTCTCCGGCGGTTTCGCGCCGAGGTTGGCGGCGCTGCCGAGAACCACCTGACCACCGGAGATCAGCACCTGGTTGCGCCGGTCGACTCGCAGCACCAGCGCGTCCGGCCAACCTGCCAACGCCGCGTCGACGTCTGTGCGCAGCACATCGGCCCGGTCCGCGCCGACGCGCGAGAGCAGCGGAACGTTGCGGAGCGAGAATCCGCCGGCGGTCATCGCAGTCTGTTCTTCGCGCAAGCGTCCCCCGCAAGCGGGAGGTGCCCCCACATCACCGCTCGGCGTCTTGGCTGCGGATGTAGAGCAGCCGGTCGCCGATCTCGAGGGAGTCGACCTGCGGATCGTCCACGCGCAGCAGCTTTGCGCTGCGCACCACGCCCAGCACGATGTCCGACAGATGCCGCGGCGAGCCGCCCGCCTCTTTCGGGGTGATCTCGCGCTCGGCGATGGCGAAGCCGGCGTCCGGGGTGAGCAGATCCTCCATCATCTCCACGACGCTGGGCGTCTGCACGGCGATGCCCAGCAGTCTGCCTGCGGTCTCCGATGTCACGACCGTGGAGTCGGCGCCGGACTGTTCGAGCAGATGCTGGTTCTCCGCCTCGCGGACCGCGGCGATGATCTTGGCCTTCGGGGCGAGTTCGCGGGCGGTCAGCGTGACGAGGACGGCGGTGTCGTCGCGGTTGGTGGCGACGATGATCGCCTTCGCGTGCTGGGCACTGGCCAGCCGCAGCACCTCCGAGTCCGTCGCGCTGCCGCGAACCGTCACCAGGCCGGCACTCTTGGCGCGTTCCAGCGCGGCGGGGTTCTCGTCGACGACGACGATGTCGGCCGGGGCGACCTCGTCACCGACCATGGCGGCCACCGCGGTTCGGCCCTTCGTGCCGTATCCGATGACCACGGTGTGGTTGCGCACTTTGTTCCTCCACTGCTGAATCTTGAACGCCTGCCTTGACTCGGTCGTCAAGGTCTCGACCGTCGTACCGATGAGGACGATCAGGAATGCGACCCGTAGCGGGGTGATCACCACGATGTTGACGAACCGGGCGGCCTCGGTGATCGGCGCGATGTCGCCGTAGCCGGTGGTCGACAGGGACACGGTCGCGTAGTAGAAGCAGTCGAGCAGCGACAGGCCGTTCTTCTGAGTGTCCGAATAGCCGTCGCGATCGATGTAGACGATCAACACGACGGCGCACAGCACGGCGAAGGCGATGACGATGCGCTTGGTGATGCGCGACCACGGGCTGGGGATGTCCCGGGGGATGGTGACCCGATCGACCAGGGAATGGACGGGCTGCTCGGCCAGCGATTGGTTGATCCGGCCGAGTTGGCGCCTCAACCGTCCGTTAGCCACGAGGGTCCGTCACCGCATGGGACTGCCGCACCAGCACAATGTACTCATGACCTCGCTTCCCGCCGCACTGCGGCGCGTCACCGGCATCACGCCGGCCGCCCGGATGGCCGCGATGCTGTTCGGCATCGGAACACTGCACTTCCTTGCTCCCAAACCGTTCGACGGCATCATCCCCACCGAATTGCCGGGGACGCCGAGGTTCTACACCTACGCGTCCGGGGCGGCCGAGATCGGGGTCGCGGCCGCCCTGGCCGCTCCGCGGACCCGGAAGGCCGGAGCGGCGGCGGCCGCGGCGCTGTTTCTGGCGGTGTGGCCGGGCAACTTCAACATGTGCCGACTGTGGTGGCACAAGCCGTGGCCGATGCGGGCGATCGCCATCGCTCGGCTGCCGCTGCAGATCCCGATGATCACCACGGCGCTGAAGATCTACCGCGAGTCCTAAGCGACGTCGAGCAATCGGGCCAGCGCGTCGGCGTCGGGCAGGGTGTCCGGGGTGACGGTGGTCCCGGTGCGCACGTAGTGGAACGCCGCGCGCACCTTCTCGACCGGGATGGCGTGCAGCGCGGACCACGCCAGCCGGTACACCGCAAGCTGAACGGAAGCCTGCTGTTTGACCTCCGGTGTGGCCGAGGGATCGCCGGTCTTCCAGTCGACCACGGTGACGCCGCCGTCCTCGTCGGCGAACACCGCGTCGATGCGCCCCCGCACCACCCGCCCGGCGAGGACCATGTCGAAAGGCACCTCGACGTCGACCGGTGTGCGGGCCGCCCACCCCGACACCGCGAATGCCGCCTGCAGTTCTTCGAGTTCGTCGGCCACCGCGGTGGCGTGGTCGACCGCCCCGGGCAGGTCGTCGAGGTCGAACAACCGGTCCGCGTGGTAGAAGCGTTGCACCCAGTCATGAAATGCGGTGCCCAGCAACGCGTGCGGATCGGGTCGGGTAGGTACCCGCCGGCGCAGCCGCTGGGCGACCGCGTCTGGGTCTCGGCCCAGCTCGACCAGTGTGCTGACCGACAGCTGAGCGGGCAGCGGCGGGACGGGCCGTTCGGTCACCGACTCCCGTTCGGCCAGCAGCGCGTCGACGTCGGCGGCCCAGCCCTCGAGGGAGTCGACAGGTACTTCGGCGAGGTCGTCGCACATCGCGGCCGCCACCAGGTCCGCGCCACGATCGACGTCGGACCGGCGGGTACCGGCGGGGTCGACCGGCCATACCGCTTCGACCACGTTGTCGCGCAGCGGGTTTGCTTGACCGTCGGGCGGTGGGGGGGCCCAGTGCTCGATCACGCCGCACGCGTCGCCTGCGTCGGCCGACCGCTCGATGATGTCACGGAGCTCGCAGAGGAACTCCGACGGGCCGCGCGGCTTGCTTTCGGACGGCCCCCAATGGTGACCACTGAGCAGCAGCGTGTCCTCCGCGCGGGTGAGCGCAACATACAGCAACCGGCGTTCTTCATCGACGCGGCGCTGCTCGAGACTCTGCTTGTGCTCGTGGATGCTGTCAGCCAACCGCTTGCGGTCGTTGACATCGGAGGTGTCGAGCACCGGAACGCCGTGCTCGGACATCGTGGCCCGATCACCGCGCAGCAGTGGCGGCAGGTCGCCGGCGTCGGTGAGCCAGGTGCGGGCCGACCCGCCGGAGGGGAACACCCGCCCGCTCAGGTGCGGCACCGCGACCACCTGCCACTCCAGTCCCTTCGCCGCGTGGATGGTCATGATCTGCACCCGGTCGCCGGCGGTTGACGTTCCCCCTTCGCTTCGCGGGAGAGGTGCCCCCACGGCGGGAGCCAAACCGTTCTCGACCTGTTCGGCGGCTTCGAGGTAGGCCAGCAGTCCGGGTAGGTCGGCACCCGCGCGAGCGGCGAAGTCGTCTACCACATCGGCGAACGCGTCGAGGTGCTCGGCGCCCGACCACCCGGCCGACACCGGGCGGCTCGCGCGCACCTCGGTGTCGATGCCGAGTATGCGGCGCACCTCGGCGACCAATTCGGGCAGCGGGTGCGACAGGTGGGCGCGCAGCGCGGTCAACTCCCGGGCCAGCGCCACGATGCGGTGGTACCCCGTCGACGAATACGCTACTGCGGCACCGGGATCGGTGATCGCCTCCGCCAGGCAGGAGGTGTCGGCGTCGGGTGACGCCTGTGCGACGATGCGGTCGGTGGCGCTGAGACCCTCGGTTGCGCCGCTGTCGAGCGAGACCGCGCGCCGCCACAGCGCAGCGATGTCGCGGCCCCCCAGTCGCCACCGTGGACCGGTCAACACGTGCATGGCCGCGCTGCCCGCGGTCGGGTCGGCGACCAACCGAAGCATCGCCACCACGTCGGCGACTTCGGCGACCCCCAGCAGCCCCGCCAGGCCGACGACCTCGACCGGCACGCCGCGTGCGGTCAGTGCGTCCGCCATCGGGGCGGCGTCGGCGTTGCGCCGCACCAGAACCGCGGCGGTCGGCGCCGTCGCACCCTGCCCACGCGCGCCGTGATAGATGTCGGCGATGTGGCCGGCCACCCATTCACGTTCGGCGGCAACGTCGTTCATCAGCGCGCACCGGATGGTGCCGGGCTGGGCGTCCGGTCGGGGCCGCAGCGAACGCACAGCGACCGAACGCCGTCGCGCCTGTTGGGACACCGCGTTGGCCAGGTGCAGCGCCCGCGGCGGGTTGCGCCAACTGGTACGCAGCTCGAGCGTCGGTGCCGGGCTGCCGTCCGAGCGCGGGAAGTCCGTGGTGAACCGCGGCAGATTGGTGGCCGAGGCGCCGCGCCACCCGTATATCGACTGGATGGGGTCGCCGACCGCGGTCAACGCCAGGCCGTCGTCGACCCCGCCGCCGAACAGCGACGACAGCGCGACGCGTTGTGCGTGGCCGGTGTCCTGGTACTCGTCGAGCAACACCACCCGGTACCGGCTGCGCAGGTGTTCGCCGACATGCGGGAAGTTCTCGGCCAGTCGCGCGGCCGAGGCCATCTGCATGCCGAAGTCCATCACGTTCTGCGCGCGCATCCGCTCGTGCAGGGCGTCGACGAGCGGCACCAGCTCCGTGCGCTCGGTCTGAGTGGCGAGCATCCGCAGCAGCCACTGGCTGGGCCCGCGGTCGCGTTGATACGGCCCCGCAGGCAGGGCGTGCACCAGACGCTCCAGCTCGACGTGGGTGTCGCGAAGCTCCTCGGTATCGACCAGGTGCTCGGCGAGCTGACCGGCCAGCCGTAACACCATCGAGCTGACGGCCGCTGGGGTCTTGTCGGTTTCGAGCGCGGGGTGGTCGCACACCACCCGAAACGCCAACTGCCACAGCTCTGTCTCGCTCAACAGCCGCGTGTGGGGCTCCACCGGCAGAAGCAGGCCGTGCTCACGCAGCAGGTTGCCGGCGAAGGCGTGATAAGTGCTGACGGTCGGCGGTTCGTCTCCCGATTCTGCCGGGGCCGTGACAAGGCCGGCACCGGAGAGCCGGGCGAGGCGGGTGCGGACGCGCCGCAGCAATTGCCCGGCGGCCTTGCGGGTGAAGGTCAGGCCCAGCACCTCGCCCGGGCGGGCGTAGCCGTTGGCGACCAACCACACCACCCGCGCGGCCATCGTCTCCGTCTTGCCTGCGCCTGCGCCCGCGATGACGACCAGCGGTCCCGGCGGCGCGGCGATCACGGCGGCCTGCTCGTCGGTCGGTGCGAACAGGCCGAGCGCGACCGCGAGTTCCGATGGGCTGTAGCGCGGCGTCATCATCGGCCACCACGGGCCGCCTGGGCGGGGCACATCGCCCGCACCGGACAGTGGGTGCAGCCGTCGTTGATCCGCGCGACGAAGTCGGGCCCCTGGGTGGCGGCCGCCGCTTTGTGCACGGTCTCGCGCCATTCGGTGCGACCGTCGGCCGTAAGTGGGTCCTGCTGGCGTTCGGCCACTCCGGATGCGCCGACCTTGCCGAGATAGACCAGGCGTCCGCCGCCCGCGGTGTCGCCCTGGGCCACCAGACCTTCGGCGATCGCCAGCTGGTACATGGCGAGCTGGGCGTGGCGCTGGGCGTCGTCCTTGCTGACCGGGCTCTTGCCGGTCTTGACGTCGACCACGACGAGCCTGCCCTCAACGTCGCGTTCCAGCCGGTCGACCCGGCCCCGCACCCGGACCTGCGGCCGGCCGTCCCCACCCTCGATGACGCCGTCGACGGCGACTTCGGTGCCGACCTCGGTCAGTTCCCCGCGGGTCTGGGCGCGCCACTGTGCGAACGCCGAAACCATGGCGCGGTGCCTGCCCAGTTCGTTGTCGGCGTACCAGTTCGAATCGAACGGCAGCTTGCCCCAGACCTTCTCGAGATCGCGCAGCATCGTGCTCTCCGTCGTGGCGGGGTCGGCGATCAGCGCATGCACCAGCGATCCCACCGCCGACCGCACGTCGCGGCCGTCGCTGCCGCCATGGCGCTCCAGCAGCCAGCGCAGCGGGCAGTCACTGAGCATCTGCAGCGTCGACGGCGACAGCGTCACCGTGTGCTCGTCGCCGCCCCACAACGGTTCGGCGGTGGACACGGGCGTCCTCGCGTACCACTGAGCCGGATCGGCGCCGGCCACCCCGGCCGTCGCAAGCCGGGCCAATTGGATTGCCGCACAGAAGCGTTGCGCGTCGTCGATCGCTCCGTCGCAGGCACACACAACCGCCCGAAGCCGACCGACCAGTGCGGCGGGCGTCAGTACCCGCGGAGCGGTGACCGGCGGTGTGGTGTCGAGGTCGCCACCGGCGACGGCGGCAAGTTCGGTGCAGAACGCCGATGGCAGCATGGACTCGTCGCCGCTGTCGCTGTCGACGGCCGTCACCAACAGCCGGCTTCGGGCGCGGCCCATCGCGGCGATGAGGAGTCGGCGCTCTTCGGCCAGCAACGGCGCCCGGGTCGACACCACGCGGCCACCCTCGCCGGTGACGCCGTCGAGCACGTCGACCAGGTGCTGGGTCGCCAGCACGCCGCCGCGGGGAACGGTGTTGGGCCACAAACCCTCCTGCACCCCGGCCACGACGAGGAACTCCCATTCGCGTCCCAGGGCCGCGTGTGCGCTGAGCACCGCGACCGCGTCGGAATCGGCGCGCTCATCGCGGGCCGGCGGGCCGAGCGCCGCGACGTGGTCGATGAGCCCGCGCAGCGACGCGCCAGTGGTGCGGTTCACGTACTGCTCGGCGACGTCGAACAACGCGGTCACGGCGTCGAGGTCGCGATCGGCCTGTGCGCCGGAAGGACCACCGCGTTCACTCGCGGCCAGCCAGCGTCGCTGCAGACCCGACCGGTGCCAGGCCTGCCACAGCGTGTAGCGGGGATCGGCGCCGTCGGCGGCACTGCGCCCGGCGGCCTCCAGCACCGCCTGCACCCGGCGAAGGGCACGGTGCAGGTTCTCGGGCAGACCGTCGACGCCCGTCTCCAGCGCCTCGATCAGCAGTTGATCGACACTGCGCGGGGGTTGTGCGGAGTCCGCCCGGCGCAGCGCGCGGCGCAATTGGCGCAGCGACACCGGGTCGACACGGCCGATGGGCCCTGTCACCAACAAGTGGGCAAGCTCGGCGTCGAGTCCCCGCGCCGTGGCCGCGAGCACGGACAGCAACGACCGAACCGCAGGTTGATCGGCCAGCGGCGTCGTCGGGGCCGGCGCGGCCACGGGAATCCCGGCGGCCGCCAGTGTCCTGGTGAGAACGGCCCCCACCCGCGGCACCGAACGCACGATGACGGCCATCTCCGACCAGGGCGTCCCGTCGACCAGATGTGCCCGGCGCAGCGCGTCGGCGATCAACGCCGACTCGGCGTGGGGCGAGGTGGCGATGCGCACCGCCACCGACCCGGGGTCCCCCGGCGCACCGGTCAGCACGCGGCCGTCGTCGGCGCCCGGTAGCCGGCGGGCGATCCCGGTGATGGTGTCGGCGATCGCCGGTGCGCAGCGATGCGAGCCCGTCAGCGTGATCGAGGGTCCATCGCCGCGCAGCAGCACGGGATCGGCGCCGCGATAGCCGAACACGGCCTGGTTGGGATCACCCGCGAGCACCGTCAGCGCGGCACCCTGGGACAGGACCCGAACCAGACGGGCAGCCTGCGGATCGAGGTGCTGGGCATCGTCGACGAGCAGCAGCCTGATCCGGGCGCGCTCTCCGGCCACCAGCTCGGGATCGGTGGCGAAGGCCTCCAGCGCCGCTCCGACCAGTTCCGCGGCCCCCAGAGCGGGGATGGTGGCCTGCGGGGCTGCCATGCCGACCGCCGAGCGCAGCAGCATGATCTGCTCATATGCCTGGGCGAACCGGCCCGCGGCCAGCCACTCGGGCCGGCCTGCACGCCGACCGATACGTTGTAGCGCAACCGGATCCACCCCGCGCTCGGTGCAGCGGGCCAGCAGGTCGCGCAGTTCGGTCGCGAAGCCGACCGTGCTCAACGCCGGCCGCAGATGGGCAGGCCACGCAACGGCCGACCGGTCGCCGTCCTCGAGGTCACCGGCGAGCAGTTCGCGGATGATCCCGTCCTGCTCGGCGCTGGTGATCAGCCGCGGCGGCGCGTCACCATTGCGCTGCGCGGCCAGCCGCACCACGGCGAACGCGTAGGAGTGCACCGTGCGTACCAGCGGTTCGCGCACCACCGTTCGGCCGCCGGCCTGCAGCAGCGCCGACGTGATCGCGGCGCGGACCTGTGCGCCGAGCCGTGCCGAACCCGTCAGCAGCAGAATGGATTCCGGTTCCATACCGGCGGCGATATGCGACACGGCGGACCGCACGAGCAGGGTGCTCTTGCCGGTGCCTGCGCCCCCGATGACCCGAACCACGCCGTGCGAACCCGGTCCGGTGAGCGTGGCCGGGGTCAGGTCGGTGTGCGGTGCGGACATGAACGCATGACACCACGGGGGTCCGACAAGCGGCCGTCCGGCGAGGCTGGCAGCATCACGGTCGTGACCGAGCTCCTGCACGTGTACCGGTACGGCCCCGAGGACTCCGCGCAGGTGGTGGCGATCCACGGCCTGACCGGACACGGCAGGCGGTGGCAGACGCTGGCGACCGGACACCTGGCCGACCTCTCCATCGCCGCACCGGATCTCATCGGCCACGGCCGCTCCTCGTGGGCGGCGCCGTGGACATTGGAGGCGAACGCATCGGCGCTGGCCGCGCTGATCGATGCCGGGCGTCCCGCCGTGGTGGTCGGCCACTCGTTCGGCGGCGCGGTGGCGTTGAGCCTGGCTGCCGCCCGGCCTGAGCTGGTGTCGAGCCTGGTGCTGCTCGACCCCGCGGTGGCCTTGGACGGCGAGTGGATGCGCGACGTCGCCGAGAGCATGTACGACTCCCCCGACTACACCGACCGCGCCGAAGCGCGCGCCGAGAAGGCCAACGGATCATGGGGGGAGGTGGACCCGGCCGAACTGGACCGCGAACTCGACGAGCATCTGATCGACCTGCCCGGTGGCCGGGTCGGCTGGCGGATCAGCATACCGGCGATGCTTTCCTACTGGAGCGAACTGGCTCGCCCGGTCACATTGCCGCCCAAGGGGATACCGACGACGGTGGTCCGGGCCACCGGCACCCGGCCGCCGTACGCCACCGACGACCTGATCGCCGCGCTGGCCGATCGGGTGGGCGCGAAATTCACTCTCGCGGAATGGGATTGCGACCACATGGTCGCACATGCGCGGCCCGTCGAGACGGCGGCGCTGATCCGTGAGCAACTGGCCTAGCCATGCCGGCGATCACCGACGAACAGATCGAGGCGGTGCGTGCGCTGGTGGCCGCCATCCCGCGCGGACGGGTGTCGACTTACGGCGACATCGCCGATGCCGCTGGGCTTTCCAGTCCCCGCATCGTCGCCTGGATCATGCGCACGGATTCGGCGGATCTGCCGTGGCACCGGGTCATCAGGGCCTCGGGGCGTCCGGCGCCGCATCTGACGACGCGGCAACTGGAGATGCTGCGCACCGAAGGGGTGCTCGCACGAGACGGACGGGTCCCGCTGCGCGAGGTGCGCCACGAGTTCTAAAGCACCAGGCGGACCAGCGCCGCGGTGCGCGCAAGGCCGGGGAACGCCGCCGCCGTCGACCTCGGATGCAACGCATGCACGGCGATGCGGAACATCAACGCCCGCAACAACATCTGCGACCATTCAGGTAACGGGCTCCACCGCTCGATGAGCCCGTCGTCGGCCTCGCCCCAGGAAAGCGCGTCGACCACGGCGACCCCGGCCGCCCAGGGCGCCGGCCGCCAGTACGGGATGATGTCGGTGATGCCCGGGGCGGCGGTCCCCGCGAAAAGCACTGTGCCGTAAAGATCGCCGTGCACCAGCTGGCTCGGACTCTTGGTCGGCTTACGCAGGGCGGCCAGTTGGTTGAGCAGCTCGACCGAGCGCTGCCCGTCGGCCGAACCCGGCGCCACCCGGGCACCCGGCGGCAGCGAGTGCAGCGGCCGCTCCTCCCAGGCCGCGCGGTCGGCGGCGATGAACACGTCGACGTCGGCCCACGGCGCCACGGGCGGTTGGGTCAAGAAGCGCGGGCGCTCGAGTTTGGCCGTCGCCTCGTGCAGGCGCACCGCGGCCGAGACCACCTCGTCGTGGCGCGGTTCGGGGGTGCCCGCAACGAACGTGTCGGCCCGCCAGCCGGCCACCACGTAGCGGCCGTCGGTGGAACGCACCGGCCGGGCCAGGCGCACACCGTCGATGAACAGCGTCTCGCGGACCTTGGCCGACCAGGCGGCGCGGGCGTGGTCGGCGACCATCGACAACACGACTTCGCCGCAGCGCCAGCCGCCTTCCCAGCTCGACCCCAACGGCACCGGCTGAACGCCGGTCAGCCCGAAGGCCGCCAGCACATGATCGGGCGGCCGCTCGACAGTCACCACCTCAGCCTAAGCCGAGGACCGGCAAACCAGCCGTTAGTACATCACCATGTCGGGTTCGAGTTGCTTTCCCCAGGCGACGATTCCGCCCTGCACGTGCATGGCGTCGGAGAAGCCGGCCTTCTTCGCGATGGCCAGCACCTCTGCCGAGCGCACACCCGTCTTGCAGTAGAACACCGGAGTCCGGTCGACCTGCAGCCGCGACAGCGCCTCACCCGACTCGAAGGCGCCCTTCGGGATCAGTTGCGCGCCCTCGATGCGGTTGATGTCCCACTCGACGGGTTCGCGCACGTCGATCAGCGCCAGCGGCTTGCCGGAATCCATCAGTTCCTTGAGCTCGCGCGGGGTGATCGTCGCGTCCGAAGCAGCCTGGGTGGCCTCGTCGGACAGCACGCCGCAGAACGCCTCGTAGTCGATGAGCTCGGTGATCTTCGGTGTGGCCGGGTCCTTGCGGATCTTGATCGTCCGGTAGGTCATGTCGAGCGCGTCGTAGACCATCAGCCGGCCGAGCAGCGGCTCCCCGATGCCGGTGATCAGCTTGATGGCCTCGGTGCCCATCACCGACGCGATCGAGGCGCACAGGATGCCCAGCACGCCGCCTTCGGCGCACGACGGCACCATTCCCGGCGGCGGGGGCTCGGGATAGAGATCGCGGTAGTTCAGGCCCAGACCGTCGGGGGCGTCCTCCCAGAACACCGACACCTGGCCCTCGAAGCGGTAGATCGAGCCCCACACGTACGGCTTGCCCGCCAACACCGCGGCGTCGTTGACCAAGTAACGGGTGGCGAAGTTGTCCGTGCCGTCGAGGATCAGGTCGTACTGGCCGAACAGTTCGACGGCGTTGTCGGGCTCCAGACGGAACTCGTGCAGGTTCACCTGGACCAGCGGATTGACCTCGAGGACGGAGTCGCGGGCGCTCTCGGCCTTCGATCGTCCGATGTCGGACTGGCCGTGGATGATCTGGCGCTGCAGGTTCGACTCGTCGACGACGTCGAACTCGACGATGCCGATGGTGCCGACACCGGCGGCCGCCAGGTACAGAAGGGTCGGCGAACCCAGCCCGCCGGCGCCGATGACGAGCACCCGGGCGTTCTTGAGCCGCTTCTGACCGTCCAGTCCGAGGTCGGGGATGATGAGGTGGCGGCTGTAGCGCGCGACTTCCTCACGTGTCAGTTCGGCCGCCGGTTCCACCAGCGGCGGCAACGGTGTGGACACCGTGTTGTCCTCGATTCACGTTGGTTGTTGGACTCCTGACCATCACATCAGGTACCGGGTGCAACAGCAACGAGACCCCGGCGCTTCCCGCAGCCCTCGCGGGAGTGGGGGACGCGCTCAGGCGATGGGGTACGGCCAGGGGTTGGGTTTGCAGGTCTCGTTGTCGGGCTGCACGGACTGCGGGTCGAATTTCGCCGCGTCGTTGTTGTTGGTCGAGAAGGTCTGCTGCATCATCACCGGCGCCAACTGGTCCTGGCCGCCGCAGGGCTCGTGCCGCTGGTAGCCGATCGCGTGACCCACCTCGTGGTTGATCAGATACTGCCGATAGGAGCCGACGTCGCCCTGGAACGGAACGGCGCCACGGACCCAGCGCGCCACGTTGATGAACACCCGCGGCTGGCCGCCGGCGTAGGCGGGGTTGTAGCAGCTGGCCTCCAGCTGGATGTCGTAGCCGCACCCCTCGCGGACCGTCATCGGTGTGCTCAGCGACACCCGGAAGTCCGGCTGCACCCCCGAAGCCGCGTCGACGCGGGTGAACGCGAACTGCGGGTTGTGGGTCCAGCTCTTGGGGTTGGCCAGCGTCTCGCTGACCATCCGGGCGAAACCGTCGTCGCCGCCGAACGTCGCGGTGTCGATCCCGTCCTCGACCTCGACGGTGTAGGTGAACGTCTTCGCGGTGCCCTGGCCGACCTGCGGCGCGGTGCCCGGCACGACGTGCCAGGTCTTGGCGCCCACCTCGGTGAACGGACCACCCTCCGGCAGGATCCCGGTGGGCAGGTTCGCGTCGAACTCCGCGAGGCCCCTGGGCGGGGCGCCGATGATCGCGGTGGAGGCGACGCCGATGGTCGGCGGTCCCTGTACCGGCCCCTCGGACTCCTTCGACGCGGGCGCGCTGGTCCCGGTGATCGTCTGGTACACCACCACGGCGGTGACCGCGATCAGGATCGGCAAGGCATAGGCGCGCCAGCCGTATGTCGAGATGAATCGCCCGAGCCAGGTCTGCTTGCGGACGCGACGGTGCTCTTCGCGGTTTGAGCGGACGCGGCCCGAGTCCTCGGCGAGCGGGTCGCGCTGGGCGCGCAACGGCTCGCGCCACTCACTGCGCAGGGCGGGTACACCCCCTCGAACTCCTGAGCCCCCGCGACGCCCTGACTCCATCATCCTCTTCGCGTGCGGAGGTCGTACGTCACGCAGAACAGGATGACACAGGCCGGGGCCGGCAAGCTCCCGGCGCGCCACCCGGGCAGGGTGCCCGGCCTACCGTGCAGGGCGCGGCGACGGTAGTAGTGTCGTTGCGAAACCAGGCCAGCTGACGCCAGACGAAGGAAGTGATGAGCGATCTCGCCAACACCGCCGCGCGGAGGGGCGCGCAGCCGGGCAGCGGCGACGTGGTGAACCGACGTGGCAACCGGCTGCCGCGGGACGAACGCCGCGGCCAGCTACTCGCTGCCGCCAGCGAGATCTTCGTCGACCGCGGCTACCACGCCGCGGGCATGGACGAGATCGCCGATCGCGCCGGAGTGAGCAAACCGGTGCTGTACCAACACTTCTCGTCGAAGCTTGAGCTCTACCTCGCGGTGCTGGCCAAGCACGTCGAGAACCTGGTGTCCGGCGTGCGGCAGGCGCTGCGCACCACCACCGACAACCGACAGCGACTGCGCGCTGCGGTGCATGCGTTCTTCGATTTCATCGAACACGACAGCCAGGGCTACCGGCTGATCTTCGAGAACGACTACGTCACCGAACCGCAGGTCGCCGCCCAGGTGAAAGTCGCCACCGAGGCGTGCACGGATGCCGTGTTCGACCTGATCAGCCGCGATTCGGGACTCGAGGCGCACCGGGCCAGAATGATCGCCGTCGGCCTGGTCGCGATCAGCGTCGACTCGGCGCGCTACTGGCTCAACAACGAACGGCCGATCACCAAGGACGACGCGGTCGAGGGCACCGTGCAGTTCGCCTGGGGCGGCCTGTCACACGTGCCGCTCACCCGGTCGTAGCCGACTGCGCCCCCACGCCGAAGCCAACCCGGCGCACATCTGCCGCGCCGATCTCGACATAGGCGATCTTGGCCGCCTGCACCAGGAAGCGCCGGCCCTTCTCATCGGTCAGAGCGAGCACCCGCGTGTCGTTGGCCAGCGCGTCGGTGATCAACTGCTCCACCTCGGTGGGTGTCTGCGCGCTGTTGAAGCTCAACTCGCGCGGGCTGTCCGTGACACCGATCTTGACCTCCACGCCCCGGTCCCTTTCCGTTGGTCGACTTGCTCTGCCTCAGAAGGCTAGTGGACGCGCCGCCGACCCCGCGCCTGCGGTGAGTTCGCGCCCGGATGAGGCCTCCCGCACGGCGACCGAACCGAGTCCGGACCGTTACCGACACACAACCGGCTGAACCTCATCTGTCACTTCCACCTCGATAGCATCGGGCGCGGCAAGTGTCATTGCGCCATCGACGACCCCGGGAAAACCCTCATGAACAGGCCTTATACCGCTTCTTCTCCGTACTCGCTGACGCCGACGGAACGGATCCGCATCTATCCCGACGAGACGCCGGCCTACGACGCCGGTCCGGGTTACGGCTCGGGTCATGGCCCGGACGACTACTCGGACGGCTACGACAGCCTGCACGAATTCGACGACTACAGCGACTTCGATCAGCAGCGCTATGACGAAGAACGCCTCGACCGGCATTGGATGTGGATCGCCGGTATCGCCGGGGTCATCCTGTTCGTCGCGGTCGGCACGACGGGGGTGATCCTCGGCGGTGGCGACAGCGGATCGGTGGCGGCCACCGTCACGTCGGCGGCGCCGACGACCTCCGCGGGGCCCGCCACGACGTCGGCTGCGCCGTCTGCGGCCACACCGGCGCCCGCGGTGCCCGCGCTGCCGCCGGAGACGGTCACCACCGTCAGCCCGACGGCCGAAACGACCGTCCATCCGACCCCCGCGCCCACCCCCGCAGCGGCACCGCCGCCCGCCCCGTCACCACGCACGATCACCTACCGGGTCACCGGTAACCGGCAGCTGATCGACCTGGTGACGGTGATCTACACCGACCAGCGGGGCGCACTGCAGACCGACGTGAACGTCGCGCTGCCGTGGGCGAAGACCGTCGTGCTGGATCCCGGAGTGGAATTGAAGTCGGTGACGGCGACGAGCGTCGCGGGTCAGCTGAACTGCAGCATCACCGACGCCGCCGGCACACTCATCACCGCGCAGAACAACAACTCGATGATCACCACCTGCACCCGGTAGGCCGATCAGGCCAGACCCAACTCCTCCATGCGCGAGGCGTGGGTGCGCTGCAACCGGTCGAAGAACTCCGTCATCTGGGTGAGGCCCTCGCCGCTGGCCATCACCAGGTCGACGAGTTCGTCGTGATCGGCCAGCACGAACTGGGCCTGCGTGATCGCCTCGCCGAGCAGGCGCCGCGACCACAGGGCCAGCCGGTGCCGCTGCTTGTCGCTGGCGGTCACCGCGGCCTGCACCTCGGCGACGACGAACTGCGAGTGGCCGGTCTCCGACAGCACCGCGCGCACCACGTCGGCGACCTCATCGGGTAGCGCGCCCGCGATCTCCAGGTAGAAGTCCGCGGCCAGCGCGTCACCGACATAGGTCTTGACCAGGGCCTCCAGCCACGTGCTCGGCGTGGTCAGCCGGTGGTAGTTCTCCAGCGCCGACGCGTACTTGGTCATCGCGGGCACAACGTCGACGCCGCGCCGCTCCAACGCGTCGCGCAACACCTCGTAGTGGTTCATCTCGGCGGCCGCCATGCAGGCCATGTTGATGCGTCCGCGCAGGTTGGGCGCCATCCGCGCCTCGTCGGTGAGCCGGTAGAACGCCGCCACCTCGCCGTAGGCGAGGAGCGCGAACAGTTCGGTGACACCGGGGTGATCGGCCGACACATCCGGGTTCACCGAGTCGCTCTGCTCCGCTGCGCGCGGCGTCGAGTTCATGGCCCAACTCTAAACGCCGTCCGGCGCGTCGACCGCCCGGCGAGGCGGGCCAGGTACCATGGTCGAAGGCAGCGACACCGAGACGGCGTGAAAGCCGACTCCAGCTGCCGTGGAAATGTGCGTGCACGCAGTCGGCCCGCCTACCTCAGCGCAGGGCTTCGGGCTTAACTGGCAATAGCTTCGTCGAACTCGTGCGCGCGTGACGCAACGAGGATCGACAACTGAAAGGCTATTCCCAAGCGTATGACGCACCTCAATCCCACCTTCGCCGAACTCGGAGTCCGCGAGGAGATCGTCCGGGCACTCGCCGAAGACGGCAAGGAACATCCATTCGCCATCCAAGAGCTGACCATGCCGCTGGCACTGGCCGGCGACGACCTGATCGGCCAGGCCCGCACCGGTATGGGCAAGACGCTGGCGTTCGGGGTGCCGCTGCTGCAGCGCATCACCACCGATGCCGAGCGCCCGCTGACGGGCATCCCGCGGGCCCTGGTCGTCGTGCCGACACGCGAGCTGTGCCTGCAGGTCTTCGGCGACCTGGCCACCGCGGCCAAGCACCTGCGGGTCGGTGACCGCAAGCTCTCGGTGACCTCCATCTACGGCGGCCGCCCATACGAGGCGCAGATCGAGGCGCTGCAGAAGGGCGTCGACGTCGTCGTCGGGACCCCGGGCCGGCTGCTGGACCTGGCCCAGCAGGGCCACCTGCAGCTCGGCGGCCTGTCGATGTTGGTCCTCGACGAGGCCGACGAGATGCTCGACCTGGGCTTCCTGCCCGACATCGAGCGCATCCTGCGCCAGATCCCCGACGAACGGCAGGCGATGCTGTTCTCGGCCACGATGCCGGACCCGATCATCACGCTGGCCCGCACGTTCATGAACCAGCCGACGCACATCCGGGCCGAAGCGCCCCACTCGGCGGCCACCCACGACACCACCGAGCAGTTCGCCTACCGCGCCCACGCGCTGGACAAGGTGGAGATGGTCAGCCGCATCCTGCAGGCCGAGGGCCGCGGTGCCACGATGATCTTCACCCGTACCAAGCGCACCGCGCAGAAGGTCGCCGACGAGCTCGGCGAGCGCGGGTTCAAGGTCGGGGCCGTGCACGGCGACCTGGGCCAGGGCGCCAGGGAGAAGGCGCTCAAGTCGTTCCGCACCGGTGACATCGACGTGCTGGTCGCCACCGACGTGGCCGCCCGCGGCATCGATATCGACGACATCACCCACGTCATCAACTACCAGATCCCCGAGGACGAGCAGGCCTACGTGCATCGCATCGGCCGTACCGGGCGCGCCGGCAAGACCGGCATCGCGGTGACGCTGGTCGACTGGGACGAACTGGTCAAGTGGGAGATGATCGACAAGGCGCTGGGGCTGGGCTGTCCCGACCCCGCCGAGACGTATTCCAGCTCCCCCCACCTCTACGAGGAGCTCAACATCCCGGCCGACGCCGCCAGCACCGTCGGCAGGCCGGTCCGGTCGGCGGCCAAGCGCGCCCCCGCCGAGAAGTCGGCCGAGCGCCCGGCCCGCAACAACACGCGCAGCCGGCGCCGCACCCGAGGCGGCAAGCCCGTCACCGGCCATCCCGGGGCCACCGGGGCCGAGCAGCCGACCACCGACGCCGGTGAGGCCGCCGACGGCGAACAGCCGGCCCGGCGCCGGCGTCGCCGTCGCCCACGCAATACCGCGCCCAGCGCCGGCTGACAGGAGCCCGCTACCCCGATGGTCAGGCCCGAACGCCGCACCCGCAACGACGTGGTGGCGGCTGTGGCGATCGCCGCGGTCGTAGCCGTGGCGGCCGCGCTGATCTGGTGGACCAGCGACGCGCGCGCGACGATCAGCGAGCCCGCCGCCGAGCCGGTGCCCAGCCTGAGCCCGGCGACGTCGGTTCCGGAGTCGCTGCGCCGGCTGTGGACCGCGCCCAGCGCGAAGACATCGCTGCCGCTGGTGGTCGGTGGCGCGGTGGTGACCGGCGACGGCCGCGCCGTCGAGGGCCGGGACCACGCGACCGGTGACACGCTGTGGACCTATGCGCGTGATCTCGAACTGTGCGGGGTGAGCTGGGTGTACCAGTACGCCGTCGCGGTGTATCCCGATGTGCGCGGATGCGGCCAGGTCAGCACGATCGACGCGAAGACCGGGATGCGGGGTCCGGCCCGGACTTCCTACGCCGACGACGAGGTGACGCTGTCCTCGGACGGCACCACTGTGCTCGCGGCCGGCGAGAACCGCTTGGAGCTGTGGCGCTCGGACATGGTCCGCATGCTCAGCTACGGCGCGCTCGACGCGCCCATCAAGCCAGGCACGCCGATCACACCGCTGTGCCGGCTGGTGTCGTCGGCGGCTAGTTCGGAGGCGGTGTCGGTGCTGGAGGCCTGTCCGCACGAGCCCGACCTGCGGCTGACACTGCTGCGCCCCTCCGACGAGGAGGACACGCCGGACCTGCGGTACGTGCCGCAGCCGGGCGTGGCAGACGACTCCGGAGCCGTGGTGGTTGCGGTCGCCGGCACCACCACCGCTGTCTACGTGCCCACGCCCAAGCCGACGGTCGACATCGTCGACGAGACCGGCGCGACCGTCGCCAGCACGCCCCTGGCCAAGCCGCCGTCGCCGCAGGCGACCATGTCACGGGCAGGCGAGCTGATCACCTGGTGGACCGGTGACAGCGTTCTGGTGTTCTCCGCCAACGGATTGCGGTACCTGTACACGGTCACGGCGGCCGGCCGCAATGTGCCGCTCGGTCCCGCGACGATCATGGCGGGGCGCCTGCTGGTGCCCGTCACCGACGGCTACGACGTGTTCGACCCGCAGACCGGGCGGGGCGAACGTCACATCCCGCTGGCACGACCCAAGACATCCGGGCCGGTGGTGCCCGCCGTGGCAGGTCCGACCTTGCTCGAACACCGCGGCGAAGAGGTCGTCGCGCTCGGCCGGGCCTAGATCTCCGGGGCGAACGTCGGCAGATCCTTGCCGCTCTTCCAGTGCTTGAGCAGCGCGGCCGCCAGGTCGCGATAGGCCAAGGCGCCCTTGTTCTTGCGACTGGACAACACCGACGCACCCGACGCACTGGCCTCGGCGAACCGCACCGTACGGGGGATAGGCGGCGCCAGCACCGGCAGGTCATAGCGATCGGCGACGTCGAGCAACACGTCGCGGCTGTGCGTGGTGCGCGAGTCATAGAGCGTCGGCAGGGCGCCGAGCAGTTTCAACTCGGCGTTGGTGATCTGCTGCACGTCGGCGATCGTGCGCAGGAACTGCCCGACGCCGCGGTGCGCCAGCGTCTCGCACTGCAGCGGCACGATCACGTCGTCGGCGGCGGTCAACCCGTTGAGCGTCAGCACGCCCAGCGACGGCGGGCAGTCGACGATCACCACGTCGTACTCCCCGCCGATCTTGGACAGTGCCCGTTTCAGCGCGTACTCGCGCCCCGCCCGCATCAGCAGCATGGCCTCCGCGCCGGCCAGGTCGATGTTGGCAGGCAGCAGCGTCATGCCCTCGGGTGTCTCGAGCAACGCGACGTCGGGTTCGACCTCGCCCAGCAGCACCTCGTGGATCGACACCGGCAGCTTGTCGGGGTCATGACCCAGCGAGAAAGTCAGCGACCCCTGTGGGTCCAGGTCCACGACCAAGACCCGCTTGCCCTTCTCCTGAATCGCCGCACCCAGCGAAGCCACCGTCGTCGTCTTGGCGACCCCACCCTTTTGATTGGCGACCACAAGTACCCGCGTCACGGTGTTCATCGTTGCACGGCCCGAACGCCACGACGGGACGTGCGGCAGAATCAGTCACCGTGAGCGTCCTGCGGCACCGCCTCGTCCTGCTTCGGCACGGCGAGACGGAGTGGTCCAAGAGCGGTCAACACACGAGCCACACCGACCTCGACCTGACCGAAACCGGCGAGCAGCGCGCCAGATTGGCCGCCGAGGCGCTCGCCGGGCTCGAGCTGGACAACCCGCTGGTGATGAGCAGCCCGCTGCGTCGCGCCCGGCGCACCGCCCAACTGGCCGGGCTGACCGTCGACGAGGTGTCCCCGCTGCTGCAGGAGTGGGACTACGGCGACTACGAAGGGCTGACCACGCCGCAGATCCGCCAGACGGTTCCCGACTGGCTGGTCTGGACGCACGGCGCCCAGGGCGGCGAGAGCGTCGCCGCGGTGACCGAACGCGCCGACGGTGCCGTCGAGTTGGCGCTGCAACACATGAAGTCGCGCGACGTCGTGTTCGTCGGCCATGCGCATTTCTCGCGCTCGGTGATCGCGCGCTGGGTGGAACTGCCGGTGTCCAGCGGCATCCGCTTCGCGATGGCGCCGGCCTCCATCGCGGTCCTCGGCTTCGAGCACGCCGTCCGCCAGATCATCGCCCAGGGCCTGACCGGCCACCAGGATCCGTGTAAGCCCCGGTGACCCGCGAGCCGTCCTTTGTCCTGGCCGCCCGCGGCGCCGTCGTCGCCGACGGCGTGCACACCGCGTTCGCCAGCGTGGCCGACGCGCGCGCGGCACTGGCCTCCCACAGCACGCCCCTGGTGGTGGGCGCGCTGCCGTTCGACACGGCCCAGCCCGCCGCCCTGATCCGCCCCCAGGCGGTGCAGTTCCTCGACGCGCTGCCGGCATGGCCGCTGCGGATGATGCCGACGGTGCAGGTCACCGAGACGCGGCCCGAGCCGGACGAACACCGCGCGCGGATCTCCGCCGCACTGACCCGGCTGCGCGATCCGGCCGGCGGGCTGCACAAAGTGGTGCTGGCCCGGGCATTGCGGTTGACCGCCGACGGACCGCTCGACGCGCGGACGGTGCTGCACCGCCTGGTCGGCGCCGACCCCGGCGCCAACGGCTACCTCGTCGACCTGACCGCGGCGGGCGGGGGCTACTCGGGAACCGTGCTGGTGGGCGCGAGCCCCGAACTTCTGGTGGCCCGCCGCGGCGAGCAGGTCATGTGCTCACCGTTCGCCGGCTCGGCGGCGCGGCTGGCCGATCCGGACGCCGATGCGGCCAGCGGTGCGGCGCTGGCCACATCGGCCAAGAACCGGCACGAACACCAGTTGGTGGTCGACGCCATCCGCGAGGTGCTTGCACCCCTGTGCACCGAGCTTGACGTCGCGCCCGAACCGCAGCTGCGCCAGACCGATGCCGTCTGGCACCTGTCCACACCGGTGACCGGCCGGCTGCGGGACAAGTCGACCACTGCTCTGGATCTGGCCCTGGCACTGCACCCGACCCCCGCGGTGGGCGGCGTACCGGCAACCGAGGCCGCGGAGTTGATCGGCCGCCTGGAGGGTGACCGTGGGTTCTATGCCGGTGCCGTCGGCTGGTGCGACCAGCGCGGCGACGGCCGCTGGGTGGTGGCCATCCGGTGCGCACAGTTGTCGGCCGACCGTCGCACCGCCGAGGCGTATTCGGGCGGCGGCATCGTGGCCGAATCCGACCCGGACGACGAAGTCGCGGAGACCACAACGAAATTCACCACCATCCTCAACGCGCTCGGCGTGGCACCGTGAGCGAGGTGATCCGCCGGGTGCGACCCGGTGACGAGACCGAGCTGACCGCGATGATCCACGAGCTCGCCGAGTTCGAGCGCGCGGCCCACGAGTGCAGCGTCACCGCGGAACAGCTGCGCCGGGCGCTGTTCGACGACCCGGTCACCGTGGCGGGCCATCTCGTCGAGGTCGACGGCCGCGCCGCCGCCGCAGCGCTGTGGTTCCGCAACTTCTCCACCTGGGACGGCGTGGCCGGCATCTATCTGGAGGATCTGTTCGTGCGTCCGCAGTACCGCAGGCGTGGACTGGCCCGCAAGATCTTGTCCACGCTGGCCCGCGAGTGCGTCGACAACGGCTACAGCCGGCTGAGCTGGGCGGTGCTGGACTGGAACGCCGACGCCATCGCCCTCTACGACGCCGTCGGCGGTGAGCCGCAGACCGACTGGATCACCTACCGGGTGTCGGGTCCGGCACTGTCGGCGCTGGCCGACGGATCCTGAGCACCCACCCATTCGATCGCTGAGCGGCTGAACAACATGGCCAGCGTGGCGATCGCGATCACCGCGATCGGTATGCCGTAGACCCACTGCTGCGATCCGACGGCGACGTAATAGGAGACCGGTAGCAGCAGCAGCTGCGCGAACACCGCGATGCCGCGGCCCCAGCGCCGGCCCGTCCACAGTGCCCAGGCCGCCGCCAGCACGCCACCGCCGATGATGACGAACCAACCCGCGGTGCCGAACTTGTTGAGTCCGGGCTCCTCTGGGCCGGCCAGACCGCTGACAACGTAGACCACAGCGGCCACCACTGCGGCGGCGCCCTCGAGCGCTACCAGGACAGCGGCTTGCCGCACGGTCGTCGGCGACGGAACGCTCACAACCCCGAGCGTAAAGGTTCACGGGCTAGGCTCGACGCTCGTGCGTGCCGTGCTCATCGTGAACCCCAATGCCACCTCGACCACCCGGGCCACCCGCGATCTGCTTGCCCACGCGCTGGAAAGCCGCGTCAAGTTGACCGTCGTCCACACCGATCATCGCGGACACGCCATCGAGATCGCACGCGACGCTGCCCGCGGTGACGTGGACGTGCTGATCGTGCACGGTGGCGACGGCACGGTCAACGAAGTGGTCAACGGCGTTCTGGAGGTCGGCGGGCCCGGCGCTGAGGCGCCCGCCGTGGGGGTCGTGCCCGGCGGTTCGGCCAACGTGTTCGCCCGCGCACTGGGCATCAGCCCGGACCCCATCGACGCCACCAACCAGCTGATCGACCTGCTCTCGGAGTACCGCGGGGGCCACAGGTGGCGCCGCATCGGGCTGATGAACTGCGGCGAGCGGTGGGGCGTGTTCACCGCCGGGATGGGGGTGGACGGCGACGTGGTGGCGGCCGTCGAGGCTCAGCGGGCCAGGGGCCGCACGGTGACCGCGTCCCGCTACATCCGGGTCGCCATCCGGGAGGTGCTGGCCAGCGCCCGCCGGGAGCCGTCATTGACGCTGCACCTGCCCGACCGCGACCCCGTCGAGGGCGTCCACTTCGCGTTCGTGTCGAACGCGAGCCCGTGGACCTACGCCAACGCCCGCCCGGTGTGGACCAATCCGGCGACGACCTTCGAGACGGGCCTGGGTGTCTTCGCCACGACCAGCATGAACGTCTGGGCCAATCTGGGGCTGGTGCGACGGATGCTGTCGCAGAAGGCGCGGATCACCGGCAAGCACCTGATACGCGACGACGACCTGCCGTGGCTGCAGCTGACGAGTTCCATGCCGGTGGCCTGCCAGATCGACGGCGACTACGCGGGCGAGCGGGACTCCATGGTGTTCACGTCGGTCCCCGACGCCATGGGCGTGGTTGCACCTGCTGCAAAAACAGTGTCTGACCTGCGATGAAAGCGATTCGACCCGCCGGTGTGGGCACAGCCGGATCCAGTGTAGTACACCGGATTTAGCGACTTGCTAACACGCCCGGCTAGTGACATTGCGCACTTGTTAACTCACGAGTATTGACATCTGTCCAGCCTGTGCAAGCATCGAAGCAACAGTGCAGAAAACATTTCACGTGCACGCGTTAACAGCCGAAGAAAAGCTCGTGCGCCCTGCTGCGCACACGAGACGTATCTGACGAGGAGTTTGATCTTATGGATTGGCGCCACAAGGCGGTCTGTCGCGACGAGGATCCGGAGCTGTTCTTCCCGGTGGGGAACAGTGGGCCGGCGCTCGCCCAGATTGCGGACGCGAAGCTCGTCTGCAACCGCTGCCCGGTGACCACGGAGTGCCTCACCTGGGCATTGGAGTCCGGCCAGGACGCGGGTGTGTGGGGCGGTATGAGCGAAGACGAGCGTCGCGCCCTCAAGCGCCGCAACGCCAGGACTAAGGCCCGCACCGGGGTATAGCCCGCGACCACAGTCGAATTCGTTCACGGCCCCGGCGAAAGTCGGGGCCGTGACTTTTTCTCTGTTTTCAGGTTTCGGGGTTTTCGGGGCTTTCGAGCCAATTTGCGACATCAATGGTCGTTTTGCGCAATACGGGCCGTTACTGGGCGGGCCGACGCGCACGCCCGAGCGGCACCCGCAGCACCACGTCGGTACCGCCGGCGGGCACCTCGTGCATGCCCAGCGACCCGTCCAGTTCGGCCGACACGAGCGTCCGGACGATCTGCAGGCCCAGCCGATCGGATTTCTCCAGGCTGAATCCCTCGGGCAGGCCGCGGCCGTCGTCGTGGACGACGACGTCGAGCCAGCGGGCCGAGCGTTCGGCTCGAATCGTCACGCAGCCCTGACGTGTCGACGTGTCGAAGGCGTGCTCGATCGCGTTCTGCACCAGTTCGGTGATCACCATGATCAACGCGGTGGCGCGGTCGGCGTCGAGCACGCCGAGGTCACCGACGCGGTCGATGCGAATCGGACTGTCCACCGTGGCAACGTCGTTCATGATGGGCAGGATCCGGTCCACCACCTCGTCGAGGTTGACCTCCTCGTCGACCGACATCGACAGCGCGTCGTGCACCAAGGCGATCGACGACACCCGTCGCACCGACTCCAGCAACGCTTCGCGCCCTTCGGCGTTTGTCGTGCGTCGCGCCTGCAGCCGTAGCAGCGCCGCCACGGTCTGGAGGTTGTTTTTCACCCGGTGGTGAATCTCGCGGATGGTCGCGTCCTTGGACAGCAGCGCGCGGTCGCGGCGCTTGACCTCGGTGACGTCGCGGATGAGCATCGCGGCGCCGACCGGCCTGCCGTGCACCACCAGCGGCAGAGTGCGCAGCAGGACCGCGGCGCCGCCGGCTTCGACCTCCATGCGCATGCTAGAACCGCCGCCCAGCGAGTCGCGCACGTGGTTGGCCAGTTCCTGCGCCTCGAACGGGTCCCCGATCAGCGGCCGGGTCACGCTGACCAGGTTGTGGCCCTCCAATTCGGCGGCCAAGCCCATGCGGTGATACGCCGAGATCGCGTTCGGGCTGGCGAAGGCCACCACCCCCGCTTCGTCGAGGCGGATGAAGCCGTCGCCGACGCGTGGACTCGACCGCGACATCGCGAGGTCGCCCACGTTGGGGAACGTGCCCTCGGAGAGCATGTGCAGCAGGTCGCTCGCGCAGTCGAGGTACGCGGCCTCCAGCGGGCTGACCTTTCGCGAGGCGAGCGCGGTCTGGTGCGTCAGCACTGCGACGACCTCGTCCTTGTACCGCACCGGTACCGCCTCGACGTTCAGTCCGGACGAAACCTGTTGCTGGACAGCCGATCCCACTCCGATCGAGCCCGTCTCGAACGCCGCGGTCACGACCGGCATGGCATCGGCGGCGGCCACGGTGCTGACGGCGTCGGCGAGCAGCACCGTCGGGGCGGTGTTGGGCCGCACCTGTGCCACGCAGACGAAGGCGCCGTCGTCGCGGCGCACCCACATCAGGTAGTCGGCGAAGGAGAGGTCGGCGAGCAGTTGCCACTCCCCCACCACCGCGTGCAGATGGTCGACTGCGTGGCCGGGCAGGATGGTGTGCTCGGCGAGCAGGTCACCGAGGGTGGACATCCATCGTCACTTCCGGCGGAGCATCGACTATCCGCTCGCGGTCAACTGATCACCGCGATGAGGTCTCCGGCCTGGATGACGTCACCGACCGAGACGCTGACCTTGCTGACGGTTCCGGCCACCTCGGCCAGCACCGGGATCTCCATCTTCATGGATTCCAGCAGCACCAGGGTGTCGCCCTCGCCGATCTGATCGCCCTCGTTGACGACGACCTCGAGCACACTGGCCACGATCTCGGCGCGAACGTCTTCGGCCATCTTCACCCCTTTTACCTGCTGGACGCCTACCGCCCCATCGAACCACACCGCGGGGTGGGCAGTCGTGTCGCCGGGCCATGCGAGAATGGGTCAACCGCGCCCGCGGGATGCGGGCCGAGAAAAGCCACAACAAACGGAGGTACAACCATGGCCAAGCGTGGCCGCAAGAAGCGCGACCGTAAGCACTCCAAGGCCAACCACGGCAAGCGGCCGAACGCCTGAGCGCGAGGTCAGCCGCGGATTATGGTGGTGCGGCTGATCTGGATCCGCAACCGCTCGCGCAGACCGTCAGGAGCCTTATCGCCGCCGCACTTGCGCGCGATGAGGCTCTTCACCCGTTCCTCCACGCCGTAATAGCGCAGGCAGGCGGGGCATTCCTCGAGGTGGTGGCGCAGCTTGTCGCGGGTCTCGGCCGTGCACTCGCCGTCGAGCAGCGTCCACACCTCGGCGATCACCGCAGCGCATTCGGGGTGTTCGGGGTCGACGGGACCGAGCGGCGGACGCCAGCGTTCGTGGGCCGACTCCGACGACGGCGAGTCAGTGTGCTCGTCGCTCATGACGACACCTCCTCGATCTGTTGTCCCCGGATGAACCCGCGGTCGCGGGCGACATCGGCCAGCAACTCGCGAAGCTGCCGCCTGCCCCGGTGCAACCGGGACATCACCGTGCCGATCGGTGTGTCCATGATCTCGGCGATCTCCTTGTAGGGGAAGCCTTCCACGTCGGCGTAGTACACCGCCATCCGGAAGTCCTCCGGCAGGGCCTGCAGCGCTTCCTTGATCTCGCTGTCGGGAAGCGACTCCAGCGCCTCCACCTCGGCCGAACGCAGCCCCGTCGAGGAGTGCTCGGCGTTGGCCGCCAACTGCCAGTCGGTGATCTCCTCGGTCGGGTACTCCGCCGGCTGTCGCTGCTTCTTGCGGTAGCTGTTGATGTACGTGTTGGTCAGGATGCGGTACAGCCAGGCCTTGAGGTTGGTGCCCTCGCGGAAGGAGCGGAAGCCGGCGTAGGCCTTGACCATCGTCTCCTGCAGCAGGTCCTCGGCATCGGCGGGGTTGCGCGTCATGCGCAGCGCGCCGCCGTACAACTGGTCGAGCAGCGGAATCGCGTCGCGCTCGAACCGCGCTGTCAGCTCGGCGTCGGTCTCCTGCCGCTCGGCAGGCTCGGCCGCCGACCCGTCGGAGTCGGTCTCGGAGTTGATCACTGTGGGGAACACCGTCCCTTCTGTCGCGACGCCACCAGACAGGTCCGGCAGTATCGCCTGACGCACTGGAACGTCCATGGCCAGCGTTGGCACCTGACCCCCTTCACGCAATCGTAGAGGTTGAGACCGACAGCGGTTCGGCGAAGCGCACCGTGGCTGACCGGAACCACCGTCAACAACAGCGCCGCGGGGCGGTGTTGTTCCCGCCGGTCCCGTTGCACCTAGTCGGTCCCCGCCAGCTCCGCACTAGCCTGACCGGGTGGTGCGCGCAGCAACGCCGGCGATCGCGGCGCTGGTGGCCGCCGGGATCGACCACGAGGTGCTGCGGTATCGCCACGACCCGCGTCGCGAATCGTTCGGTGAGGAGGCGGTGGAGGAACTGGCGCGGGAGCGGGGGGTCGAGCCCGCCCAGGTGTTCAAGACGCTGGTGATCGCGCTTTCCGACGGGCGGGTGGGTGTCGCGGTGTTACCCGTGCCGGCCAAGTTGTCGCTGAAGGCCGCCGCAGCCGCCCTCGGTGTGGGCAAGGCCACCATGGCCGACCGCGCGGCCGCCGAACGGTCCACCGGCTACGTGCTCGGCGGTATCTCACCGTTGGGGCAGCGCAAGTCGTCGCCCACCGTGGTCGACGCCTCGGCACTGCAGTGGGACCGCGTGCTGTGCAGTGCGGGCAAGCGGGGCTGGGACGTCGCGCTGCACCCGCGCGACCTGGTCCGGCTCACCCACGCGGTGACCGCCGACATCCGCGCCTATCCGCCGCGATATCAGGTTCCGGTACGGGATCGGCCCGTCTGATGTGCGATAAGTCCGATCTCGCGCCGGGTCCCCGTCGACGACGAATAGGGTGACGGCTATGTCGCTTTCCGGGAAGACCATGTTCATCTCCGGCGCGAGCCGCGGTATCGGCCTGGCGATCGCCAAGCGGGCCGCCGCAGACGGCGCCAACATCGCGTTGATCGCCAAGACCGCCGAGCCGCACCCGAAGCTGCCCGGCACGGTCTACACCGCGGCCGAGGAACTCGAGGAGGCCGGCGGGCAGGCGCTTCCGATCGTCGGCGACATCCGCGACGGCGATTCGGTCGCCGCCGCCGTCGCCAAGACCGTCGAGCAGTTCGGCGGCATCGACATCTGCGTCAACAACGCCTCGGCGATCAACCTCGGCTCCATCACCGATGTGCCGCTCAAGCGCTTCGACCTGATGAACGGTATCCAGGTGCGCGGCACGTATGCGGTGTCGCAGGCGTGTATCCCGCACATGTTGGGCCGCGAGAACCCGCACATCCTGACGCTGTCCCCGCCGGTGCGCCTGGAGCCGAAGTGGCTCACACCCACCGCGTACATGATGGCCAAGTACGGAATGTCGTTGTGTGCGTTGGCGATCGCCGAGGAGATGCGCGACCGGGGCGTGGCCTCCAACACGTTGTGGCCGCGCACCATGGTGGCGACCGCCGCGGTGCAGAACCTGCTCGGCGGCGACGAGGCCATGGGCCGCGCCCGCAAGCCCGACGTCTACGCCGATGCGGCCTACGTGATCATGAACAAGCCGGCTCGCGACTACACCGGTCAGTCGTTGCTCTGCGAGGACGTGCTGCTCGAGTCGGGTGTCACCGATCTGTCGGTCTACGACTGCGTGCCCGGCGCCGAACTCGGAGTCGACCTGTGGGTGGACACGCCGAACCCGCCGGGATACACGGGTCCCTGACCACGGCTCACGCCGCGCACAGATCGATGCCGAACAGCCTGGCCGGCCAGTTCAGCGCCGTCACCACGAGCGCGCCGACATCTGAGCCGGCTGGCAACCGGTTGCGCCACGCGGTGTCGATGGCCGCTACCTGCTCGGCGTCGAAGAACGCCCACGTCAGCCCGATGATCAGATACGGAACCGCCAGCCACATCAGGGTTTCGAGCACGGCTTCGACGCTGACACGACGACTCAGCAGACGGCGCAGCATCGTCATACCAGCGCACGTTGTCCGCGCACGCGGCGACGCACGTCGGCCAACAGCAGGTAGGTGCCGCCCTGCCGGACCAACACGGGCAGGAACCTGTTGACGAACGCGACTGTGCGGAAGAGCGATTCGAACAGGTACTGGCGGGTTGCACTCCAGCGCAGACCCATCGCCTCGCGGAACACCGGCGCCAGGAACCCGGCGGTGAGGAACTTCAGCAGCGGCCGGAACGGCAACCCCAGCAGCGGGTTGATCATCCGCAGGTCGATGAGGTCGAGCAGATAACCACGCACCCGGTCATCGATCGAGACTTGCAGGCACGCGGCCTGCCAGTAGTCGTCGAACTCTGCTCTCGTCGGCGGCCACTGGTCCTCGGTGACCTGCAGCGTGGTGCCCAACGGCCATGCCGAGCGGTAGAACTGCTCGGCCTGTTCGGACGTCATCTCACCGCGCAGGAGCTGATAGGTGTCCTCGAGTCCTACGAAAAGGCAAGCAGCGACCCACATCTGCAAATCCCGGTCGAAGGCACTGTACCGAATGGGACTGCCCGGACCGGACTTGACGTGACGGTGGGAGGTGTCGACCGCCGCGCGGAACGCGGCGCGGTCATCCGCTGTGCCGAGAACCGCGACCGCCAGGTACTGGAAGGTCGTCCTGGCCCGCTTCCACGGATGTTTGAGCAGGTTGCCGCTGTCGACCTTGCTTTCGGCGACACCGTGACCGACTTCCGGCCGGGACAACTGCATGATCACGTTGGCCGCGCCGGCGGCGAAGGCCCAGAAGTCCATGGCGTCTGCGGCGGTGACCGGCCCAGTGTCCCAGCGCGCCGTACGCCGACGCGCGGTGATCCGGTACCGGTCCGACGTCATGCGGCGCACACCGACGAGAAGACCAGGGCCGGCCAGCACGCGATCGAGCCCAGGATCGAGACGACGCGGGCGACACCCCCGGGTTCCAGTTGCCCGGTGTGCAGGGCGGTCCAGGCCAAGCCGATGACAAGGTAGGGCAGCGCCAGCATGAGCGCGGTGCCGATCCACTCGGCGATGGTCATCTCGAAGCTCATGACGTTCCTGAACGTGGTGCGCATGGCCGAACCCTCCGTCGCGTTGACCGGAGGTATATGTTAACGGCCACTACCACCATTGCGGACTAATTCCTCTGAATATAGCGCGAATTACAGATGGAAGTGAACAACAAATCAACGATGCGTCACTGCGCCTGATGGAGGATGCCGCGCGCGATGGCCTCGCGCACCATCGGCAGCGCCGCGGTCGCCAGCGCGTCGGTGTCCACCCCGTGGACGACGGCAAGCAGTTCGATCAGCGTGCCCAGCGGCACCTCACCCCGGCAGCCCGCGAACAACGCACGTCCGACCTCGTCGACGCCGACGACGGCGCCGGGACCACCCGGTCGGCGCACCGTCGCGCCGACCGACTGCCAGCCGTCCCCGCCGGGCAGGTAATGCTCCTCGAGGAACACCGGGGCCGTCGACAAGCGCGCCGCCAGCAGTTCGGAGTCGTCGGTAGCGTGCAGGAACTCCCGGCGGGCGAAGAACGCCTCGACCTCTGGTCCGGTGAGCGCCTCGTCGGCGCCGACGATGTCTTCCAGCACGTGCTCGGCTGGGCGGTGTTCGCCCGAACGCGGGGCACGCAGCGTGATCACGCCCATGCCGACGGCGGCGATGCCCTCCTCGGCGAACCAGTCCAGCCACTGACCGCCACGGTGCGCCGCCTTCTCGGGAGGCTCACCGGCATCGGATGTCCACAGCGACACGTAGCTGACCGGATCGGCGAGTTCGCGCTGCACCACCCAGGCGTGGAGGCCGGTGTCCGCCAACCATCCGCGCACGCGGTGGCCCCAGTCCTGGCCGTCGCGCACGATCCAGTTCGCCATGACCTGTGCGGTGCCGCCCGCACGCAGGTGGTCGGCGGTCTGCCGAATCAAACTCTCACACAACGTGTCTCCGATGACACCGGAGTCCCGGTAGAGGTATTCGCGAGCGCCGGCACCCACCACGAACGGTGGGTTCGAGACGATCAGGTCGAATCGTTCGCCGGCGACGGGCTCGAACAGGCTGCCGCAGCGCAGATCCCACGACATGCCGTTGAGCCGCGCCGTCGCTTCGGCCAGTGCGAGCGCCCGCGCGCTGGTGTCGGTGGCGACGATGTCGGCGCAGTGGCCGTTGAGGTGCAGGGACTGGATGCCGCAGCCGGTGCCGAGATCCAGTGCACGCTCGGCCGGTGTCCGAATCATTGCGCGCGCCAGCGACACCGATGCACCGCCGATGCCCAGCACATGGTCGCGTCGCACCGGGCCGGCGCGCATCGCGGCGTCGAGATCCGACACCACCAGGAAGTTTTGCTCGCCTGCGGAGCTCACCGCGCTGTGCGGGCGGAAGTCGAGGGCGGCGCGCAGCCGGCCCGACGGCGTCGCTTCGACGACACCGTTGGCGACCAGGGCGTCCACGCCCGCGGTGGGCAGCGCCGCCTGCACCCGCTCGGCGGGTTCGTCGGTGCCGAGCAGGAACAGTCGCACGATCACGGCCAGTCGCGGCCGGTCGAGGCTGTCGACGGCACGCTCGGTCGCGCGCTGCGCCGGCCACCACACCCCGCGGGCGAACGCCGCGGCGACGTCCGCGCCGAGCAGTTCGGCCACCGCATCGGTGGTGTAGCGCGCCGAGCGCAGGTCGTCGGCCATGGCGTCGACGACGGCGGCGGAGTGCAGCGGCCGATCGTGCCCGGAGCTTCCCGGGAGCACCGTCAAAGCAGCGTGCCCTGTCGGGGTTCGGGCTTCACCGGCTCGATCAGCTCCGGCCCGTTGTTGCGCACGTTGTTCACCAGGCGTGACACCTCCCGGATCTCGACGCGGTCGAGGTCACCGTGGCCGCGTAGCAGACCCTCGTCGATCGGCGCGTCGGGGTCCAGCCAGCGGTCCCAGTCATCGGCGCTGATGGTCAGCGGCATCCGGTCATGGATCTCGGCGAGCTGACCTGCGGCGTCGGTGGTGATGATCGTGCAACTCAGCAGGGGCGGTTCTGACGACGCTGCGGCCGAGCCTTCACGGGGCCGCCACGTCGACCACAGTCCCGCCATGAACAGCGGCTCACCGTCACCGGCGTACATGTAGTACGGGGTCTTCGGCCCCTTCGCGTCACCCTTCTTCTGCCACTCGTACCAGCCGTCCATCGGCACCAGGCAGCGCTTGTTCCTTGCGGAGGTGCGGAACACCGGCGAGGTGGTCAGCTTTTCCGAGCGCGCGTTGATGAGCAACGGCCCCTTGGTTTCCGGCCCGCCCTCGTCGGTGGTCTTGGCCCACGGCGGCACCAGACCCCACCGCATCGACCGCACCCGCCGGGTTGATTCGTCGTCGGGCTCGGTGTGGCGCTTGACGACGGCGCTGATGGTTGTGGTCGGCGCTACGTTGTAGTTCGGTCCGGCGGTGTAGTTCGGTCCGGCGCCCGGCCCAGCGTCGTCCCCCTTGGTCGCCGCCATGGTCTCGTCGATCGCCTTGATCTTCTCGGCCAGCAGCGCCGGGTCCGTGGTTACCGCGAATCGTCCACACATGAATCCCATGGTGGCACGCGAACCCGACAGGGCAGGATGGGACCGTGAGCAACTGGCCAGCACCGTCGACGACGATTCCGGTGCACGCGACGGTCACCGTCCCGGGCTCGAAATCGCAGACCAACCGGGCGCTCGTGCTGGCGGCCCTGGCCACCCCACAGGGGCGTTCGACGATCGACGGCGCGCTGCGCAGCCGAGACACCGACCTGATGATCGGCGCGCTGCAGGCGCTCGGAGTGACGGTCGACGGCAGAGCCGACGAGCTGAGCGTGACCGGGACGCTCGCACCGCGCGACGGCGCGCGCATCGACTGCGGCCTGGCCGGCACCGTGCTGCGGTTCCTCCCGCCCGTCGCGGCGTTGGGCACGGCCGCGGTGACGTTCGACGGCGACGAGCAGGCCCGCGCACGGCCGATCGCACCGCTGCTCGACGCCCTGCGCGGCCTCGGGGTGGACATCGACGGCGACGGGTTGCCCTTCGTCGTGCGGGGCGCGGGGTCGGTCGCGGGCGGGACGGTGGAGATCGACGCGTCGGCCTCATCACAGTTCGTCTCGGGTCTGCTGCTCTCGGGTGCCGGGTTCGCCGAGGGGCTCACCATCGTGCACACCGGGGAGTCGGTGCCCTCGGCGCCGCACGTCGCCATGACGGTGGCCATGCTGCGCGACGCCGGGGTCGAGGTCGACGACACGCGCCCGAACAGGTGGCGGGTGTCGCCGGGGCCCGTCGCCGCCCGGCACTGGGACATCGAACCGGACCTGTCCAACGCGGTGCCGTTCCTGGCGGCCGCAGTGGTCAGCGGCGGGGCGGTGCGGCTGACCGGCTGGCCGCGGGTCAGCACGCAACCGGCCGAGGCGATCATCGCCATCTTGAAGAAGGTGGGATCGCATGTCCGCCACGGCGACACGTACCTCGAGGTGCAGGGCGCCCTGGCGTACGACGGTCTCGACGCCGACCTGCACAAGGTCGGCGAGTTGGCGCCGGCGGTGGCGGCCCTCGCTGCGCTGGCTACGCCCGGTTCGGTCTCGCGGCTGTCGGGCATCGCGCACTTGCGCGGTCATGAAACCGACCGGCTCGCAGCGCTTTCCGCGGAGATCAACGGCCTGGGCGGTCAGTGTGAGGAAACCGCCGACGGCCTGGTGATCACTGCGCGGCCACTGCACGGGGGAGTGTGGCGGTCCTACGCCGACCATCGGATGGCCACCGCGGGTGCCATCGTGGGACTGCGGGTGCCCGATGTCGAGGTGGCCGACATCGACACCACCGCCAAGACGCTGCCCGACTTCCCGCAGCTGTGGACGGCCATGCTGGCCGGCCAGTCATCCGATCTCGAGGCGAATACTTGAGCCCTCGCGAGTACGACGAGTCCGATGTCCGGGTCCGCCCCGGCCGTGGCTCGCGACCGCGAACCAAGACCAGGCCTGAGCATGCCGACGCGCAGGAAGCCATGGTGGTCTCCGTCGACCGGGGCCGGTGGGGCTGTGCGCTGGGCGGCGACCCCGGCCGCCCGGTCACGGCGATGCGGGCACGCGAACTGGGCCGCACCCCGATCGTCGTCGGCGACGACGTCGACATCGTCGGTGACCTGTCGGGCAGACCCGACACCCTGGCCCGCATCGTGCGGCGCGGTGACCGGCGAACGGTGTTGCGCCGCACCGCCGATGACACCGACCCCAGCGAGCGCGTCGTCGTCGCCAACGCCGACCAACTGCTGATCGTGGTGGCTCTGGCCGACCCGCCACCACGCACCGGGCTGGTCGAGCGCGCGCTGATCGCCGCTTACGCCGGTGGCCTGAAGCCGATCCTGTGCCTGACGAAGAACGATCTGGCGCCGGCCGAGACCTTCGCCGCGCAATTCGCCGACCTCGACCTGACCGTCACCACCGCCGGGCGCGACGATCCGCTCGACGTGGTGGCTCCCCTGCTGGCCGACCAGGTGACGGTGCTGCTCGGCCATTCCGGCGTCGGAAAGTCGACCCTCGTCAACCGCCTTGTGCCGCAGGCACATCGAACCACCGGCGAAGTCACCGACGTCGGCAAGGGCAGACACACCTCGACGCAGTCGGTGGCGCTGCCGCTGGGCGTCGGCGGCTGGGTCGTCGACACCCCCGGCATCCGGTCGTTCGGGCTGGCCCACATCGAACCCGACGACGTGATGCTGGCCTTCTCGGATCTGGCCGACACCATCGAGGAGTGTCCCCGCGGCTGCGGGCATCTCGGCCCGCCCGCCGATCCGGAGTGCGCGCTCGACACGCTGACCGGCGCGGCCGCCACCCGCGCCGCCGCGGCCAGGCGCCTGCTGTCCACGCTGCGCGAGGCGGCCGCCTACTAGTGCCGCCCCCGAAGGCGGGTCAGGCGGCGAGCTGTCGCTGGACGCGCTTCTCGCGACGGCGGGCCCGCACGGCGGCCACCGCCGACTTCAGCCCACGACGCTGAGCCGGTTCGAGTTCGGCGAACATCCGCTCGCTCCGGGTCTCCGGTGCGTTGTCGGCGGTGTCGGCCAGGTACTTGTCGGGCAGCGACAGCTTGGCGATGGTCCGCCACGCCTTGCCGTACTGCAGCAGGAACGACCCGGTGGTGTAGGGCAGGTCGTACTTGTCGCACACCTGACGCACCCGCACCGAGATCTCATGCAAGCGATTGCTCGGGAGGTCCGGGTAGAGGTGGTGCTCGATCTGGTGGCACAGGTTGCCGCTCATGAAGCGCAGCGCCGGACCACCCTCGAAGTTCGCGCTGCCCAGCATCTGGCGCAGATACCAGTGCCCCTTGGACTCGCCCACCATGTCGGTCTTGGTGAACTTCTCTGCGCCGTCGGGGAAGTGGCCGCAGAAGATCACCGCGTTGGACCACACGTTGCGGATGACGTTGGCGACGGCATTGGCCTTGAGCGTCGAGGAGTATGTGGCACCCGGCGACAGCGAGGTCAGCGCGGGGTAGGCGACGTAATCCTTGAGCACCTGTCCGCCCGCCTTGACGGCGAACTCACGTGCCCGGATCTTGCTCTCGTCCCGGTTGTCCCTGCCCTTGAAGACCTTGCCGAGCTCGACGTGCTGCAGCCCGATTCCCCATTCGAAGCCGAGGGCGAGAATCGTGTTGTAGAGCAGGTTGCCGAGGTTGAAGGGCTTCCACTTCGCGTCGCGGGTGACCCGGATCAGCCCGTAGCCCACATCGTCGTCCATGCCGAGGATGTTGGTGTACTTGTGATGCATGAAGTTGTGGGTGAACCGCCAGTGCTTGGACGCTCCGGTGGTATCCCACTCCCACGTCGACGAGTGGATCTCGGGATCGTTCATCCAGTCCCACTGGCCGTGCATGACGTTGTGGCCGATCTCCATGTTCTCGATGATCTTGGCCACACCCAGCGCGACGGTGCCCGCCCACCATGCCGAGCGGCGCGAGCTCGCGGCCAGCGTCAGGCGGGCCGCGATCTCCAGCGCACGCTGCGCGGCGATGGTGCGGTGGATGTAGCGGGCATCGCCCGCGCCACGGGAGTCCTCGATGTCCTGGCGGATCGCGTCCAGCTCGACGGCCAGACTCTCGATGTCCGCATCGGTCAGATGCGCAAACTCAGGAACGTCGGTGATCGCCATCGTCAGCCTCCTTTCGCATACCTACGCTAACGTAACCTACGTACCCGTAGGTTACCAGTCAGTAAACCTTAGACGTCGAGCACACAGTCCCCCGACGCCGCCGAGATGCAGGTCTGCACCCGACTCCCCGGTTCGTGCTCGAATCCCGTGCGCAGGTCGCGGACGTGCCCGTCGAGCAGTCCCACCACGCAGGACTGACAAATACCCATCCGGCAGCCGAACGGCATCCTGATTCCGGCCTGCTCACCGGCGTCCATCAACGGGGTGGCGGCGTCGACTGACACCGACTTGCCGCTGCGGGCGAACTCGACCGTTCCGCCCTGGCCGTGCACCGCGGATCTCGACATCGCGAAGCGCTCGAGGTGCAGTCGTTCCGCCAGTCCGGCGGCCGCCCACGACCGCTGCGCCGCGTCCAGCATGCCGCCGGGTCCACACGCCCACGTATGCCGCTCGCGCCAGTCGGGCACCTCGTCGTCCAGGCGGGCCAACTCCAGGCGGCCCTCGGTGCGGGTCGCGCGCAGCCGGAGTCGGTATCCGTCTTGGGAGCGGGCCAGCTCGGCGAGTTCGGTCGCGAACATCACATCGGATTCCGTTGGCGCGGAATGTATGTGGACGATGTCGGTGATCTGCCCGCGCCGGGCAAGGGTGCGCAGCATCGACATCACCGGGGTGATGCCGGAACCGCCGGTGAGGAACAGCACCTTCGGCGGCGCCGGGTCGGGCATCACGAAGTTGCCCTGCGGCGCGGCCAACCGCACGATCGTGCCGGGCGCCACCCCGCCGACGAGGTGCGTCGACAGGAACCCCTCGGGCATGGCCTTCACGGTGATGGTGATCGTGCGGGTGGACCGGATTCCTTGTGCTCCTCGCGTGCGCAGTGCCGGGGCCGAGGTCAGCGAGTAGGACCGCCACCGCCAGCGCCCGTCGATGAGCACCCCGATGCCGATGTACTGCCCCGGTTCGTAGTCGAGGGTGAAACCCCATCCCGGCTTGATGACCAGCGTCGCGGAGTCCTCGGTCTCGCGACGCACCTCGAGCACCCGGCCGCGCAGTTCACGCGCGCTCCACAGCGGGTTGGCCAGCTGCAGATAGTCGTCGGGCAGCAGCGGCGTGGTGATCCGCGCCGCGATCGAGCGCAGCGCGTTCCAGTGCTTGGCACCGGCGACCGTGGGCCGCACCGTGTCGGCGACATTGGCCGACACCTTGATCGAGCTCTTGGCCATAAACCTACGGTACCGTAACCTACGCTTCCGTATCCAGTCCGGTCGCCGCTTCCGGGTGGAAGAAATCAGAGCAGTTCGAGCAGGAACGGCAGCTCCTGCGGCGCGTACCAGGCCAGGTCGTGGTCCTGAGCGTCGCCGATGGTCAACTCCGCATCCTCGTCGCCGAGGTCGGCCTCGTCGACGGCCTCGATCGCAGGCCGCACCGCAGCCTCGGCGTCGGCGTTGTCCACGTAGGCGGCGATCACGTCGTCGAATCCGATGGGCCCGGCCAGTCGCACCACCGCGTCGTCCAGATCCGGCCGCAGGGCGACGTCGGCGACTTCGGCCACCAGCACCGCGCGCCTCTTCGGCAAATCCGAAACACCCTCACCGGCCAACAACCGCAACGACGCCAGCGCCGCGTCCCGCAGGGCGACCTCGGCCAACTCGTCCTGGTCACCCTGCGCATAGGCCTCCCGCAGTGCAGGCGTCACCGCGAACGCGGTTCCGCTGCGGGCGTGCAGCACCCGGTCGGCGACGAGTCGCTGCAGCATGGCGAGAGTCGCCGGGACGTAGACACGCACCAGGCGAGGTTAGCGGTCCCCGTTGCGTGCGCTGCCCGGATCCTTCTCCACCGAGATGATGAAGTCGTCGCCGTGCGCGGTGACGCCGTGGATCACCGCGGTGTCGACGGCCTGCTCCGCGTACTGTTTGCGCACCACCATCGGGTCGCGGCGCAGGTCTCTCATGAGCGCGACCGCCAGGCCGACCATGACGACCACGAACGGCAGCGCCGCGATGATCGTGATGGTCTGCAGGCCGGTCAACGCATCCTGCCCGCCGACGAGCAGCATCACCGCGGCGACGGCGCCGGTCGCAACGCCCCAGAAGATCACCATGCCGCGCCCGGGTCTGATGGTGCCGTGCTCGGACAGCGAGCCCATCACCACCGAGGCGGCGTCGGCGCCGGAGACGAAGAAGATCGCGACCAGCACCATCACCAGCACGCTGGCGATCGTCGCCAGCGGGTACTGGTCGAGCAGACCGAAAAGCTGCGCCTCGATGCTCTCCTGACCGGCGAGGTCCACCCCGCCCTCCTGCTCGCGGATCGCGGCTCCGCCGAACACTGCGAACCACACCAGCGACACCAGGCTCGGCACCAGCAGCACTCCGCCGACGAACTGGCGGATGGTGCGCCCGCGCGAGATCCGCGCGATGAACATCCCGACGAACGGTGTCCACGACACCCACCAGGCCCAGTAGAAGATCGTCCACGACTGCAGCCACTCGTTGACCACCGAACCCTCGGCGCCGGTGCGCGCCGACATCATCGCGAGGTCGGCCAGGTAGCTGCCCACACCGGTCGGCAGCAGGTTGAGGATGAACACCGTGGGGCCGACGACGAAGACGAACAACGCGAGCACAAGGGCCAGCACCATGTTGATGTTGGACAGCCATTGGATGCCGCGCGCGATGCCCGAGACCGCCGACAGCACGAACGCCACGGTGAGCACCGCAATGATCATGACCAGGATCGCGTTGCCGGTCTCGCCGATGCCGGCCACCAGCTGCAGGCCGCTGCGGATCTGCAGGGCACCCAGACCCAGTGAGGCGGCCGACCCGAACAGCGTGGCGAAGATCGCCAGCATGTCGATCACCTTGCCCCACGACCCGTTGGCGCGGGCGCCGATCAACGGCTCGAACGCCGCACTGATCAGCTGCAGCCGGCCCTTGCGGTACACGCCGTAGGCGATGGCCAGCCCGACGACGGCGTAGATGGCCCACGGGTGCAGGGTCCAGTGGAACAACGTGGTCGCCATCGCGGTCTGCACGGCGTCCGGATTACCCGCGGGGCCGGTGTCCGGCGGCGGCGTCGCGAAGTGCGACAGCGGTTCGGCCACGCCGAAGAACATCAGGCCGATGCCCATGCCGGCGCTGAACATCATCGCCACCCACGACACGCCGTGGAACTCGGGCTGCTCGTCGTCGCGGCCCAGCGGGATGTTCCCGTAGCGGCCCACGGCCAGCCAGAGTATGAACACCACGAAGCCCGATGCGGTGAGCACGAACAGCCACCCGGTGGTGTTCATCACCCAGGTCAGCGCGTTGCCCGACGCGGTAGCCAGCGATTCGGTGCTGACGAAGCCCCAGATCAGGAAGCCGATGGCGACGACGGCGGTCACGCCGAACACCACCCAGTCCACACCCCGCGAACGGCGGTCGGCTTCGGCCACGATCGGCTGGTCGAGCACCGGGTGCGGGATCACCTCGTCGGTGGGCGACTTCAGCGCCCTCTCGGTGGCGGCCTTGGCCCTATTGGTCCTGTGGTTCTCGGGGGTAACTGTCATGGTGAGCCAATTCGACCCTCCCCGCGGTTCACCCGTCAATCCCGCAAAGGCAACGAAGGCGTCACTTCGCCGCCTCGAGAAGTTCCTCGAGCGATTCGCTGAGCAGGCTCGGCAGCACGTCGACGTCGCTCATCGCGTCGCGGTCGGCGTTGATGCCGAAGTACACCATGCCGTTGTAGGACGTGACCCCGATGGCCAGCACCTGGTTGTGCAGCAACGGTGGCACCGCATAGGTCTCGAGCAGTTTGGTGCCCGCTACGTACATCTGCTTCTGTGCGCCGGGCACGTTGGTGATCAGCAGGTTGAACACCCGCGCCGAGAAGCTGGTGGCGACTCGGATTCCCATGGCGTGCAACGTCGGCGGGGCGAAACCCGACAGCGTGACGATGGTCCTGGCGTCCACCAGGCTGTTCGCGGTCGGATGCTGTTCGGTGGCGTGCGCGATCTGGGACAGCCGTACCACCGGATTGCCCTCGCCGACCGGCAGGTCGATCAGAAACGGCGACACCTGGCTGATCGCCTGCCCCGGGCCCGTGGATTCGCGGTCGGGTTCGGGATAGACCGACATCGGCGCCATCGCACGCACCGTCGTCGTCGCGGTCACCGGTTCCCCCCGCGACATCAGCCAGTTGCGCAACGCGCCTGCCACCACCGCAAGCACCACGTCGTTGACGTCGCAGTCGTAGCGGGCCCGCACCGTCCGGTAGTCCTCGAGGCGGCAGGCGGCCACCGTGATACGGCGGTTGCGCGACACCGTGGTGTTCAGCGGGCTGCTGGGCGCGGTACCGCGGGCCACCGTGCGGGCCACCTCGACGAAGCGGCGGCCCATGTCGGCCAGCTGACCCGCGTTGGTCGCCACCTCGGTGACCGCGCTGCGGACCGCGCCGAACTGCTCGGCGGGGCGCATGATCCACTCTCCGAGGGCGCCCATCAGCAGTTGGCGATCACTGGGCTCGCGGGCAGGGATCCAGATGTCCTCACCGAACTCCGGCGGCTTCTGGGTGCGGTCGGCGATGACGTGGCCGATCTCCAGCGCCGTCATCCCGTTGACCAGAGCCTGGTGTGACTTGGTGTAGAGCGCGATGCGGTTCTTGGCCAGCCCCTCGATCAGGTACATCTCCCACAGTGGCCGCGAGCGGTCCAGTGGCCGCGAGCCGAGCCGGGCGATCAGCTCGTGCAGCTGGGCGTCACTGCCCGGCGACGGCAGCGCGGAACGACGGACATGGTAGGTGATATCGAAGTCGCGGTCGTCCACCCAGACCGGGCGCGCCAGCCCCAATGTCACCTCCCGCACCTTCTGCCGATAGCGCGGGATCTGCGGCAGCCGCTGTTCGACAGTGGCGAGCAGGGTTTCGTAGCTGAGCCCGCTACGGGGCCTGCGCAGGATCGACAGTGTTGCGACGTACATCGGCGTGGAGCTGTTCTCGAGGCGGAAGAACGCCGCGTCGGCCGCCGACAACCTGGTCACCATTGCGACGCCGCCCTCCTTCTCCAGGTCGCCAACGGCCGCGCGACCGCGCCGAGGGTGTCGAGCACTCCGTCACGCTATCGGCCGACCCTTCCCCGGCGCAGCACGGGTGCACGAGCCCCCATGCAAACCGTGCGATCATAAGTCAGTCTGCGACTCTCCAGCAGGCGCGTCCCGTCACACCGACACGCTGGAGAGCCGTTCCGTGACTTCATCCCGCACCTCCGCCGCACCCGGCGCGCTGATCTCGCCCGTCATCGACTGCGAACCTCCGCCCGTCGGCGTCGCGGTGTGCGGGCCGGTAAGGCCCAAGGCGCTGCGCCGCCGCGCACCTCGGCCCCTGCGCCATGCTCCCGTCGTGGCGCCGGAACCACCGCCGCGGATCGCAGTGGCCTTCGCCGACGCGGCGTTGCGACGGGTGCTCGAAGTGATCGACCGGCGCAGGCCCGTCGCGCAGTTGCGGTCGGTTCTGGCGCCGGCGCTGACCGACACTGTGCTGGCGCTGGCCCGCGAGCAGCATGACTCCGCCGCCACCCTCCGCCGGATCCGGTTGCGGATGGTCGACGACGCGCCCGCCGGCACCGCCGAGGTCTTCGGCACCTACACCCGCGGTCCGCGCGTGCGGGCGATCGCCGCGCGCATCGCGCCGCACGGCGAGCGTTGGCGCCTCGAGGCGCTGCAGATCGGCTGAGGGGTGAGCCTCCTCAGCGCCTGCGCATCGCCTTGGCGTCGCGGGCCTGCTGACGGGCCGCCTCACGGCGCTCCTTGCGGGTGGTGCCCGGCGCGGCAACACGCGGACCGGCCGCACCGCCTCCGCCTGAGCGCTGCACCTGCGCCGACCCGTCCTCCGACGGACCCGTATAGGTCAGCGGCCGCGACTCGCCGTCGTCATCGATTCCCTTGGCGCGCAACGGCGATTTAGCACGTTCCTTCGTCGCCACCGCGCCTGCGCCTGCCGCCTTGGCCGCTGCCGCCTGCGCGAACTCGGCCAGCCCCGCCGGGGTGGCGACAGGAGCGACGGCCGGTGCGGGCGCCGGCTCCACCGCGACGTTGAACAGGAAGCCGACGGACTCCTCCTTGAGGCCCTCGAGCATTCCGATGAACATGTCGTAGCCCTCCCGTTGGTATTCGACCAGCGGGTCGCGCTGCGCCATCGCGCGCAGCCCGATGCCTTCCTTGAGGTAGTCCATCTCGTAGAGGTGCTCGCGCCACTTGCGGTCCAACACGTTGAGCAGCACGTTGCGTTCGAGTTGGCGCATCGCGCCCTCCCCTGCGACCTCCTCGATCTGCTTCTCCCGTTCGGCGTAGGCGCGCTCGGCGTCGGCGATCAACACCTCGAGCAGTTCCTCGCGGGTCAGCTCGCCGGGCTCGCCGACTGCGTCGGAGTCGATCAGGTCGTGATGGTCGATGCCGACCGGGTAGAGCTGGCGCAGCGCGGTCCAGAGCTGCTCGAGGTCCCAGTCCTCGGAGTAGCCCTCGGCGGTCGCGCCGTCGACGTAGGCGGTGATGACGTCGACGAGCATGTTGCGGGCCTGCTCGGCCAGGTTTTCGCCCTCGAGGATGCGGCGGCGCTCGTCGTAGATGACCATGCGCTGCTTGTTCATCACCTCGTCGTACTTGAGGACGTTCTTGCGGACCTCGAAGTTCTGCTGCTCGACCTGGGTCTGCGCGCTCTTGATCGCGCGGGTCACCATCTTCGCTTCGATCGGCACGTCGTCGGGCAGGTTCAGCCGCGTCAGCAGCGCTTCGAGCGTCGCGCCGTTGAACCGCCGCATGAGCTCGTCGCCCAGCGACAGGTAGAACCTCGACTCACCGGGGTCGCCCTGACGCCCGGAGCGGCCCCGCAACTGGTTGTCGATGCGGCGCGACTCGTGCCGCTCGGTGCCCAGCACATAGAGCCCGCCCACGGCGATGACGTCCTCCGCCTCGCCCGCGGCCTCGGCCTTCACCTTGGGGTGCATCTCGTGCCAGGCCGTCTCGTATTCGTCGGTGGTCTCGACCGGGTCCAGGCCTTGGTCCCGCAGCTGCTTGTCGACCAGGAACTCGACGTTGCCGCCGAGCACGATGTCGGTGCCGCGGCCGGCCATGTTGGTGGCAACGGTCACCGCACCTCGCCGCCCGGCCTCGGCGATGATGTTGGCCTCCTGCTCGTGGTACTTGGCGTTGAGCACGTTGTGCGGGATGCGGCGCTTCTGGAACTGCCGCGACAGGTACTCCGAGCGCTCGACGCTGGTGGTGCCGATCAGCACCGGCTGGCCCTTCTCGTAGCGCTCGGCGACGTCGTCCACGACCGCCATGAATTTGGACTCTTCGGTCTTGTAGATGAGGTCCGACTGGTCGGTGCGGATCATCGGCATGTTGGTCGGGATGCTGACCACGCCGAGCTTGTAGATCTCGTGCAGCTCGGCGGCCTCCGTCTGGGCGGTGCCGGTCATGCCGGCGAGCTTGTCGTAGAGCCGGAAGTAGTTCTGCAGAGTGATGGTGGCCAGCGTCTGGTTCTCCGCCTTGATCTCGACGTGCTCCTTGGCCTCGATGGCCTGGTGCATGCCCTCGTTGTAGCGGCGGCCGATCAGCACGCGGCCGGTGAACTCGTCGACGATCAGCACCTCGCCGTCGCGGACGATGTAGTCCTTGTCGCGCTGGAAGAGCTCCTTGGCCTTGATCGAGTTGTTGAGGTAGCTGACCAGCGGCGAGTTGGCGGCTTCGTAGAGGTTGTCGATACCGAGTTGGTCCTCGACGAACTCGACGCCGATCTCGTGCACGCCGATCGTGCGCTTGCGCAGGTCCACCTCGTAGTGGACGTCCTTTTCCATCAGCGGCGCGAGGCGGGCGAACTCGGTGTACCAGTTCGAGGCGCCGTCGGCGGGTCCGGAGATGATCAGCGGGGTGCGGGCCTCGTCGATCAGGATCGAGTCGACCTCGTCGACGATGGCGAAGTTGTGACCGCGCTGCACGAGGTCGGCCAGCGAATGCGCCATGTTGTCGCGCAGGTAGTCGAAGCCGAACTCGTTGTTGGTCCCGTAGGTGATGTCCGCGGCGTAGGCGGCGCGGCGCTGGTCTGGGGTCAACCCGGACAGGATCACGCCGACGTCGAGACCGAGGAAGCGGTGCACGCGGCCCATCTGTTCGGCGTCGCGTTTGGCCAGGTAATCGTTGACGGTGATGATGTGCATGCCCTTGCCGGACAGCGCGTTGAGGTACGCGGGCAGCACGGCGGTCAGGGTCTTGCCCTCACCGGTCTTCATCTCCGCGACGTTGCCGAAGTGCAACGCCGCTCCACCCATCACCTGGACGTGGAAGTGTTTCTGGTCGCGCACCCGCCAGGAGGCCTCCCGCGCCACGGCGAACGCCTCGGGCAGCAGGTCGTCGAGGGTTTCTGGATTCTTGTCGTCGGCCAGCCTCCTCCTGAACTCGTCGGTCTTGGCCCGCAGCTCGGCGTCGGTGAGCTTCTCGGTGTCGGCCGCCAGGCTGTCGACGTAGTCGGCCACCCCCTTGAGGCGCTTGACCATGCGGCCTTCGCCGAGACGCAGCAACTTATCCAGCACGCTATATCCCCTATGGGTTGAAGATCTTGAGCTCAACCCATGGTAGGCGACTTACCGCCGGACCCGGCCGAGCGAGGGCCGACCGGCTCGGGACGCGCGGTTCAGGCGAGCCGAATCAGGCCACCGGCTCAGGCGAGCCGAATCAGGCCACCGGCTCAGGCGAGCCGAATCAGGCCACCGGCTCAGGCGAGCCGAATCAGGCCGTAGTCGTAGGCGTGCCTGCGGTACACCACCGACGGCTTGTCGGTCTCCTTGTCGTGAAACAGGAAGAAGTCGTGTCCGACCAGCTCCATCTGCGACAGCGCATCGTCGACGGTCATCGGCGTGGCCGGGTGTTCCTTTGTGCGCACGATCCGGCCGGGCACGTGGTCGTCGAGCGGCGCGCCGTCCGCCTCGGGTTGGGTCTGCGTATCAAGCGCTTCGGGCAGCGGGCCGATCGCGGTGGCCTCGGCGAGGGAAACGGGCGTCTTGTCGCCGTAGTGGATCTTGCGCCGGTCCTTGCTGCGACGCAGGCGGCTCTCCAGTTTGTTCACGGCTGATTCGAAGGCGGCGTAGAAGCTGTCGGCGCAGCCTTCGCCGCGGACCACCGGGCCGCGACCGCGCGCAGTGATCTCGACGTGCTGGCAGTTCTTGCGCTGCCGACGGTTGCGCTCGTGGTCGAGTTCGACGTCGAACAGGTAGATCGTGCGGTCAAAGCGTTCCAGGCGTGACAGTTTCTCTGCGACATAGACGCGGAAGTGGTCGGGGATCTCGACGTTGCGACCCGTGACCGCCACCTCGGCTCGCGGGCGGGGCTCGGGGGTGTCGTCCTCGACCACCATGTTGGGGCCGGAGTCCACGGATTGGCTTGACATGCTTGGCGACTCGTTTCTTTGGCGTCCGCACGCGTCAGCGTGCCCGATGGAGAAGGAATACGCGCCGACGTGGCCTGCATGACTCGCCGCTCGCCGGTGCAAGGTGTCGACTACTCACCTCCTACCGCTGCTGGGCGATGCCGGCGCTTCGTGCCTGAGCGCCGCCGTGAGTCATTCACGGGTGGTTGCTGCCGACGGTAGCCGTGTTCACCCGGTAGTGCCAGTGAATACACCCGATTTTCGACATCCCGTTTCCTGTTCTTCACACCGCTTTGACGGTGAAGTGATCGGCGGGGCGGTCATGGGCGCGGTCACGCGTTCGCCAGCGCCAGCACGGCGACCACCCGGGCGCCGCCGCGACGCAGCATGCGTACCGATTCGGCGGCGGTGGCGCCTGTGGTGACGATGTCGTCGACCAGAAGCACCTCCCCCGCGACGCCCCGCACGACGGCGACCCGGCCCGCGATGTTGCGCTGCCGGTCCGAGCTGGACAACCCGACCGAGTCGACCGCCAGCGCGCGCGTCCGTAGGGCGGTGACGACGGTGAGCGCGGGCAGACCGGCACTGGCCGCCCGGGCCAGCCGGGTGACCGGGTCACCGCCGCGCCGCCGGGCCGCCCAACGCCGGGTCGGCGCCGGGACCACGGTCAGCGGTACATCGACGATGCCCCAGGTGAGCAGGTGCAGAAGCCCGGTCCGCAGCGCGCCGGCGAGCGGAGCGAGCAGGTCGTGGCGGCCGTGCTCCTTGATCGCGACGACCGCTTGCCGCCGGGCACCGGCATAGCGGCCGAGTGAGAACACCGGGACACCCGGGTCCAGCCGCGGGGTGACCAGGTGCGGCTCGTCGGAGCGCACGGCGAGTTCCGCGGCGCAGCGGTCACACCACCGCGTCGCCGGAGCGCCGCAGCCTCCGCATTGCAGCGGAAGGACCAGGTCGAGCATGGGCGCAGTGTGACGCGTACGGCTGACAATGCGATTACGGGTATTCCGTCGCCATGCAGAACGAGCGCGAGTCACAGATCGTCCAGCACCTTCGGGAGGCGTTCTCCGATCTGATGGAGGCCGACGCCGACGCCTTCCGCACCAAGTTCCGAAAAATGGCGGCCGACCCGTTCGCCTTCTACCGCGGCAGCGCATGCGTGTTCTATGCCGACGTCGCGAAGTCGGAGGACCGATGGGCGGACGAGCGCACGTCGCGCGTGTGGATCCAGGGCGACCTGCACGCCGAGAACTTCGGCACATACATGGACGGCGCGGGGGTGCTCATCTTCGACGTGAACGACTTCGACGAAGCCTACGTCGGCCACTTCACCTGGGATCTGAAGCGGTTCGCGGCGAGTGTGGCGCTGATGTGCTGGCAGAAGGCGCTCTCCGACGAGGAGATCCGTGCGCTGATCGCGACGTTCGGGCACGCCTACGTCGAGCAGGTGCGGCGTTTCACCGAGGTCGACGACGACTCGAGCTTCTCGCTGAACCTGGACACCGCGCGCGGCGCGGTGCTCTCGGCTCTGCAGTCCGCGAGGCTGTCGACCCGCGCTCAGATGCTGGACCGCATGACAAGTATCACCGAATGGGATCGACGCTTCCGGGACAAGGCGGGCGTACGCCGACTGGGCGACGACGAACGAGCCAAGGTCAGCGACGCGTTCGAGAAATACCTGGAGACGATTCCGCAGACCAAGCGCTTTCGCGGCATCGCCTACGAGATCAAGGACGTCATCGGCAAGTCGGGTCTGGGCATCGGCAGCGCGGGACTGCCCGCCTATACGCTGCTGATCGAGGGCTTCAACCAGGCGCTCGACAACGACGTGGTGCTGTCGATGAAGCAGGGCAACGTGGCCGCACCCAGCCGCGTCGTCGATGACCCCAAGGTGCGGAAGTATTTCACCCATCACGGGCATCGCACCGCGGTTTCGCAACGCGCGCTGCAGGCGCATGCCGATCCCCTGCTCGGCTTCACCGACATCGACGGTGTCGGCTTCGTGGTCAGCGAACTCTCGCCCTACGACGCCGACCTCGAATGGGATGAGCTGACCGAGCCGACTGAGCTCGCCGAGGTCATCGAGCAGCTCGGGCAGGCGGTGGCAAAGGTGCACTGTGTGGGCGACTCCGACAGCGACCAGTCCCTGGTGAAGTTCCAGACCGAGGACGCCATCGTCGCGGCCATCGGCCGGCACGTCGACGAGTTCGTCGACGACATCGTGTCGTTCGGGCTGGATTACGCGTCGACAGTCCGCGACGACCACCGCCATTTCGTCGAGGCGTTTCGCGAGGGCCGCATCCCGGGGGTCAGCTCGACCTAGCGAAGTCAGCCCGACACTATCGAATCACCCTGCACGCGGATCGATTTCGCCGTGAGGGGCCTGGTCGCCGGACCGTTGGCCACCGTACCGTCGAGGTTGAACCTGCTGCCGTGACACGGACAGTTGATGGTGCCGTCGGCCACCTCGTTGAGGGTGCACCCGGCGTGTGTGCACGTAGACGAGAAGCCCTGAAAGTCACCGGCCGTCGGCTGTGTCACCACGGTCTCGTCGACGATGACGCCGCCACCCACCGGAACGTCGGCGGTCTTGGCGAGCACATCGACTGCCGGTGTGGCGTCGCCGGTCGCCGGGGCGGGCTCCGCCTCCTGCGGCTTCCTGCCATAGGTGGTGCAGGCCGCCAGTGCGGAGGCCAGCAGCCCGGCGCCGGCACCGAGGAGAAATTGCTTGCGTTGCATCGCAGTCCTTTTCGTCAGAACGTCATGCCGCTGGTCTGGAAGAACCAGAGCGCCGAGGTGAGCCATACGTACACCAGCCCGAAGAATACGAGGCCTCCGGCGATGGGGATCACCCAACCGCGAAGCCCGTTGCGGGTCAACAGGATCATCTTGGTGACGAAGGCCCCGTAGAAGAAGCAGCCGAACAGTGAATGGAACAGCACCCGACTGTCGGTCTCGGCGAACCCGAGGGCATACAGGCAGTGCACCGCCACCGGAACGGTCACCAGCACCGCGAGCCGTCCCGACCACACGTGCGCGGTGCCGATCCATGCCGGCGCCCGGCCGCCCGGCGTCAGTCGGTACATGACGAACGCCGAGCCGAGCTGGCACAAAGCCAGCAGCACGGCGAGTGTCGCCAGCCAGGACTTCACCGCGGTTCCGCTGGAGAAGCCGGTGAGGTTGATCGAGAAGAACTGTGGCTCATGCACTTTGCCGAAGACACCGAGGCCGACGGCGACCAGCGCACCGAGCATCACGGCGACCAGCGCTGCGGGGCCGGTGGTGCGCTGGGTTGTTCGCAGCGCCGCGGTGGGCTCAGACATCGCTGCCGCCCCCCACGCGCACGGCCGTGACCCGTCGCCCGTCGATCACAGCGGTGCCGTCGGTCTGCAGTACCGGCGCCGGCCGGATCGATCCGTCGTTGCGGCCGAGCACGCCGGTCACGTCACCGGCCTCGTCGACGATCCAGCTGCTACGGACGCCGCTTCCCTCGTACACATAGATCCCTGCCGGCGCTTGGGCGCGTTCGGCGGTGAACACCCAGGTCCGCTCGTCGATGGTCAGCGTGCCGGCGAGTGCTTCGCCGTCCACGTGTCCGTCGAGAACACCGCTGCTGTCCTTGCTGACCAGGTTGGCGGCCCCGTCGACGGCAGGTCCCCTGAGCCACACCTCGACGGAGTTGCCGTCGCAGGCGTATGCGGTTGCCTCCTGACCGTCGACGTTGACGTCGAGAGTGAGCACACCGGTGGCCGTCGGAATCTTCGCGATGTAGTCAGCCCGCCGCGGAAAGGCGGGCGCGTCGGTCGCGGCCGGTGGTGCCGGAATGCTCGGCGACGCCGCTGCTTCGGCCGTGGGCGCGGGCGGCGGTGCGTTGTCTTGGGACACAGTGCCGAGCCACAACCCGACCGCGAGGGCACCGACGGCGCCCAACGTGACCAATGGACCGCGAATGCTCATGTCGTCACTCCCTGGCTGATGGGAACGCCTGCGGCGTCGTTCTGTCAGCACAACGGGCGATAGCGGGATCCGGTTCAATCGGTCCGCGGGTGTTTTCCGTTGCCCGGGTCAGCCGGGCAGCACGGGGATCGCCCCGGCCGCCATCAGCGGGCGCACCTCCGTCCACGCCGGGTTGTCCTCGGCGACCGAACCGGACAACTGCAGCACGCCACGGCCGTCGGCGACGTACACCGTGGACGGGTTGGCGGCCACGGTCGTGACCGGCATCAGCAGGTTGCGGCCCGGGCCGTCGGAATTGACGCCGTCGAGGTTGATGTACGAGACCGGGTGTTGCGGATCCGTGCGGCTGACGACGATGTCGTCGCCGGTGCGCCACGACACCGACACGACGGTGTTGCCCAACCCGAAACCCAGCCGGCGCGGGTAGGTCAGCGCATATCCGCCGCCGGGTGTCTGTTCGACCCCGGCGAGCACGACCTGGCCGTCGATGACCATGGCCGCGCGGGTGCCGTCGCGTGACAGCTGCAGTTCGGTGATGACACCGGGGAATCGGGTCGACACCGAGGTCGAGTCCACCGGTATCCGCGCCGGCAATCCCGATGCGTCCTGGATGACCCGCACGACGTTGTTTCCGTCGACCACGACCCACACCGCCTCGTCGAGAGACCAGCTGGGCCGCGTCAGGTTGCGGGCGTCCAGCACCTGCGATGCGCTGCCCCCCAACGGGCCGACCCACAGCGACGACGCCATGTCGGGTGCGCCTCGGCGCAGCGCGACGATCGACGCGGCCTCCTGCCCGGCGCGCGACACCGCCGCCGCCACCTGATTCGACATCTGCCCGAACGAGCCAGGGACACGCGGGGTGCGCTGCCCGTCCAGCGCCACCAGCGATCCGCCCACCAGCGCGTGTAGGCCCGCCGCCGCACCGGAGGCCGCGCCGGGATCGGTCGCCGCCACGTCGGAGGTCTCCCAGCCGTCGGCGAACCGGTCGTCGAGCGGGGCTCCGTCGGCGTTGATCACATACGGCCCGTTGATGCCGGCCCGGTTCAGCGTCCAGATGATCTGCGCCGCAAGCAGTTGCCTGCTGTGCGGATCGGTGGTCGCGAGGTTTTCCAGGTCGATGCGCGCACCTCCGTAGGCGCGGCCGACGCCCATCTTGCCGCCGTCGGCGCGGGTCACCGGCCCCCGCAACTTCAACGGCGGGCCCAGCAGGTTGCGCACCGCGTTGGCCATCTCGGGACGGGGACCGGCAATCAGCTTGCTCACCAGTTCGGTGGCCAGCTGGTCGGGCTCGGAGACCGCGACGTAGCGGGGATCGGGCACCACCGTGCTGCCGGTGGGGTCGGCGAAGTACAGGGTGTGGCGTTTGTAGGTGGCCTGGAACTGTTGCCAATCGAGGAACACCCCGTTGGGCAACGTGTCGATGCGCCATCCACCCGACGTCTTGACCAGTTCGATCGGTCCGGGATCGGGCAGCGCGCCCTCACGTGTCTCGAAAACGCCCATGTCCGAAAGCGATCCGAGTAGGTCGGCGCGCATGGTCACCGACACCCGCTCGGGTTCGCGGGTCTCGACGAACACCGCGTTGTCGATCAGCAGGGCGCTGCCGGCGTCGTCCCATGCGCTCGAGGCGGCTTCGGTGAGGAACTGCCGGGCCGCCAGGTGGCGATTGGCGGGATCCGAGGTGGCCTTGAGGAACTCGCGCAGCAACACGTCGGGATCCATTCCCGGTGTCGGCTTGGGCAGGCTCGGCGGCGCGGGCCGGTCGACGGTCCCGATGGCCTGCGGCGCCGACGAACTCGGCACGCCTGCGCACCCTGCGATCACGATCACCAGCAGCCACAACCCGGCTAGCAGGCGCTTCACACCGTCTCCTGGGCTGGCTCGCGCTCCCTGGTGCGCTGCGGCGGGTGTTCGGGCTCGACGGGCTTCATCGGCAGCGGGCTGGTGGTCACCTTGTGGCCGCGCACCAGCGGCAGGGTCAGCCGGAAGCAGGCGCCCTTGCCGGGCTCACCCCACGCTTCGAGGCGGCCCTGGTGCAACCGGGCGTCCTCGATGCTGATCGCCAGGCCCAGCCCGGTCCCGCCCGAGCGGCGCACCCGCGACGGGTCGGAACGCCAGAACCGGCTGAACACCAGCTTCTCCTCGCCCGGACGCAGCCCGACGCCGTAGTCGCGCACGGTGACGGCCACGGTGTCGTCATCGGCGGCCATCCGGATACGCACGGGTTTGTGTTCGGCGTGGTCGATCGCGTTGGCGATGAGGTTGCGCAGGATGCGTTCGACGCGGCGCGAGTCGACTTCGGCGATGACCTCGTCGGCGGGTGTGTCGACGATCAGCTCGATTCCGGCGTCGGCAGCCAGGTGCCCGACGTTGTCCAGGGCGTTCTGCACCGTCGAGCGCAGATCCACCGACTCGACCGACAGTTCGGCGACACCGGCATCGTGGCGCGAGATTTCGAGCAGGTCGCTGAGCAGTGTCTCGAAGCGGTCCAATTCGTTGACCATCAACTCCGTTGAACGACGCAGCGCGGGGTCGAGTTCCTCGCTGTGGTCGTGGATCAGGTCGGCGGCCATGCGCACCGTGGTCAGCGGTGTGCGCAGCTCGTGGCTGACGTCGGAGGTGAATCGGCGCTGCAGGTTGCCGAACTCCTCGAGCTGGGTGATCTGGCGCGACAGGCTTTCGGCCATGTCGTTGAACGACACCGCCAGCCGCGCCATGTCGTCCTCGCCGCGCACGGGCATCCGCTCGGTGAGATGTCCTTCGGCGAACCGTTCGGCGATGCGCGAGGCCGACCGCACCGGCAACACGATCTGGCGGGCCACCAGCAGCGCGATGGCGGCGAGAAGGCCCAACAGCACGACGCCGCCGGTGGCCATCGTGCCGCGCACCAGCGAGATGGTGGACTCCTCGTTGTTCAACGGGAAGATCAGGTACAACTCGAGGTTGGTCACCGATGACGTCGACGATCCGGTCGGGCTGCCGACGATCAGCGCCGGACCGGAGAAGCGATCGGTCCGCACCGTGGCGTACTGGTAGCTGACCTGGCCGGCCTTGACGAATTCGCGCAGCGAATCGGGCACCTGCTGCACGGGCCCGGCGGCGGTCGCGGCGCGGGGGCCGTCGCCCGGCACCACGAGCACCGCGTCGAACGCGCCTGCCAGTTCGTTGCCCGAATCGCCGCTGCGGTCGATGAGCGTGTTGCGGGCCAACTGCAGGCTGCTGTCCAGGGAACGGGTCTCCTCACCGCCGACGATGCCGCTGACCGTGCCGCGGGCCCGGTCGACCTCCTCGGTCGCAGCGCGCACCTTGACCTCGAGGATCCGATCGGTGATCTGACTGGTCAGCACGAAGCCGAGGACCAGGATGACGGCCAGCGAGAGGCCGAGTGTCAACGAGACGACGCGCAGCTGCAGCGAACGCCGCCAGGCCAGACTCATCGCTCGACCCAGCGCGCCCAGTCCGCGTACAAGTGGTGCCGAACGCCGGTGGATGCGCCGTCTCGAGCTGAAGATCATGGGGGTCCGGCCTTGTACCCCACTCCTCGAACGGTCAGCACCACCTGCGGGTTCTCCGGGTCCTTCTCGACCTTGGCCCGGAGACGCTGGACATGGACGTTCACCAAACGGGTGTCAGCGGGATGACGGTACCCCCACACCTGTTCGAGCAGCACATCACGAGTAAACACCTGCCGGGGTTTACGTGCCAGCGCCACCAGCAGGTCGAACTCCAGCGGAGTCAGCGAGATCTGCTCTCCTTGACGGGTGACCTTGTGGGCCGGTACGTCGATCTCGATATCGCCGATCGACAGCATCTCGGCGGGCTCGTCCTCGTTGCGGCGCAACCGCGCGCGCACCCGCGCGACGAGTTCCTTCGGTTTGAACGGCTTCATCACATAGTCGTCGGCACCGGACTCCAGCCCGAGCACGACGTCGACGGTGTCGGTCTTGGCCGTCAGCATGACGATCGGCACCCCGGAGTCCGCGCGCAGCACACGGCACACGTCGATGCCGTTCATGCCCGGCAGCATCAGGTCGAGCAGCACCAGGTCGGGCCGCAATTCGCGGACCGCCGTGAGCGCCTGCGTGCCGTCGCCGATGACGGCGGTGTCGAAGCCTTCGCCCCGCAGCACGATGGTGAGCATCTCTGCCAGCGAGGGATCGTCGTCGACAACCAGAATCCTTTGCCTCATGGAGTCCATGGTGTCACCGAATTGCGATAAACCCCGGCTACCACACTGGGCGTTTTGCGTGTTGACCGGGTTTGGGTCGGCTGGTGTGAGTCCAGATCGCGCTGCAGACCGCTTCCGGCGAGTTTCGCGATCTGTGCGCACACTCGGGCTAGATGATCTCGGAGGCGAGCGCCGCCGGATCGACGTCGGGCCCGGCGACCGTCCACCGCCCACACCAGTCGGCGGCGGCCAACGCCGCGTAGACCTCCGAGGTGCGTCGCTGCAGACCGTCGTCGCGTTCGTAGGCGTCCTTGGCGCGGTCGGCCTCGTGGCGGGCGCGGTGCTCGGCGCGTTCGGCCGCGAGTTCAGTCGGGACCGCGAGCAGAATCTGCCGGTCGGGCTCGGGGAGTCCCAGCCTTCCGTACTCGAGGTCGCGCACCCACTCGACGATCGGACCGTCGGCGCCCTGATACAGGCGCGCAGCGCTGTAGGCGGCGTTGGACGCGACGTAGCGGTCGAGGATGACGACGTCGTGGGCGGCTTTCAGGTCGGCGATCTCGGCCTTCGCGCCGGCGCGGTCGAGGGCGAACAGGACCGCCATGGCGTTGACGCTCGACGCGAGGTCGCCGTGCTCGCCGTGTAGGGCCTCGGCGGCGATGTCGGCGGTGATCGACCGCGTGTAGCGCGGGAAGGCCAGGCTTGCGACGGACTTGCGGTTCGCCTCGAAGGCCGCGCGCAAGCCATTGGTAAGCGTGCGCTTGCCCGCGCCGTCGACGCCTTCGATCACGATGAGCACGCACGGCAGCGTAGCGGCCCTACAACGCGAAACTGCGGGCACATCGCGAGTTTTCGTGAAGATCGCGACCTGCCTGGCCCCACGGCGGAACGCAGGAGACAGTCCGACGGGTCTACTGGGGACTCAGTAGCGGTAGTGCTCCGGCTTGTAGGGGCCCTCGACGTCGACGCCGATGTACTCCGCCTGCTCCTTGGTGAGCTTGGTCAGCGTGCCACCGAGTGCTTCCACGTGGATGCGCGCGACCTTCTCGTCGAGGTGCTTGGCCAACCGGTACACCGAGTTGTCGTACTCGTCGTTCTTGGTCCACAGCTCGATCTGCGCGATCACCTGGTTGGAGAAGCTGTTGCTCATCACGAACGACGGGTGGCCCGTCGCGTTGCCCAGGTTCAGCAGCCGGCCCTCGCTCAGCACGACGATCGACTTGCCGTCGTCGAAGATCCATTGGTCGACCTGCGGCTTGATGTTGAGCCGCTTGGCCCCCGACCGCTCGAGCGCGGCCATGTCGATCTCGTTGTCGAAGTGGCCGATGTTGCCCAGGATCGCCTGGTCCTTCATCGCCCGCATGTGCTCGAGGGTGATGATGTCCTTGTTGCCGGTCGAGGTGATGACGATGTCGGCCTCGGCGATGCCCTGGTCGACGGTGACGACGTCGAAGCCGTCCATCAGCGCCTGCAGCGCGTTGATCGGGTCGATCTCGGTGACCGCCACCCGCGCGCCCTGACCGGCGAGCGACTCCGCGCAGCCCTTGCCGACGTCGCCGTAGCCGCAGATCAGCACCTTCTTGCCGCCGATCAGCACGTCGGTGCCGCGATTGATGCCGTCGATCAGCGAGTGGCGGGTGCCGTACTTGTTGTCGAACTTGCTCTTGGTGACCGAGTCGTTGACGTTGATCGCCGGGAACGGCAGCTCGCCGGCGGCCTCGAACTGGTACAGGCGCAGCACGCCGGTGGTGGTCTCCTCGGTGACGCCCTTGACGGCCTCGGCGATCTTGGTCCATTTGGTCTTGTCGGTCTCGAAGCGCTCCCGCAGAACGCTCAAGAACACCTTCCACTCCGCCGCGTCGTCCTCCTCGGCGGGCGGGATAACACCCTGCTTCTCGTACTGCGCGCCGCGCAGCACCATCATCGTGGCGTCGCCGCCGTCGTCGAGGATCATGTTGGCGGGCTCGCCTTCCCACGTGAGCATCTGCTCGGCGGCCCACCAGTACTCCTCGAGCGTCTCGCCCTTCCACGCGAACACCGGCGTCCCCTTGGGCTCCTCCGGCGTGCCGTGGGGGCCGACCACGACGGCCGCCGCCGCGTGGTCCTGGGTGGAGAAGATGTTGCACGACGCCCAGCGCACTTCGGCGCCCAGCGCGGTCAGCGTCTCGATCAGCACCGCGGTCTGCACGGTCATGTGTAGCGAGCCCGAGATCCGCGCGCCCTTGAGCGGCTGCACATCGTGGTATTCCTCGCGCAGCGCCATCAGGCCGGGCATCTCGTGCTCGGCGAGGCGGATCTCCTTGCGGCCGAACTCGGCCAGCGACAGGTCGGCCACCTTGAAGTCGATTCCGTTGAGAGTGTCAGCTTTCAACTCGGTCATGAAGAGCCCTTCTTCGTTCGTCTGTTGCCAAGGAACGCGCGGACGCGCGAAGGCGACATCCGTGCGAAACCCCTAGCCTGCGGGCTCGCGGGACAGGCGCCTGACGCGCTCTGACAGCTAAGGGGTGTCCATGACACCGTAGCGTTCGGCGAACGGCGTCATCAATCTGGCCAGGTCATGTGCCACGTCATGGTCGGCCTCGGGCGGCATCGACACGTAACTCATGGCGAGTCGGACTATCGCACGGGCCAGCACCCCGGCGTCCTCTGCACTGGCCCGGACCCAACTGTTCATGAACAAGTCGGTCAACCGCGTCGAGCAGCGCGTGATGATCGGCGCGCTGTCAGTGGTGATGAGCTGCAGCAGATCGGGCTTGGTGCTGCCGTCCAGCAACGAGATGACCAGCGGGTCGGCCGCCGACTCGGTGAAGAAGTCCTGGAACCCGTGCAAGAACGCGGTGTAGATGTCGCCCGTGTTGGTGAAGATGGCGTCGTCGATCTGGTCGACCAGCCGGTCGGCCAATCGCAGCGCATAGCCCTGCGCGAGACCTTGGCGCGACCCGAACTCGTTGTAAATCGTTTGCCTGCTGATTCCTGCGGTCTTGGCGACGTCGGACAACGTGATCGACGACCAGTCGCGCACGAGAAGCAGATCGCGCATGCCGTCCAGGATCGAGTCGCGCAGCAGAACCCGCGACGCTTCGGCGTAGGAAACCCGCCGATCTCGGGGTCCAGTCACACGCGCGACGCTAGCGGTCACGGCCGCGCGACCTCCACCATTTCGAAGTCCGACTTAGCCGCACCGCAGTCCGGGCAACTCCAGTCATCGGGGATGTCATCCCACCGAGTGCCGGGATCGATGCCGTCCTCTGGCCACCCTTTCGCCTCGTCGTACTCGAATCCGCACTGTACGCAGACGAACAGCCGATATGGCTCGTTCACTGCTTCACCCCAATCTCTTCGAAGTCGACCTTCTCGCGGACTGCGCAGTCCGGACAGCACCAGTCGTCAGGGATTTGATCCCATGTAGTTCCAGGTGGGAACCCTTCTCGCGCAGCACCTTTCGCTTCATCGTAGACGAAATCACAAACCGGGCAACGGTAAGCGGTCATGTTGCGGCTCCACCCTCGCTGCGTGAGACCTCGTTGCCGGCACCGTATTTGGTAAGCACCTTGCTGCGTACGCGCGGGTGCAGATTCACCCGGGTGACGTCACCGTTGTAGTGCTCGAGCACCCGGTGATCCATCACCCTGCGCCATAATGCGGGCACATATGTCAACGCGATCATCGAAGCGTATCCGCGGGGCAGGTTCGGCGCGCCTTGCACGCTGCGCAAGGTTTGATAGCGACGTGTCGGGTTGGCGTGGTGATCGCTGTGCCGCTGAAGGTGATAGAGAAACAGATTGGTCACGATGTGATCCGAGTTCCAGCTGTGTACCGGCGCACAACGCTCGTAACGGCCACTGTCGGTCTTCTGCCGTAGTAACCCGTAATGCTCGAGATAGTTGACGGCTTCCAGCAGTGAAAATCCGAAGATCGCCTGAATGATGACGTACGGGATCAACGACGGACCGAAGCCGGCGATCAACGCACCCCAGAGGATCGCAGACATCAGCCACGCATTGAGCACATCATTGTTGAGGTGCAATGGACCTTTGCCGAGCCGACGAAGCCGCTGCTTTTCGAGCCGCCATGCCGAACGCAGACTCCCCCAGACGCTGCGCGGTAGGAACTCCCAGAACGACTCGCCGAAGCGGGCCGACGCGGGATCCTCAGGAGTGGCCACCCGGACGTGATGGCCACGATTGTGCTCGATGTAGAAGTGGCCGTAGCAAGTCTGCGCCAAAGTGATCTTCGACAACCACCGCTCGAGCGCGTCCTTCTTGTGGCCGAGTTCGTGCGCGGTGTTGATCCCGACCCCACCCAGAACGCCCACCGACAGCGCCAGCCCGATTTTTGCCGGCCAGCCCAATGCGCTCTGGAAGCCGAGCCAAGTCAAGTCGGATGCGGTGAACACATACGCGCCGGCGATAACGCTGGCGTACTGGAACGGGATGTAGACATAGGTGCAGTAGCGGTAGTACCTGTCGTTCTCCAACTGCTCCATGACCTCGTCGGGCGGATTCTGTCCGTCGGGCCCGAACTTGAAATCCAGCGCGGGTAGCAGAATGAACAGCAGGATCGGTCCGATCCAGAACGGCACCTGCGCGGCTGCATGCCAGCCGAGCAGATTCAAGCCCCACACCACGGGAATCATCCAGAACAACGCGGTGGGTGCTATAAGACCCATCAACCAGAGGTAGCGCTTCCTGTCGCGCCACTGTCTCAGGTCGACGTCGGAAAGCTGCGCAGTCACTTGACCCCTCCCTTGTCACTGACTTCACCCGACGGGTTGACTGTAATTTTCCATTTGTCTCGCGTCTAGACAGATTTTGGTGTTTGTAAAATATCCTTTCCGTAACGAACGACTGGCAGTCGCGAATTGCGTCAGCGTGACGCTACAGCTCATGCCTCTGCCCCGTACTTCGCCAGCACCTTGTCGCGAACCCGAGGGTGGATGTTGACTCGGGTGATGTCGCCGTCATAGTGCTCGAGCACCCGGTGGTCCATCACCTTGCGCCACAGCGGTGGAACGTATGTCAGCGCGATCATCGACGCGTACCCGCTCGGCAGGTTCGGCGCGCCCTCCATGCTGCGCAGCGTCTGGTACCGCCGCGTCGGGTTGGCGTGGTGATCGCTGTGGCGCTGCAGGTGGTACAGGAACAGGTTCGTCACGATGTGGTCGGAGTTCCAGCTGTGCACCGGTGCGCACCGCTCGTAGCGACCGTTCGAGGTCTTCTGCCGCAGCAGGCCGTAGTGCTCGAGATAGTTGACCGTCTCCAGCAGCGAGAAGCCGAACACGGCCGAGATCAGGATGTAGGGAATCAACGCCCAGCCGAACACCGCGATCAGAACGCCGTACAGCACCACCGACATCGCCCAGGCGTTGAGCACGTCGTTGGACCAGTGCCACTTGCTCTTGCCCGCGCGCTCCAGTCGCTTGACCTCCAGCTCCCACGCCGAGCGCAGGCTGCCGAACACGCTGCGCGGCAGGAATTCCCAGAACGTCTCACCGAAGCGGGCCGAGGCGGGATCCTCCGGGGTGGCGACGCGGACGTGGTGGCCGCGGTTGTGCTCGATGTAGAAGTGGCCGTAGCAGGTCTGCGCCAGCGTGATCTTGCTCAACCAGCGCTCCAGCGAGTCCTTCTTGTGTCCCATCTCGTGTGCGGTGTTGATGCCGACGCCGCCGAGCACACCGACCGACAAGGCCACGCCGATCTTGGCGAACCAGCTCAAACCGCCGTCGAAGCCGAGCCAGCTCAGATCGGAGGCGGTGAACAGGTAGGCGCCCAGTAGAACGCTGGCGTACTGGAACGGGATGTAGATGTAGGTGCAGTAGCGGTAGTACTTGTCGTTCTCCAACCGCTCGATCACCTCGTCCGGCGGGTTCTGTCCGTCGGGCCCGAACTTGATGTCCAGCGCGGGCAGCAGGATGAAGAGCAGGATGGGACCGATCCACAGCGGCACCTGCGCCGCAGCGTGCCAGCCCCACTGGTTGAACGCCCAGACCAGCGGGAGCATGACGAACAGCGCCGTCGGCGCGATCAGTCCCATCAGCCAGAGGTAGCGCTTCTTGTCGCGCCACTGCGCGACCTCGAGTTCGGACATCTGCGTGGTCACTTCGTGCCTCCTCGTGTGAGTGCCATCACCGCTTTGTCTTGACTATAGGAGGCGTTCTGTCGGCTGTCTAGACATATGGTCACACTTTGTAAAGATCTGGGTCCACGGATCCAGCATGAGCGCGCAGGTTTGCACGGTTTCCGGCCGCTGCGGTGTACGAGGCTGAGCGCTCGTCCCCCCGCAGCGCGAGCGTCCTACACCCGCGTGGCCTCGCCGGCCTCGCGACGCCCCAGCACCGAGTTCTTGCGGCCGTAGACGAAGTAGAGGGCCACCCCGATGCCCATCCAGACCAGGAAGCGGACCCAGGTCAGCGCGGTGAGGTTGAGCATCAGCCACACGCAGGCCACGATCGCCGCGATCGGCAGCCAGGGCACACCCGGTGCGCGGAAGCCCCGCTTGAGGTCGGGCCGGGTCCGGCGCAACACGATCACGCCGGCCGACACCATCACGAAGGCGAACAGCGTGCCGATGTTGACCATCTCTTCTAGCCGGTCGATCGGGAACACCGACGCCGTCACGGCGACCAGCACGCCGACGATCAAGGTGATGCGCACCGGTGTGCCGCGCCGACCGGTCTTGGCCATTCGCCGCGGCAGCAAGCCGTCGCGCGACATCGCGAACAGCACCCGCGTCTGGCCGAGCACCAGCACGATCACCACGGTCGTCAGGCCGGCGAGCGCGCCGATCGAGATGACCTTGGCCGCCCAATCGACGCCGTTGGCGGTGAACGCCGTGGCGAGGTTCGCGCGCTCGCCCGCATCGCGCAGTTCGGTGTAGTTCACCATTCCGGTCAGCACCACCGCGACCGCGACGTAGAGCACGGTCACGATGGCCAGCGAGCTCAAAATGCCGCGCGAGACGTCGCGTTGCGGGTTCTTGGTCTCCTCGGCGGTGGTGGCGACGATGTCGAAGCCGATGAAGGCGAAGAACACGATCGAGGCGCCGGCCAGCAGGCCGTACCAGCCGTAGTTGCTGCCGTCGGCTCCGGTGAGCAGCGAGAACAACGACTGCTCGGCGTCGGTTTCACCCGCCCCGGCCGGCTCACCCGGCGGGATGAACGGCGAGTAGTTCGCGGCGTTGACGTAGAACGCGCCGACGAAGACCACCAGCAGGACGACGCCCACCTTGATCGCGGTGATCACCAGGCTCACCCCCGCCGAGAGCTTGGTGCCCAAGGCGAGGATGGCCGTGACGAACGCGATGATCAGCAGCGCGCCCCAGTCCAGCTGCAGCGGACCCAATTGTGCTGTGCCGCCGCCGAACTCGAACACCTCACCCAGATAGCTCGACCAGCCCTTGGCCACCACCGCCGCGGCGACGGCGAATTCCAGGATCAGATCCCAGCCGATGATCCAGGCCACGAACTCGCCGAAGGTGGCATAGGAGAACGTGTAGGCGCTCCCCGCCACCGGAACAGTCGAGGCGAACTCGGCGTAACAGAGCGCCGCCAGCCCGCAGGCGATCGCGGCGAGCACGAACGAGACCGAGATCGCCGGACCGGTGATGTTGCCCGCCGTCGACGCGGTGATGGTGAAGAT